>JAVKDQ010000163.1:0-18075 GCA_040222155.1 Roseovarius sp.
CCCCGGCCTCGCAGGCCGGGGGCGCTGCCTCGGGCAGCATCTCGGTGCGAACGAAAGCGGCGTGATGGCTATGCGTGTCACTCATATCACCGCTCCTTCAGCTTGATGGCATTGTTGTAGACGTTCATCACCGCGGAGATCGTGAGGCTGATGGTGAGGTAGAAGAGCATCAGCAGCAGGATCGTCTCGATGGCGCGGCCCGTCTGGTTGAGCGTGATGCCGCCCAGCGTGCCGGTGAGATCCATGTAACCCACGGCGATGGCCAGAGAGCTGTTCTTGGTGATGTTGAGATATTGCGAGATGAGCGGCGGGATGATCACCCGGAGCGCCTGCGGCAGGATCACGAGGTTCATGATCCGGCGGGGGCGCAGGCCCAGCGAGGCGGCGGCCTCCGTTTGGCCCTTGGAGACCGAGAGGATGCCGGCGCGCACGTTCTCGGCGATGAAGGCGCCGGTGTAGATTGCCAGTGCGAACCACAGCGCGATCAGCGAGCCGAGGATCTGGATGCCGCCATCGAAGTTGAACCCGCCCAGCTCGGGATATTCCAGCGAAATGGGCCGGCCGAGCACGAAGAAGGCGAGGATGGAGGGCACGAAGAAGATCACCAGCGAGGGCCAGCCCATGGGCAGCAGCTTGCCGGTGGCGTAGAGCAGCTTGGTGGCGTAGCGCCGATAGGCGAAGACGCCGATCACGGAGGCGATGAAGACGCCCAGCACCACCCAGCCCAAGGGCTCGAAGATGGGCTTGGGCATGTAGACGCCGCGGTTGGTGAAGGCGAAGGAGCCGAGCACCATGCTGGCCTCGGCATCCTCGCCCCGGAAGGCGCGCGGCGAGGGCATGACCGCCGTCATGATGGTGAAGATGATGATGATCCAGATGAGGACCGGCACGTTGCGGAACGCCTCGACATAGATCGCCATGAGCTTGCGAACGAGCCAGTTGGGCGAGAGGCGCATCACGCCGGCCGCGACACCGAAGATCGTGGCCGTGATACAGGCGAGAAAGGAGACGAGCAGCGTGTTGAGCACGCCCACCAGCGTGGCGCGCCAATGGGTGGAGCGGCTGTCATACTCGATCAGGGTCTGGTTGATGTCGTAGCTCGAAGGCTCGCCGAGGAAGCCGTAGGAAATGTTCAGCCCCGCGTCGCGCAGGTTCTGCAGGAGGTTCGATCCGAGCCACGCGAAGGCGGCGACGATGAGCAGGAGAGCGATGAACTGAAAGGTGTAGGAGCGGTAGCGGGTGTCGTAAATCAGCATCGACAGCCGGAACGACTCCTTGTGAGGGTCGGTCAAAATCGTCATCTAGGGGTCCCCGTTGGCCAGCTCCGTTATTTTTTGTGCGGCGCTGTAAGGCGCCGGGGCCGGCGTTTATTTGTGTCCCATATGCGTGATGGCAATGGGGCGCGGTGTGAAACCGCGCCCCATGCCGTGTCAGGTTTTAGCGGAAGGGCGGCGAGTAGAGCAGGCCACCGTCTTTCCACTGGGCGTTCAGCCCGCGTGCAAGACCGATCGGGGTGTTCTCGCCGATGTTCTTCTCGAAGAGTTCACCGTAGTTGCCGCCGGCCGAGATGGCGCGCACGGCCCAGTCGGCATCGAGGCCCAGCATCTCGCCGAGGTTACCCTCGGTGCCGAGCAGGCGGTTGATCTCCGGGTTGTCGCCCGCAGCGCCGGCCATCTCGCCGATATTGGCGCTGGTCACGCCGTATTCTTCAGCGGCGATGAGCGCGTTGAGCGTCCAGCGCACCACGTCACCCCATTCGTTGTCGCCGTGGCGCACGAGCGGGCCGAGCGGCTCCTTCGACACCGTTTCCGGCAGGATGGTGTGATCGCCCGGGGCTTCGAAGGCGGCACGGGTGGCCGCGAGGCCCGAACGGTCGGTGGTGTAGACGTCGCAGGCGCCGGCAAGATACTGCTGCTGCGCCTCGGCGTTGGTCTCGATCGGCACCGGCTCGTAGCTCATGTTGTTGGCGCGGAAGTAATCCGCGAGGTTGAGCTCGGTGGTGGTGCCGGTCTGGATGCAGACGGTTGCGCCGTCAAGCTCCTTGGCCGAGCTGACGCCCAGCGCGGAGGGCACCATGAAGCCCTGGCCATCGTAGTAGTTGATGCCGACGAACTCGAACTTCAGGTCGACATCGCGCGAGAAGGTCCAGGTGGTGTTGCGCGCCAGCATGTCGATCTCGCCCGAGGCGAGCGCGGTGAAGCGGGTCTTGCCGGTGGTCGGCACGAACTCGACAGCGGTGGCATCGCCCAGCACGGCGGCGGCCACGGCGCGGCATACGCCCACGTCGAAGCCTTCCCAGACGCCGTTGGCGTCGGGCGCGGCGAAGCCGACGAGGCCGGTGGTGACGCCGCAGTTCAGCTTGCCGCGCGCCTTCACGTCATCCAGCGTAGCGGCGGCCGCAGCGCCAGCTGCAAGGCCGGCAACGGTCAGCGCACCAAGAAAAATGGTTTTTTTCATGTTTACCTCTTCCTGATTGTCCGCTTTTTCAAAAGCGGTTTATGGCCCTGTTCAGACCAGTAGCGATACTGTAGCCGGGGATTACCCCCGTCAGTGAGCCCGAGTTTGTGTGGATTCATTCTTGAAGGTCAAGCCCTCGATCACGAAAAACGATGGCGTGAGAGCCGCGTTCCCTAGCGTCAAGGCATGGTTGGCGGCCTAATTGGACGCCCGCGCAAGGTTCAGAAAGCGTTTGGCGGCTAAAAAGTCGGATTGTTTCAAGGCCGCCACCGCCTGCGCCTCTTCGTCAGCGCCCCATTGCTCGGCCTGCCATGTCTCGTCGATGCGCGAGAGGTGCCAGAGCTGCTCCGGCTCGCGCGCATCGTGGAAGGCGGCGAGGCCGATCACCAGCGACCCAGACAGCGCGACGAGATCGTGCAGCGCGGTCAGCTCGAAAGGCCCGGCGGCATGAACCTCGGCCGAGAGCGCCTCGACCGCCCGGGCGGGCTGCGGCTGGTGGATGACGCCCGCGACCGGCAGGAGCCGCACGCCGTAGCGCGCCTCGACCCAGTCGAGCAGCGGATCCCATGCCTCCTGCTGGCGGGCGACAAGCTCGGCGGGGCCGTCGGCGCGGTAGCAGGTGAGATCGCTGTCGCCATAGGCGGCGACGAAGCCCGCCACCTCGGCATGCTGGCGCGACACGTTGTCGATGGCGGAATTGGCGGCGCGGGTGACGGGCATGGTATTGGGCTTCACCTCGCCCTCCTGCGCCTGCCATTCGGCGGCCACGGCCTCGGCCATGGCCCTTGTGGGCAGGTGCAGCGCGGCCTTGGCCGGCGTCTTCATCGGCCGGCCGTCGAGCTCTACCGTGTAGCCGCCCTCGAGCGGCACCACCTCTGCGGCCTTCCAGAACCGTTTCGCCTTCCAGCCGCTCATGAGGCCACCTCCCAAAGATCCTGCAGCGCGCCGGGCAGATCGCGGAAATCCTGCAGCACGCGCACCGCGCCGGTGAGCATGGCCAGCTTGTGATAGCCCCAGCTTACCCCGATGAAGGGCACGCCGGCGGCCTGCGCCATCTCCATGTCGAAGGTCGTATCGCCCACCATCACCGCGTGCTCGGGCGCGATGCCGGTTTCCGCGAGCGCCGCCAGCAGCATCGCGGGATGCGGCTTCGAGGGGTGATGGTCGCTCACCTGGCTGGTGACGAAGAGCCGCGCGAGGTCATGCGCCTCGAAGAGCTTGTCGAGCCCGCGCCGCGACTTGCCTGTGGCCACGCCCAGAAGCGTCTCCGGCACGGTGTGGAGCTGGTCGAGCACCGCGCGGGCGAAAGGATAGAGCGGCGAGGAGGCCGCCGCGCCCGCCTGCGCGCGCAACGTGAGATAGGCCTCCTTGTACCAGCCCACCATGTGGTGATGCATCTCCGGGGAAAGCTGCGGCGCGAGCCGGGCGATCGCCACCTCGAGCGAGAGGCCGACGATGCCGAGAATCTCGGCGCGCGAGGGCGCGGGCGCCTCGGCCCGGTCGAAGGCGAGCGTCATCGCGGCCACGATATCGCCCTGGCTGTCGACCAGCGTGCCATCGACATCGAAGATCACCAGTTTCAGCGGGGCACTCATGCCAGATCCTCGAACGGGTCTTCCGGCGCCTCCGAGGGCTGCCACTGGAACATCTCCCATGTGCGCTGCATGTGCGGCGGCAGGGGCGCCACGAGATGCAGCCGCGCGCCGGTCACCGGGTGCTCGAGCGTGAGCGAGCGGGCGTGCAGATGCAGCTTGCGGCTCACCTCGCCGCCCAGCTGCGCGCCCCAGCCATCGCCGAGGTTCTCCTGCCCCGAGCCGCCATACTTGCCATCGCCGATGATCGGGTGGCCGAGCTCCGCCATATGGGCGCGAAGCTGGTGGGTGCGGCCCGTCACCGGCACGAGCGCGGCCCATGCGGCGCGGGTGCCCGCCGCCTCGATCACGGTGAAATCGGTGGTGGCACTCCTGGCGCCCTCGGTGCTCTTCACCTTGTCGGGGTGGATGCAGAGCATCTTCTCGCCCTCGCCGCCTTGCCCGTGCCCCGGCGCCTTGACGAGCCCGAAACGGATGGTGCCGCTGCGCGGGCTCGGCACGCCGGCCAGCACCGCCCAGTAGATCTTGCGGGTGTCGCGATGCCGGAAGGCGGCGGTGAGCCGCGCCGCCACCGCGCGGGTGCGCGCGAGGATCAGCACGCCCGAGGTGTCCTTGTCGAGCCGGTGCACGAGGCGGGGGTTTTCCTCCAGCCCGAAGCGCAGCGCCTCCGAAAGCCCGTCCACGTGGCGGGTCTGCTTGCTGCCGCCCTGCACCGGCAGGCCGGGCGGCTTGTCGAGCGCGATGATGTGATCGTCGCGGTAGATCACGGCGGCGCGGATCATCTCGGCATCGGCCTGCGAGACGCGCGGCGTGGCCGGGGCCTTGGGCGCCTCGCCCGGTTCGGGCAGGGGTGGCACCCGCACCTGCTGGCCCGCCGCGAGCCGGGTGCTGGCCTTCACCCGCCCGCCATCGACGCGCAACTCGCCCTTGCGGCACATCTTCTCGATCCGGCCCTGCTGGAGATGCGGAAACTGCCGCCTGAGCCAGCGGTCGAGCCGCTGGTCGGCATCGGCCACGGCCACGGTGAGGGTCTGCACGCCGCTCACGGCCACACCGCCCGCGCCAGCGCAAGCCCCGCCACGATGGCCAGCAGCGACAGGATCACCGACGCCCCCACATAGGCCGCCGCCAGCCCAGCCTGCCCGCGCTCGTAAAGCGTGAGCGCATCGAGCGAAAAGGCCGAGAAGGTGGTGAAGCCGCCCAGCACGCCGGTCATCAGGAACGGCGCGAAGCGGGTACCGCTCTCGCGCGCCAGCACCACCACGATCACGCCCATCAGGAAGGAGCCCAGCACGTTGACGCCCAGCGTCGCCCACGGGAAACCCGGCCCGACGAGCCGCATCGTGCCCACCGAGGCGAGATAGCGCGCCGAGGCGCCGAGCGCCCCGCCGAGCGCGACCGGAAGAAGGGTGCTCCACATGCCCGCGTCTGTCGCGCGCCGCTTGGGCTTTGTCAAGCTGGCGGCAGGGCATGGGCCATTCAGGTATTTGGAACAAGAAGAAACCCCGCCCCGGCTTCTTCTTGGCAAAAATACCTCATCGTCCCGTCGCCCCCGAGCGCAACAGGGGCCCGGCGTGTCGCGATTGGTCTGTTGTCGCGCCGGCGGCCCCGCTAAGCTCGCCCGCAAGATCCAGGAGACCGCCCCATGCATGAGCCCCTCGCCTTCCTGCGCCGCCTCTTCGACCGCGCCGTGGAGGTGGCCGACCCGATGCAGAGCCTCGCCGGCTACCTGCCGCCCCGCCCGGAAGGCCGGCTGGTGGTGATCGGCGCCGGCAAGGCCAGCGCGCGCATGGCCGAGGCGGTGGAGGCGGCCTATGGGCCCTGCGAGGGGCTGGTGATCACCCGATTCGGCTATGCGCGGCCCTGCGCGGGCATCGAGATCGTCGAGGCCGCCCACCCGGTGCCCGACGAGGCGGGGCTCGAGGCCACCCGGCGGATGCTCGGTCTGGTCGCGGGGCTGGGCGAGGCCGACATGGTGCTGGCGCTCATCTCGGGCGGCGCCTCGGCGCTGCTGGTGCAACCCGCCGGAGAGATCACGCTCGCCGAGAAGCGCGCGGTGAACGAAGCGCTGCTGGCCTCTGGTGCGCCCATCGGGCGGATGAACACGCTCCGCAAGCACCTGAGCCTCGTGAAGGGTGGCCAGCTTGCGGCGGCGGCCTACCCCGCGCGGATGCTGGCGCTGCTGATCTCCGACGTGCCGGGCGACGACCCGGCGATGATCGGCTCCGGCCCTACGGTGGGCGATGCCAGCACGCAGGCCGATGCGCGCGCCATCCTCGAGCGCCACGGCATCGACATGCCGGCCTCCGTCGAGGCGGTGCTCACCGGCCCGCGCCGCGTGGTGGCGCCCGACGATGCGCGGCTCTCGAAGGTGGAAAACGTGATCTACGCCGCCCCCTCGCAATCGCTCGAAGCCGCCGCCGAACTGGCGCGCGAGGCGGGCTGCGCCGTGCGGATCATGGGCGATGCGCTAGAAGGCGAGGCGCGCGAGGTGGCCGCCCAGCACGCGGAGGCCGCGCTCGCGGCGCAGGCGGAGATGCGCGCGGGCGATCCGCCGCTCCTACTGCTCTCGGGCGGCGAGCTGACCGTGACGCGGCGCGGCGATGGCGTGGGCGGCCCCAATGCCGAATACGCGCTCGCCCTCGCGCTGGCCCTCGAGGGCGCGCCCGGCATCCACGCGATCGCCTGCGACACCGACGGGGTGGACGGCGCGGCGGAGGTGGCGGGCGCGGTGATCGGGCCGGAGACGCTCGCCAAGGGCGCCGATGCCGAGGCGGCGCTGGCCCGCAACGACGCGCACGGGTTCTTCGGGCGGATCGGCGGGCAGGTCGTGACCGGCCCCACGCTCACCAATGTCAACGATTTCCGCGCGATCCTGATCGAGCCGCCGCGCGCCTAGCTTCCACGCAGCGCCGGAAGCCCGATGCCGGTGGCCTCGAACCCGCCATCCACCGCGATGGTCTGGCCGGTCACGTAGCTTGCCCCCGGCGAGCAGAGGAAGGTGATGACCGAGGCGATCTCGTCCTCGCTGCCATAGCGGTTGAGCGGGATCGCATCGTGATAGGCGTCGATGATCGATTGCGAATGCACCGCCATCGCGAGCTTGGTGCGCACCGGGCCGGGGCAGACGCAATTGGCACGGATGCCCTTCTCGCCCAGCTCCACCGCCTGCTGCTGGGTAAGCGCGATCACCCCCGCCTTCGAGGTGCCATAGGCCACCCGGAGCGTCGAGGCGCGCAGGCCCGAGATGGAGGCGATGTTGACGATGGCGCCCTGCGCCGCCGCGAGCGGGCCGGTGAGCGCCTGCGTCATCAGGAAGACACCATCGAGATTGGTCTCCATCACCCGCCGCCAGCGGGCGAAATCCGTCTCCTCGATCGGGCCGAAATCGGCCACGCCGGCATTGTTGACGAGCGCATCGACGCTCTCGCAGGTTCTGGCCACATGCCCGGCCATCGCCTCCACCCGGTCTGGCAGCGATACGTCGCACTCCACCGGATCGACATGTTCCAGCCGGCCCGCCTCCTCGGCGAGCGCAGGCGCGTCGCGGTCGATCATCACCACGCGCCAGCCCTGCGCGAGAAACTGCTTCGTGGTGGCAAGCCCGATGCCGCGCGCGGCGCCGGTGACGATGGCTGTCTTCATGATCTGCCCTTTCCGTCATTGCAGCGGTGGATCGAGTATTTGCACCAAGAAGAAACAAGGGCGCGCGCCCCGGCTTCTTCTGGCCGCAAATATCCCCGCCGGAGGCGAGAAAATCTCTTTCCGGGCCCGGATCAGGCCTCGATCATCTCGGCCATGCGCACGATGCCCTCGGCCTGCTTGATCGAGGCGATATCGACGAGCCGGCCCTTGTAGGTGGTCGCGCCCTCGCCGCGGGCCTTGGCGGCCTCCATCGCCTCGAGGATCTCGCGGGCCTCCTGCACGGCTTCCGCCGAGGGGGTGAAGACCTCGTTGGCGAGCGCGATCTGCTTGGGGTGGATCGCCCATTTGCCGACCATGCCGAGCGTGGCGGCGCGGCGGGCCTGCGCGCGGAAGCCCTCGTCATCGGAGAAATCGCCGAAAGGGCCGTCGACCGGCAGGATGCCGTGCGTACGGCAGGCGGCGACGATATTGGCGGTGGCCCAGTGCCACGGGTCGGGCCAGTAGCTCTTGCCCTCGTGGAGCATGTAGTAATTGGCCTGCGTGCCGCCGATGCCGGTGGTGGACATGCCCATGGAGGCCGCGAAATCGGCGGCGCCGAGGCTCATGGCCTCGAGGCGCGGCGAGGCGGCGGCGATTTCCTCGACATGGGAGATGCCGGCGGCGCTTTCGATGATGACCTCGAAGGCGATGCGCTTCTCGCGGCCCTTGGCCTTCTCGATGGCGGTCACCAGCGCATCGACCGCGTAGATATCGGCCGCGCAGCCGGCTTTCGGGATCATGATCTGGTCGAGCCGCTCGCCGGCTTTTTCCAGCAGGTCGACCACGTCGCGATACCACCAGGCGCTGTCGAGACCGTTGATGCGGACCGAGAGGGTTTTCTTGCCCCAGTCGATGTCGTTGATCGCCTCGATGGTGTTGGCGCGGGCCTTGTCCTTGTCGGTGGGGGCCACGGAATCCTCGAGGTCGATGTTGATGACGTCGGCCTCGGAGGCGGCCATCTTCTCGAAGAGCTTGGAATTGGAGCCCGGCCCGAAGAGCTGGCAGCGATTGGGGCGGGCAGGCGCGGGGGGTTGCAGGCGGAAACTCATCTTGGGCAGCCTCTCGTCAGGAAATTTCGATTGTCTCGGCGGCTTTGTTAGAAAATTGCCCACCCCTCCGCAAGCCGGTTCTCGCCGCGGGCGGTGCCCTGTCCGCGACGGGCCATGTCGGAAACGGATGCGCCCTCGGCCGGGCGGTCTGCGAGGAGGGAGGCAAGACCACGACCGGAACGAAAGGCCCTCGATGCGACGCGCACTTCTCGACAACTGGGCGCTCTTTCTCGGCATGTTCCTCCTGATGGTGGCGAACGGGCTGCTGGTGACGCTGCTGACGATCCGCGGCGCGACGCTGGGCTTCTCCGATCTGGAGATCGCGCTCATGCAGGCAAGCTACCCGCTGGGCGCGCTGGCGGGCACGATCATGACGCCGCGGCTGATCGAGAAGGTGGGGCATATCCGCTCCTTCTCGGCGCTGGCCTCGATGGTGTCGGTGGCGGCCATCGCCCACCTGCTCACCTCCGACCCGGTGAGCTGGGGGGCGATGCGGCTTCTGGCGGGGATGTGCTTTCCGGGGCTTTACGTGATCACCGAAAGCTGGCTCAACGCCAAGTCGGAGAACCGCATCCGGGCGCAGGTGCTCTCGATCTACTTCATCACGCAAACAGCGGGGCCGGCACTGGGCACGGCGATGGTGGCCTTGCCCGACCCGTCGGGCAACCTGCTGTTCGGGCTCTCCTCCATCCTTCTGTCGGTGGCGATCGTTCCGCTGCTGCTGTCGAACAACCGCGCGCCGGATTACACGGCACCGGAACGGATGCCGGTGCGCAGGCTCTACAAGGTGTCGCCGATGGCCGTGCTGGGCATCGTCATCATGGGGGCGGGCGTGGTGGCGTGGTATATCGCCCTGCCGCTCCATGCGCTGCAGAACGGCTTCACGCAGGCACAGGCCTCCTTCACGGTGGTGGTGACCATGCTGGTGGCGGCGGTGGTGCAATATCCGGTGGGGTGGATCTCGGACAAGACCGACCGGCGCTACGTGGTGATCGGGCTTTCCGGCATCTCGGTGCTGGCGGCGCTCTGGATGGCGGTGGACACGACGCCCCTGCATATCGTGATCGGCTTCGGCATCATCGGCGGGGCGACGCTGCCGGTCTACTCGATCCTCGCGGCCCATGCCAACGATCAGCTCAGCCCCGGGCAGGTGGTGCCCGCGAGCGGCACGATGGCGTTTCTTCTGCAACTCGGGCAGGTCTTCGGCATGCTGATCGGCCCAAACGTGGTGCGGCTCGCCGACGGGCGGGGCCTGCCGCTGCTCGTTGCCGCGATCGGCTCGGTGGTGGTGCTCGTGGCGCTGGCGCGCCGGGCGCTCTCCGCGGCGCCCGAGGATACCGGCGAGGTGCGGCCCACCGGCGTGATCGGCGTGGCGCAGCCGGGGATGCTGCAGGCCGAGGCCTATGCGGAGGCGGAGCGCGAGAGCCCGGCTGAGGATGAATCAGGCACAGATCGGGACGGTGGCGCGGGATAATCTGCCGCTTTCACGGGCAAAACGCGGGTTTTCTTGCGCGAATCCAGGGGCAACCCCGGAAATAAAGAGGATATCGCGCTGCCGGGCGGGCAAACTGGCGCAAATGCGTGATTCCCGCGGGTGCGGCGCTATGTCCGGCCCAAGAACAGGAGAGACAAGATGATCGAGACGCCCTATCTGCTCTTTCTCGGCGATGCGCCCGACATGCTGGCCGCCAAGGTGGCCATCGGCATCCGCGACTGGCGGCCCGAGCACGCGGTGGGCCAGCTGCGACTTGAGGGCTGCGGCGCCGATCTGGGCCTCACCGACATGACGCTCGCCGAGGCCCGCGAGGCCGGCGCCAAGACGCTGGTGATCGGCGTGGCGAACCGGGGCGGGGTGATCAGCCAGAAATGGAAGACCGTGCTGATCGAGGCGCTGGACATGGGCTATGACATCGCCTCGGGCCTGCACAACCTGCTGCGCCACGAGGGCGACCTGACGGCGGCGGCGCAGACCCATGGCGGCACGCTGCACGATGTGCGGGTGCCCTCGGTGGGCTATCCCATCGCCAATGGCGTCAAGCGCACCGGCAAGCGCTGCCTCGCGGTGGGCACCGATTGCTCGGTGGGCAAGATGTATACCGCGATGGCGATGGAGCGCGAGATGCAGGAGCGCGGGATGAAGGCCACCTTCCGCGCCACCGGGCAGACGGGCATCCTGATCACCGGCCACGGCGTGCCGCTCGACGCGGTGATCGCCGATTTCATGGCCGGCTCCATCGAGTACCTCACCCCCGACAACGACCCCGATCACTGGGACCTGATCGAGGGGCAGGGCTCGCTCTTCCACGTCTCCTATTCCGGCGTCACGCTGGCGCTGATCCATGGCGGGCAGCCCGATGCGCTCATTCTCTGCCACGAACCCACCCGCACCCACATGCGCGGCCTGCCGGATTACCAGTTGCCGAGCCTCGAGGCGCTGCGCGACACGGCGCTTCACATGGCACGCATCGCCAACCCCGCCTGCCAGGTGGTGGGTGTTTCGATCAACACCCAGCACATGAGCGAGGAAGAGGCGAAGGCCTATCTGGCGAAGGTCGAGGCCGATATGGGCCTGCCCGCCACCGACCCCTACCGCTTCGGCTCGGGCAAGCTGGTGGACGCGCTGGCGGCGATCTGATCTGCTGCGCCAGAAGAGTCTTTCTGCCTCCGGCGGGAGTATTTTTGGAAAGTTGAAAGGAAGGGCCGCGTGCAGATTTCCGTAAGCCGAGATGTGTTCAGGCTGGCGCAGGTGTTCACCATCAGCCGAGGCTCGCGCACCGAGGCGCAGGTGCTGACGGTGCGGCTGCGCGATGGCGACGCGGCAGGCTGGGGCGAATGCGTGCCCTATGCGCGCTACGACGAGACGCTGGACAGCGTGACCGAAGAGATCGAGGGCCTGCCCGACAGCGTGACCCGGGAGGCGCTTTACGATCTCTTGCCGGCGGGGGCGGCGCGCAATGCCGTCGATTGCGCGCTCTGGGATCTGGAAGCCAAGCGCGCGGGGCGCCGCGTGTGGGAGCTTGCGGGGCTGCCCGCGCCGGGGCCCGAGATCACCGCCTACACGCTCTCGCTCGACACGCCCGAGGCCATGCAGGCACAGGCGGCGAAACACGCGCATCGCCCGCTCCTGAAGATCAAGCTCGGCACGCCCGATGACATGCCCCGCCTCGAGGCGGTGCGCGCGGGCGCGCCGAACTCGACGATCATCGTCGATGCCAACGAGGGCTGGAGCGCCGATGTCTATGCCGATCTGGCGCCGCATCTTGTGCGCCTCGGCGTGGCGCTGGTGGAGCAGCCGCTGCCCGCGGGCGAGGACGAGGCGCTCATCGGCATGGAGCGGCCCGTGCCTGTCTGCGCCGATGAGAGCTGCCATGACCGCGCCAGCCTGCCGGGGCTCAGGGGCAAGTATGACGTGGTCAACATCAAGCTCGACAAGACCGGCGGGCTGACCGAGGCGCTGGCGCTGCGCGCGGCGGCGCTGGCGGAAGGCTACAAGGTGATGGTGGGCTGCATGGTGGGCTCGTCGCTCGCCATGGCGCCGGCCACGCTGGTGGCGCAGGGCGCGATGGTGACGGATCTTGACGGCCCGCTCCTTCTGGCCGAAGACCGCGAGGAACCGCTGACATTCGACGCGGCCGGGGTGCATCCGCCTGTCGCGGAGCTCTGGGGATGAGGCGCGCCCGGAAACCGATCCGGGGGATCGTTTTCAGCGACGAACGGGCGGCGCCCAGAAAGACGAGGTGAACATGCGCACTGTCTACGTGAACGGCGACTACCTGCCGGAAACCGAGGCCAAGGTCTCGATCTTCGACCGCTCCTTCCTGATGGCCGATGGCGTTTACGAGGTGACCTCGGTGCTGGGCGGCAAGCTGATCGACTTCGAGGGCCACAGGCGGCGGCTGGAACGCTCTCTCGGCGAGCTCGACATGCCCAAGCCCGAGGCCTTCGACGAGCTGCTCGAGATCCACCGCGAGCTGGTGCGGCTGAACGGCATCGAGGACGGGCTTGTCTACCTGCAGGTCTCGCGCGGCGCCGCCGACCGCGATTTCGCCTTCCCGGACCCCGAAACCACCAAGCCCACGCTGGTGCTCTTCACGCAAGCCAAGCCCGGCCTCGCCGACAGCCCCGCCTCGAAGACCGGCATCAAGGTGATCTCCATCGAGGATATCCGCTGGGGCCGCCGCGACATCAAGACGGTGCAGCTGCTCTACCCCTCGATGGGCAAGATGATGGCCAAGAAGGCCGGCGCCGACGATGCCTGGATGATCGAGGAGGGCTACGTCACCGAAGGCACCTCCAACAATGCCTATATCGTCAAGGGCAACCGGATCATCACCCGCCAACTCTCCAATGACATCCTGCATGGCATCACCCGCGCCGCCGTGCTGCGCTTCGCCCGCGAGGCACAGATGGAGGTGGAGGAGCGCAGCTTCACCATCGACGAGGCGAAGGCGGCCGACGAGGCCTTCATCACCTCCGCCAGCGCCTTCGTGATGCCGGTGGTGGAGATCGACGGCGTGTCGCTCGGCGATGGCACGCCCGGCCCGGTGGCGAAGCGCCTGCGGGAAATCTACCTCGAGGAAAGCCTCAAGGCCGCCGTCTGACCGGACGGGCGGGCGCTCAGCCCGCCAGCCACGCCTTCGCGGCCTCGATCTCGCCCGCCTTGAAATGCCGCGCCTCGAAGCCCAGCACCCGCCGGCCGAGGGCGGCGGCCATGTCCTGCCAGCCGGCGTCTCCCAGCACGGCGGCGCGCTCCACCTTGTGAGCATGGCCGCGCACCAGCTCGAAATGGTCGCGCAGCCCGCTCAACCCCTGCCAGCCGTCGAAATCGCGCAGGTCGATCAGGAGCCGCACCTTCTCGTACCGGGCCATGAAGCGGTTCAGATCCTCCAGATCGTTGGCATAGGCCTGCGTGTCGAGCTTGCCGCGCAGGCGCACATGCAGCATCGCCTCGCCGATCTCCTCCTGCTGGATGCTGCCGAGGCTCTCGCGCAGCCAGCGGCGGGCGTCTTCCAGCTCGCGCATGGCGAAGCGGCCCACCGGGCAGGGCATGAAGACCGAGAAAGCGCCGATGGCCGCCTTGAGCGCGGCATTGTCGGTCACCACCGCCGCCCGGTCGAAGCCGCGCCAATGCTTGAGGCCGGTGCGCGCATCCTGCAGCATCGCGCCTAGGGTGAAATCCGCGAAACCCGCTTCCACCACCGCCAACACGCGCAGGCTGTCATGCTCCACCAGCGCCGCGTCGATGGCGGGGATCAGGATTTCGGTGTAGTCATAATCGGTTACCGGGGCGGTCATGCGGATTTCGAGAATGCCGTGATCGCCGGTATGCTCTATCTCGATCATCGTTCTGCCTTTCCGTAAGGGTGGCGGTGGCCCCGCCACATGCACGAGCCTATCACGCGCCCGGCCGCCCGCCCTTTAATGCAGATCAAGCCGCGCCCTCGCTTCTTCTGGCCCGCAAATATCCCGGGGGAGGTCGAAGGCCGGGGGCAGAGCCCCCATTCTACCTTCGGAAAAGCACGAACCGCCCCGGCCCCTGCGCCGCGAGCACCATGAGCCCGCCGGCGATGGCGATGTTCTTCACCATGATCGTCACCTGCCACGGGTCGGCGCGAAGTTGCCAGTGGAAGAAGCTGGTGAAGAGGCAGTAGGCCGCCAGCAGCAGCGCCCATGTCCGCACCCTCGGGCCGGTGACAAGGCAGAGCGCGGCCAGCAGGTTGAAGAGGGCCACGGGCCAGACGAGCACGCCCGGCAGGCCGATCCCTTCGATCATCGTCTGCACCGGGGCCGGGTCGCTCACCTTCTGCGCGGCACCGCCGAGAAAGAGCAGGGCCAGCAGGATGCGGCCCGCGAGGTTGAGCGCGTCCATAGGGCGCGCGATCAGCCCGTCTCGCCCACGTTCTCGGCGAAGCTCTTCTTGAAGGCGTCCTGTTTCTCGGGCGAGGCGTCCGTCTGGTAGTTGGCCTTCCAGTCGTCCATCGTCATGCCGTAGAAGATCTCGCGGGCCTCTTCCTTGCCCATCTCGATGCCGCGCGCATTGGCGGCCTCCTGGTACCAGCGCGACAGGCAGTTGCGGCAGAAACCGGCGAGGTTCATCATGTCGATGTTCTGCACGTCGGTGCGCTTTTCCATGAGGTGTTCGCGCAGGGCGCGGAAGGCGGCGGCTTCGAGCTCGATGCGGGTCTGGTCGTCCATCTGGGCCTCCTTGGCTTTGCGCTACAACATGCGCTTCAGGTAGGGCTGGTTCAAGTCGGTGAGGCGCACGGTGAGGCTGCCCACGTCCGGCAGGTGCGCCTCGAGCGTGTCGAGCGTCATCCGGGCCAGCTCTGTGCGGGTCTCCTCGCTGCGGCCTGGCAGCAGCAGAAGCGTGGCATGGGCGAAGCTCTGCGGCTCCACCCCGATGCGCCCCGCCGTGGCGGCGATGGTGCGCACCCGCACCGTATCTGGCCCGTTGACCGAGTGATGCGCAGCGAAGCTCTCCCAGAGATCATCGCAGAGCGCCTGCAGGTCGTGGCTCGCGTCGAGCCCTTTCGAATGTTCGATGACGATATGGGGCATCCCTCAGCCTTTCTCGTGGAAGAAATCGTAAACCTTCTGCGCCAGCGCCTCCGAGACGCCCTCGACCGCCTTCAGATCGGCGAGGTTGGCGCGGCTCACCGCCTTGGCGGAGCCGAAATGCGCGAGCAGCGCGCGCTTGCGGGCGGCGCCCACGCCGGCGATGTCATCGAGCGGCGAGGCGCTCACCGACTTGGCGCGCTTGGCGCGATGGGTGCCAATGGCGAAACGGTGCGCCTCGTCGCGCAGGCGCTGGACGAAATAGAGCACCGGGTCGTTGTGCTTCAGCGCCTTGGGGTGCCGGCCCACGCGGTGGAATTCCTCCTTGCCGTGATCGCGGTCGATCCCCTTGGCGACGCCCACCATGGGGATGTCTTCCACGCCGAGCTCGGCCATGATCTGGTGCACCGCGCTCACCTGCCCCGCGCCGCCGTCGATCAGCAGGAGGTCGGGCCAGTGGCCTTCCTCGCGGGCCGGGTCTTCCTTCAGGAGCCGGGTGAAGCGGCGGGTGAGCACCTCCTTCATCATGCCGAAATCGTCACCGGGCGTCAGCTCCTCGCCCTTGATGTTGAACTTGCGGTATTGCGACTTGATGAGCCCCTCGGGCCCCGCCACGATCATCGCGCCCACGGCATCGGTGCCCTGGATATGGCTGTTGTCGTAGACCTCGATGCGCTGCGGCGTCTCCTCGAGCTCGAAGGCTTCCGCCAGCCCGCGCAGGAGCTTGGCCTGTGTCGCCGTCTCGCTCATCTTCCGGGCGAGGCTCTCGCGGGCATTGCGCAGCGCGCCATCCACCAGTTCGGCCTTCTCGCCCCGGCGCGGCACGAGAATTTCCACCTTGCGGCCGCGCTTGGCCTCGAGCGCCTTCTCCATCAGGGCGGGGTCTTCGATGGGATGCGAGAGGATGAGCTGCCGGGGCGGCTCCTTGTTGTCATAGAACTGGCCGATGAAGGCCTCGAGCACCTCGGCCTCTTCCACATGCTCGCCCACGCGCGGATAGAAATCGTTATTGCCCCAGTTCTGCCCGGCGCGGATGAAGAACACCTGCACGCAGGCCTGCCCGTTCTCCAGATGGAGCGCGATGAGATCGGCCTCGTTCACCGTGCGCGGGTTGATGCCCTGCGCCGTCTGCACCTGTGTCAGCGCCTTGATCCGGTCGCGCAGGGCGGCGGCGCGCTCGAATTCCATCGCCTCGGAGGCCTCCATCATCTGGCCCTTGAGCTTCTCCTGCACATCGGTGGAGCGGCCCGACAGGTAGCGCTCGGCATCGCGCACCTGCGCGGCATAATCGGCCTCCGAGATATAGCCCACGCAGGGCGCCGTGCAGCGCTTGATCTGGTATTGCAGGCAGGGGCGCGTGCGCGTCTCGAACATCGAATCCGAGCAGTTGCGTAACTGGAACACCTTCTGCAGCTGCGCCAGTGTGCGGTTCACCGCGCCCGCGCTGGCGAAGGGGCCGTAATAGGCGCCTTTCTCCTTCTTCGCGCCCCGGTGCTTCTTGATCATCGGGTAGGGGTGGGCCTTGGTGACGAGGATGTTGGGGAAGCTCTTGTCGTCGCGCAGGAGCACGTTGTAGCGCGGCTTGAGCTGCTTGATGAGGTTCTGCTCGAGCAGCAGCGCCTCGGTTTCCGTCGCCGTTGTGAGAAACATCATCGAGGCGGTTTCGGAGATCATCCGGGCAATGCGCGGCGTGTGGCCCGCGGGGCGCGCATAGTTCGATACCCGCGCCTTGAGGTTGCGCGCCTTGCCCACGTAGAGCACCCGCGCCTGCGCATCGAGCATGCGGTAGACGCCCGGCGAGGCATCCAGCGTCCTGAGGTAGGACTGGATCACCTTGTGCCCGGTGGGCGGGGTGGCTTTAGGGTCGGAAGCGGTGTCTGGGCTCATCGGCGAAGTCTCATGATTCTCGGCCTTGGCTGCAACCTTGGGGCGGCGATAGCAAGAGGAAACCTGTCCACCAAATCTGTGGATAAACCTGCCGATAACTTCAGTGCAGCCGGAAATTTCCTTTGTATTGGGGCCAGTTCGTTAACATGCCTAAATTTTAGGCACCATTTTAACACTTTGATTTTTATAGATAAAAATATGTATATACACCAATACTTTGAAAACATTAAACATTTTGTAACGGAGATTAACGCGTTGCGTGACAGGCTAACAACTTTCGCCGCCGCTCATGTCTCGAGGCCGATAATATCGGGCGTCTGCCACGCCAGATGCTGCCCCCCATCGACGCAGATGAGCTGCCCCGTCACCGCCTTCGCGTCGAGCAGATAGCCCAGCGCGGCGCAGATATCGCCCGCGTCGGCGCCGCGCTTCAGCACCGTCGCGGCGCGTTGCCGGTTGAAATGCTCTGCGCTCTGGCGGTGGCCCTGCACCGTGGGGCCGGGGCCGATGGCGTTGACGCGCACGCGCGGGGCGAGCCCCTGAGCGGCGGTGCGGGTGAAGGCCCAGAGGCCCATCTTGGCGATGGTGTAGCTCATGAACTCGGGCGTGAGCTTGCGCACCCGCTGGTCGATCATGTTCACCACGAGCCCCTGCGCCATCGGCTCGCCCGCCTCATCCTCGAGCGGGTCGGGCACCTGCCTGCCCAAGGCCTGCGTCAGCACGAAGGGCGCGCGCAGGTTGCTCTCGATATGCCTGTCCCAGCTCTCGCGGGTGGCGCTCTCGAGCGTGTCGTATTCGAAGATCGAGGCGTTGTTGACGAGCGTCAGGATCGGCCCGCCCAGCGCCTCGGC
>JAVKDQ010000164.1:0-10010 GCA_040222155.1 Roseovarius sp.
CCCCGGCCCCGGCGGCACATGCCGCCGTGCCTCAGCGGCAATAGGCACCGGAGCGGTGCTGCGCGACGTCGAAGTGGAAGTGATCCTTGTGGAACCGGTCGGATTCGGGGCCGAGCACGGTGCCGAAGGGGCCGCAGGCGCTTTCATGGAGCCGCCGGAGCAGGCGGCCATTGCGGCCTCGCCCCCAATCTTCCTTCACCGAGAGCGAGCTGCCATCGCGGAAGTTGAAGGCCGCGATGTCGATGGCGCGGCCCTTGCCGTGCTCGGAGATCTTGGCGCCGGGCTGGTGGTTGCGGGTGCGGCAGGCGTAATGCGCGGCGATCTGCAATTCTTCCACGCCTCCGCCCTTGATGCCGAGAATCCTGTCCATGTCGCGCTTGACCCATGCGTTGAGCACGCGCGCGGTGCTGCATTCGAGCACCGCCGCCTGGCTGAGCGACACCCCGCCAACGGAGGTGATGCGCACCGCGTTGTCGATGCCGCACACAGAGTGATCGGCATCCACCGCGCCGATCACCTCGCCCTTGATCTCCTTCTGCCCGCAGACGGAACCGCGGCTGCTGGTGCCCGGGTCATCGCGCTGGCCGAATCCGCATCCCACGAGAATCAAAGGGAATAGTATCGCCAGCCTCATCGCTCTCAGCCTCTTTTCATTCGCCCGAAATCTGGTGCATCGGTATCTTGCCCGGCTTCGATGATACCACGGCGAATGGCGCGGGTGCGAGTGAAATAGTCGAAAAGGTGGTCGCCATCGCCGGTGCGAATGGCGCGCTGGAGGGCGAAGAGCTCTTCGGTGAAGCGGCCGAGGATCTCAAGCGTGGCATCCTTGTTGTGCAGGAAGACGTCGCGCCACATGGTCGGATCGGAGGCCGCGATGCGGGTGAAATCGCGGAACCCGGCGGCGGAATACTTGATCACCTCGCTGTCGGTCACGCGGCCGAGGTCGTCGGCCACGCCCACCATCGTGTAGGCGATGAGGTGCGGCGTATGCGAGGTGACGGCGAGCACGAGGTCGTGATGGTCGGCATCCATCTGCTCGGTGCGCGCGCCCATGCCCTGCCAGAGCCGGGTGAGCTTCTCCACCGCGTCCGGGTCGGAGCCGGCCACCGGCACGATCAGCGTGAAGCGGTTCTCGAAAAGCTCGGCGAAGCCCGAGCGCGGGCCGGAATGCTCGGTGCCCGCGAGCGGGTGCGCGGGCACGAAATGCACGCCTTCGGGCAGGTGCGGGGCCACGGCGGAGATCACGTCGCGCTTGACGGAGCCCACATCGGAGACAGTGGCGCCGGGCGCGAGATGCGGCGCGATCTCGGCGGCGACGACCCCCATCGCGCCCACCGGCACGCAGAGCACCACCAGATCGGCGCCTTCGACGGCTTCTGCCGGAGTCTCGCAGACGCGGTCGCAGAGGCCGATCTCGCGGGCGGTGGCACGGGTTTCGGGCGACCGGGCATAGCCTGTGACCTCGCCCGCGAGCCCACCGCGCTTCATCGCCCAGAACATCGAGGAGGCGATGAGGCCCAGCCCGATCAGCGCGACGCGGTCGTAGATCTGCGTCATCGCGCACCCTCCTTGAAGCGGCCCACAGCATGGGCCACGCGGCGGCAGGAGGGTTCGTCGCCCACGGTGATGCGCAGGCAATGCGGCAGGTTGTAGCCCGCCACGCGGCGCACGATCAGCCCCTCGGACTGCAGGAAGGCATCGCAGGCCTCGGCCTCTTCGCGGCTGGCGAAACGGGCGAGGATGAAATTGGCGGTGGAAGTATCCGAGGGCACGCCCTTCTCGGCCAGCGCCTCGGCCAGCCACGCGCGCAGACGGGTGTTGTCGGCGCGGCATTTCGCGGCCCATTCGGTATCGCGCACGGCCGCCTCGGCAGCGGCGAGCGCGGCGGTGGAGAGGTTGAAGGGCCCGCGGATGCGGTTGAGCACCTCGATCACATGGGCGGGCCCGTAGCCCCAGCCCACGCGCAACCCGCCCAACCCGTAGAGCTTGGAGAAGGTGCGGGTCATCACCACGTTCTGGCGCGCATCGACGAGCGCCGCGCCGCCATCGTAATTCTCGACATATTCGGCATAGGCGCCGTCGATCACCAGCAGGGTGTGCTCAGGCAGCCCCTCCGCAAGGCGCGCAAGCTCGGCCTCGCCCACCATCGTGCCGGTGGGATTGTTGGGATTGGCGATGAAGACGAGCTTCGTCTTGCGGGTGCAGGCCTTGAGGATCGCATCCACATCCGTCACCCGTTCGCGCTCGGGCACCTCCACGGGCGTCGCGCCGTTGGTGAGCGCGCCGATCTTGTAGAGCGCGAAGCCGTGCTCGGTGTGGATCACCTCGTCGCCCTTGCCGGCATAGGCCTGGCAAAGGAGCGCGAGGATCTCGTCGGAGCCCACTCCGCAGATGATGCGCTCGGCGTCGAGCCCGTGCAGCGCGGCGATGGCGGCGCGCAGCGGGCCATGATCGGTGGAGGGGTAGCGATGGAGCTCGAAACTTGCCCGGCGAAAGGCCTCCTTGGCGGCCTCGCTCGGCCCGAACGGGTTCTCGTTCGAGCTGAGTTTCACGATGTTCTCGACACCCTCGACCTTCGACGCCCCGCCCACATAGGGCGAGATCTGCATGATCCCGGGCTGCGGCTTTATCTTCGTCATGGCATGATGCTCCCTTGGGGGCGTTCTAGAGCGCAATCCGAAAAGTGGGAACCTGCATTCGGAATAATTTGCGCGGTGTGATACTTGCGGGGTCAAGCCTTGGCTCGAAAAGAAAAAAGCCGCGGCGGTCTCCCGTCGCGGCCTCTTCGCTTTTTCTGCAGAACGCTTAGTTCTGCGCGTAAAATTCGATGACGAGATTGGGCTCCATCATCACCGGATAGGGCACGTCGGAGAGGCCCGGGGTGCGGACGAAGGTCGCGGTCATCTTGGAATGGTCTGCGTCGATGTAATCGGGCACGTCGCGCTCGGCGAGCTGGGTGGCTTCGAGAAGCACCGCGAGCTGCTTGGAGCGGTTGCGCACCTCGATCACGTCGCCCTCTTTCACGCGGTAGGAGGGGATGTTCACCTTCTGGCCGTTCACGCGCACATGGCCGTGGTTCACGAACTGGCGCGCGGCGAACATGGTGGGCACGAACTTGGCGCGGTAGACCACGGCATCGAGGCGGCGCTCGAGCAGGCCGATGAGGTTTTCACCGGTGTCGCCCTTCACCCGCTCGGCTTCGCGGTAGATGCGGCGGAACTGTTTCTCGGTCAGGTCGCCGTAATAGCCTTTGAGCTTCTGCTTGGCGCGCAGCTGGAGGCCGAAATCCGACATCTTGCCCTTGCGGCGCTGGCCATGCTGGCCGGGGCCGTATTCGCGGCGGTTGACGGGGGATTTGGGGCGGCCCCAGATGTTTTCGCCCATCCGGCGGTCGATCTTGTACTTGGCAGACGTGCGTTTGGTCACGGCTGATCTCCTTTTTGAGTGGCATTTCGGCCTGTTCCGAAAACCGGTTCCCGCTTTTCGGGCGGAAATCGCCGCAAGGCGCGACCCGAAACGCAACCGGCTCCGGCCTGAGCCTTCGCCGTTTAAAAGGGCGTTGTCCTCTGCGGTGCGGGGCAAGCCCCGCGTCGCCGACAGGCATCCCCTTGCGGGGGCCGCCAACACCAATGAAGCCGCGCTTATACAGGCGCGCGGGGAAGAGTCAACAACCGGAAGGCCCTTTGCAAAAGGCGTGCGCGAGTATTTCCTCCAAGAAGACGCTGGACGGTGCGCGCCCCTGTTTCTTCTTGGGAACAAATACTCATGCGACGGGGCAGGTCAGGCGGCCTCGTGCATCAGGATCGCGGCCTCGGGGGCGCTGAGGCGGCGGCGGGCGAAACCGCCATAGCTCAGCGGCTCGCGCTCGAGTGCGGGCGCGTGCCGGAGCAGCCTTGCGCGATCCGAAGGGTCGAGCGCGGCGAGCGCGGCGGAGGCGGGGTGGAAGCTCTCGGTTTCCACGCCATTGGCCCAGAGGATCTGGTGGCTGGGCAGCAGGAGGTGGATATAGGTTACCTCATGCACCGCGTGATCCACCGAGATCGTACCGTGATTGACGAGATCCTTCGCCGCCACCAGCACCTCGGGCGTGTTGAAGAGCGCGCGCGCCACCGGGCCCTTCACCAGCATCCGGTGCTCGGGCGAGACGAGAAGCTCGCGGTCGGGCGTGTCGATGCCGAGGCTGCCCATGCGCAGCCGGATCGGGCGCAGGTGCGGCATGGCGAAGAGCCGCGCCCCCGACATGCGCCGCGCCCCGATCCAGAGTACCGGCTCGGCACCGTTGTCCTTGGTCTGCACCATGTCACCCTCGCGGAGCGTCTCCACCGCACGCGGGCCTTGCGGGGTCTGGATCATGGTGCCGGGGGTGAAGCAGATCACGCCGCCCTGCTCGGGAGCCCCCGCCCGGGTGGAAGCCGCGCCCCGCAGCGCGCTGAGCGAGTGGTGCACCACCCAGAGCTCACGCCCGCGCGGCGGGATATCGTCGACGAACATCAGTAGCGGCGGCGTGCCGTTATCGCTCATCACCACGGTCACGGTGTAGGTCTTGCGCCCGTCGGTCACAACGAAGCCCGCCTCACCCAGCGGTTCGGCCATGTCTTCCGGTTCGAGATCCCTCAGGGTTTTCCTGCCTGTGGCGGCCGCCTTGACCAGCCGCCGCACGAGTTTCTCGGCGCATCTGCGCCGCGTTGCGCCTTCGCTTGCCTGTTCCAGTCGCAGAACCCCGCTGGGGCCATCGACCCGCACGGTCTCGCCGGCCCACGACCAGACGGCACCAACCGTCAGGGCGTTGAGCGGTGCGGCAACGAGGCCGTCCAGTTCCGTCTGCGACCAGGAAATGACAAACGCGCCACGATAGCCCGTTTTCATCACCTGTTATCCTGCCTTCAATTTTTTTTATCGTTGGTCGTTTTTTCTTATTGTTTCCAGATAGTAGCAAATCCTTGACCCTCTGGGAAGCCCCTTGAGGCCCCACATCAGAAGCGGAGCCGGAGCTGCGCCGAGCCGATCACCTGCGCCTCGCGCTGGGTGGTGAATTCCTTGTCGAGCCATGTGAGCCCGTAGAAGAGGCTCGCGCCCCGCCGGGTTTGCCAGGAGAGGCCGGCACGGGCGCGGGTGCGGGTCTCTTCCAGCCGGGCGGGGCCAGCGGAGCGGAAATAGGCGCTGTCGCCCACACGGGCGATGTCGGCGCCGAGCACCATCGAGAGGCCCGGGCGCGGCGCGCCCCCGACCGCCACAAAGCGGTGGCCCGAGACCGGCGCGCGCACCATCAGGCCGCCCTGCCCCAGCCCGCCGATGGTAAGATCGGCGCCCACGCGCGCCAGCGTTTCCACCCCGGCGCGGGCCTCGAAGAAGGGGCGGAGCCGTGCGTTTGGGCCAACCGTGAAGCTGCGGCCCATCTCGAAGACGCCCGAGGGCTTCACGTCGTTGCCGATCTGCGCGGCCTTGACGGCTGGCGAGGCGTCGCGCCCGCCGGTGATGTCGTGCAGCCGCTCCTGCAGGTGATCGAGCCCAACCATAGGCCCGGTGAAGACCAGATCGGCCCCCAGCGCATACTCGACCCCGGAGCGCTGGAAATGGCTGTGCAGCCCCAGCGAGAGCGCCTGCGCATAGGGCCTGTCGGCGGGGGCGGGGTTGGCGAGATTCTCTGGCGCGATCACCTCGCCGTTGAAGCGGATCTCGAGCAGCGCGCCAAGGCGCTCGGGCAGCGCCTCGGCATGGGAGGGTGCGCCCAGCACGAGGCTCGAGGCGAAGGACCCGGTGCGCCAGCGATCGTGGGTGTCACCGAAGACGTCGTTGGTGATCAGAAGGCCATAGCCGATCCGGGTGCGCGCATCCCCTGCGGCGGCCTGCGTCGCGAGAAAGACGGCGAAGAAGCCCAGCGCGAAGAGCGCGGCGAGAAGGCGTGCCATGAGCCCGGATCACTCCAAGTAGCGCCCCCCCGGGCACGGGATTGATACCAAGACCAAGGCGCGTCGCGCCAGAGCAGCTTCGGGACACCGGACATTCCGCGCGCGGGCTGCGGCAGATGCGCCACAACCGGCCGCGCCCTGCGCTCGACGGGCAGGAGCCTTGGCATCTGTGCCGAAAAAGGTATTTGCAACAAGAAGAAGCAGGCCGCATACCGGCTTCTTCTTGTGACAAATACCTTCGCCGAAGGCATGACGCGACGGAGAAGCCGGCCTATGCGCAGCAAGGCTCAGAGCCGGCGGATCCAGAATTGCAGGGGGTGGTCGGTGTCTTCGGGCTGGTCGAGATCCTTCCAGCGAAACCTGGCCACGGCCCCTTCGAGCTTCTCGTAGCCGCGCTTGCGCCAGAAGGCATCGAGCGGGCGAGAACCGGCGGGCCTCAGCGGGTGGTCTTCGGGCCGCACCACGCCGCAGAAGGTGCACCATGAGCGCCCGAGCGCGCGGGCATGGGCCTCGCGCGCGTCGAAGAAGGCATGACCCAGCCCGTGGCCGCGATATTCGCGCAGGAGCACGCTTTCGGCGCAGTAGAAGATATCCTGAAGCGCGATCCCCTGCCCGTCGAAGGCGGCGGCGAAATCCTCGGCGTGATCTTCCATCGGGGTGCCGGTGGAGGCGCCGACGAGGCGCGCGCCGTCGAAGGCGCCCACGAGGATGGCGTTCTCGCTCTCGCGGTAGGTTTGCAGATAGGCCTCCTCGTAGACGGCATCACCATCGTAGAGGTAGGGGAAGGCGCGGAACACCTCGATGCGGAGGCGGGCCACATCGGGCAGCGCGGCTTCGAGCGCGGGGCCGGTGAGCCGCCGCACTTCGATCATGCCGAGACCTGCCGCGTCCAGTCGGCGAGGTTGTAATAGGTGACGACGCGGGTGATGAGCCCGTTCTCGAGAGAGAAGAAGGAGCCGGCGGGCAGCTTGTAGCTCTGGCCGTTTGCCTCGGGCAGGCCTTCGTCGGTTTCGAGATAGGTGCCGTTGACCACGTATTCGGCCGCCGCGCGGCTGCCGCCCTCGGCGTCGAAGATCACCATGTCGGTGAGGTTCTCGCGGTAGCAGCGGTTCATGTGTTCGCAGAAGGCGCGGAAGGCGTCCTTGCCGCGGCGCACCTGTCCCTCGTTCACATGGTGGGCCACGTCATCGGAAAGGCAGGCGAGCATGGCGGGCACGTCGCCCCGGTTGAAGGCGTCGAAATAGGCTTGAACGGTGGTATTGGTCATTCGGCGGCTCTCTCTTCTCCCCACCTTTCGGTGAGATGCTTGCGGATCTGGTCGCGGGTCTGGCGGTAGGCGTTCATCTTGGCATCATAGGTCTCGCCGAGGCCTGTCGGGTCCATGATCGGCCAGTAGACCACGTCGAGATGATACCAGCGGGTGAGGTCGAGGGCGCGGCGCTGGGAGGCGGGGGAGAGCGCCACGACGAGGTCGAAGGAGGCCAGGTCGTCGCCCCATTCCTGCATCTCGTCGAAGCTGCGGGTGCGGTGGCGTTCAAGCTCCACCCCCAGTTCGCGGCAGACGGCGATGGCGAAGCCGTCGATCTCCATGTCGCCCTTGACGCCGGCGGACTGCACGTAAGTGTCTGCTCCGTAGAGCTTCTTCATGATGCCTTCCGCCATGGGAGAGCGGACGGCGTTGTGATCGCAGCAAAAGAGCACCGATTGTGGAAGCTCTTCAGCCATGCGCCTCAGCCTCCGAAATGCAGGACGCAGATCAGCGTGAAGAGACGGCGGGCGGTGTCGGTATCCACATCGGCCTTGCCTTCGAGACGCTCCTCGAGCACGCGGGCGCCCTCGTTGTGGATGCCGCGGCGGGCCATGTCGATGGTCTCGATCTGGGAGGGCGGCAGGTTCTTCACCGCGTCGAAATAGCTTTCGCAGATCGACCAGTAATCCTTCACCACCTGCCGGAAGGGCGAGAGCGAGAGGTGAAACTCCGCCGCCGGGTCGCCCGCTTCGGTGCGCACGTCGAAGACGAGGCGCTTCTCGCGGATCGAGAGGCCGACGCGGTAGGGGCCATCGGGCACCACGCGGTCGTCGCGCTTGGGCAGGGAAAAGGAGTTTTCCTCGATCAGGTCGAACATGGCGACCTTGCGCTCCTGCTCGATCTCGGGGGTGGGGGGCGGCAGGTTGCCGTCATCCAGTTCGATATGACAGATGCGGGTCATAGGCGTGGGCTTTCACTCGTATACGTGGGGTCTGCCTATCCCAAGCGAGCGGCGGCGGGCAATCCCTTTCAGCCGGGGGGCGGGCTGGCGCGGGGGTCGTGGCAAAAAAGCCCGGGCCTATCTCTTGCGGCGCGCGCCGGGGGTTTTGGAGTGGAAGCCGGGCGGGCGCTTTGCGACCCAATGGATGAATTTCGCAAGCCTCGGATGGGCGCGGAGCGCCTCGACGGTTGCATAGTCGCGAGCCAGTTCCGCCTCGGTGAGCGTGGCGTGGATCTCGTTGTGGCAGATCTGGTGGAGCAGCACCACCGGGCCGCCCTTGCCGCCCTTGAGCTTGGGTATCAGGTGATGCCAGCTTTGCCGCGCCTCGGGCGGGATGGGGCGGCGGCAGAGCGGGCAGAGGGGATGATCGGGGCTGCTGTCCATGACGGCGATGATGGGGCGGGCGGCGCGGGAGGCAAGAGGCCCGAAGACCCGGCGCCCTGCTTCTTCTTGGCCCAAATACTCGATCCCGACGGCGAGGCGGAGCGCTGCCCATGCCCTCTCAGGGCAACGCGGCGGCGCGCTGGAAGGCGGGGCGCGCTTCGAGCCTTGCGCGGTAGGCGGTGAGCGCCTCGCCCGGGTCGGGGAAGCCCGCGCGCTCGGCCCAGCCGAGGCAATGGGTGAGGATGATATCGGGCACCGTCATCTCCTCGCCCATCAGGAAGGGGCCTTCGAGGGCTGTGGCGATGCCGGGGATAACCCGTTGATATTCCGCGATCATCGCCGGTTTCACCTCGGCCACGCGGAGCTCTTCGGGGAAGATGAAGCTGTGCTTGGCGGCGGCCCAGAGGAGCGGCTCGACCTCGTCGAGCAGGCGGAACATGAGCGCATCCTGCTGGCCGCGCGCAAGGCTGCCGGCGGGGTGCGTGAGCTTGCCGTGGCGGTCGGCGAGATAGGTGAGGATGGCGGTGGAATCGGTGATCGCGCCGCCCTCGGCGAGCATGGCGGGCACCTTGCCGGAGGGGTTGGCCGCCTGCGCCTCGGGGCTGCGCGGCTTGGCGGGGACGTGCTCGTATTCCGCGCCGATTTCCTCGAGCATCCAGAGCGGGCGAAGGGCGCGCGAGGCGCGGCTGCCGATGAGTTTGTACATGTTCGGGCCTTTCCGATGGGCGGTTTCGGGCGGAGAGTGCACCGGGGCGCGCGGATTGGCAATGTGCCATGTGGGGCGGTGCGCTGCTGGCATGACCTGTCAGCAGGGGCGGCTATTCAGGGGCAGATGACGCAACCCTATTGAAGGAGACAAGCCCATGAAAAGAAACGGTTCCTGCCTGTGCGGCGCGGTGACTTACGAGATTGCGGACGCGCCCGGGGAGGCGGGTGTGTGCCATTGCGGGATGTGCCGAAAGTGGACGGGCGGCATCAATGTGGCCATGCATTTGAAGGCGGAGGACGTGGTTTTCGAGGGGAGCGAGGCGATTGCGCATTACACCTCTTCGGAATGGGCGGAGCGGGGGTTTTGCTCGCGCTGCGGATCGAGCCTCTACTACCGCATGACGGCGGAGGGGCCGATGCAGGGCGACCTTTTCATCGGGCTGGGAACGCTCGATGATACGGACGGGCTGCGGCTGACGGAAGAGATCTTCATCGACCGCAAGCCCGCGTTCTACTCCTTCGCCGAGGAGACCCGGAAGATGACGGAGGGGGAGTTCATGGAGATGGTCGCCGCGCCGCCGCCGGGGTGAGCGCGGGCGCGCGGGCGATTCGATGGTTAACGGCCTTGTTTTGCTGGGATCGGGACGTCGGTATCCTGTCAGTATCACGTCGGTATTGCGTCGGTATCGTTCGGTATGGCCCCCGGGGTTGATGTGGCGCGCGCTGCGCAACGCCACAAGATGTTGAATGGGTGTGGAAC
>JAVKDQ010000165.1:0-31632 GCA_040222155.1 Roseovarius sp.
CGTGGCATTGAGCGAATCCTCACGCGACCGGACCTGCCGCGAGATCGCCGATTGCGACAGGTGCAGCTGGTCACCCGCATGGGTGAGGCTGCCGGCATCCGCCACGGCGTGAAATATTCTTAGCTTGTCCCAGTCCATCCGCAAAACTTTCGCTACCCCGGCCTCCCCGCAAACGAAATAGCAGAAAACAGCCACCTGTATAGCCGCCGACCTGTGATGTTTCGGTAAAAACCATTTGGTAGGTCATACATTATGACCTATTATTGCCCTATATTCTGGCATGATATCAAGCCGACCGGGAGGCACGCCATGAGCAAGCATCAGATCAGTTTGAACGACCGATTCGACCTCGAGAAATCGCCGGTTCTGCTCAACGGAACGCAGGCGCTGGTGAGGCTGATGATGATGCAGGCCGCGCGCGACCGCGCGGCGGGGCTCAATACGGCGGGCTATGTCACAGGCTATCGCGGCTCGCCGCTGGGCGCGGTCGACATGCAGATGGCCCGCGCGCAGAAGCAGCTCACCGAATACAACGTGACCTTCCAGCCGGGGCTGAACGAAGACCTCGCGGCCACCGCGCTCTGGGGCACCCAGCAGGCGGAGTTGCGCGGCGAGGGCAAGTATGACGGTGTCTTCGGGCTCTGGTATGGCAAGGGGCCGGGGGTAGACCGCTCGGGCGATGTGATGCGGCACGCCAACATGGCGGGCACCTCGCCCCATGGCGGCGTGCTGATGGCGATGGGCGACGACCATACCGGCGAGAGCTCCACGGTCTGCCACCAGTCGGACTGGGCGCTGGTGGATGCCTACATGCCGGTGCTGAGCCCGGCGGGCGTGCAGGAAATTCTCGATTACGGGCTCTACGGGTTCGCCATGTCGCGCTTCGCGGGCGTCTGGTGCGGGCTCAAGACGATGAAGGACACGGTGGAGGTGACCTCCGTCGTCGATGCGCGGCCCGACCGGATGCAGTTCGTCACGCCGGAGTTCGAGATGCCCGAGGGCGGGCTGAACATCCGGCTCGGCGATCACTGGATCCCGCAGGAAGCGCGGATGATCGATTACAAGAGGTTCGCCGCCGAAGCCTTTGCCCATGCGAACAAAATCGACAAGCGGGTCTGGGGGAAACCGGGCGCGAAGATCGGCTTCGTGGCCGCCGGCAAGAACTGGCTCGACCTCGTGCACGCGATGGACCTTCTGGGCATCGGTGCAGAGGAGGCCGAACGGCTCGGGATCACCACCTACAAGGTTGGCCAGACCTTCCCGATGGACATGAAGGGCTTTCACGACTGGGCCGAAGACCTCGAGCTGATCGTGGTGGTGGAAGAGAAGCGAAAGCTGATCGAGATCCAGATCAAGGAGGCGATCTTCGACGACCGGCAGGGGCGGCGTGTTTACGGCTGGTACAAGGGCGGCGCGGGCAGTATGCACCAGGAGGAGCTCTTCCCCACCCGCATGGCGCTCGACCCGATCATGATTGCCGAGAAGATCGGCGGCATTCTCTTGGAAGAAGGGCGCGGCACCGACCGGGTGAAGGCGGGGCTCGCGCAGATCGCCGAGGCGAAGAAGGCCGACAATGCCGAAGATATCGCGGCGCGGCTGCCCTATTTCTGCGCGGGTTGCCCCCACAACACCTCGACGAAAGTGCCTGACGGAAGCCGTGCCTATGCGGGCATCGGCTGCCACATCATGGCGCTCTGGATGGACCGGGAAACCAGCGGCTTCACCCATATGGGCGCGGAGGGCGCCAACTGGATCGGTGAGGCGCCGTTCTCGACCACGGGGCACGTGTTCCAGAACCTCGGCGACGGCACCTACAACCATTCGGGCATCCTCGCCATTCGCGCGGCGCTCGCGGCGGGCGTGAACATCACCTACAAGATCCTCTACAACGACGCCGTGGCGATGACCGGCGGGCAGACCAACGAGGGCGGTCTGGGCCCCGACCGGATCGCGCGGGAACTCAAGGCGATGGGTGTGGAGCATGTCGCCGTCGTCTATGACGAGAAGGAAGAGGTGGAGCGCTCGAGCTTCCCCTCCGGCCTTGAGTGGCACGAGCGCGCGGAGCTGCCGCAAGTTCAGGAGAAATTCAAGAAGATCAAGGGTGTATCGGCTATCATTTACATCCAGACCTGCGCCGCCGAGAAGCGCCGCCGCCGCAAGCGCGGCAAGTTCCCGGACCCCGACAAGCGGGTTTTCATCAATACCGATATCTGCGAGGGCTGCGGCGATTGCGGCGTGAAATCGAACTGCGTGGCGGTGGTGCCGAAGGAAACCGAGTTGGGCCGCAAGCGCGCGATCGACCAATCGGCTTGCAACAAGGATTTCAGCTGCCTCAAGGGTTTCTGCCCCTCCTTCGTGACGCTGGAGGGCGCGAAGATCCGCAAGGAGGCCTCTACCGAGCTGGAGCTGCCGGAGCTGCCCGAGCCCACGCTGCCCACCATCAACCGCACCCATAACGTGGTGATCACCGGCGTGGGCGGCACGGGCGTGGTGACGATCGGCGCGGTGCTGGCGCAGGCCGCGCAGCTCGACGGCAAGGGCGCGGGCATGATGGAGATGGCGGGCCTCGCCCAGAAGGGCGGCGCGGTGCATATCCATTGCCGCATCGCCGAGAAACCCTCGGATATCAGCGCGATCCGCGTGGCGACGGGCGAGTGCGACGCGCTCATCGGCGGCGATCTGGTGGTGAGCGCGGGCGCCAAGACGCTGGGGCTCACGCGGGCCGGGCGCACCGGCGCCGTCGTCAACAGCCACGAGATCATCACCGGCGAGTTCACCCGCAACACCGAGTTCCAGATCCCCTCCGACCGGCTGCAGCTTTCGCTTCAGGCGCGTTTGAAGGACGATGTGCAACTCTTTGACGCAATTGAGCTTTCCTCCGCCGTGATGGGCGATTCGATCTATTCCAACATGATGGTCTTCGGCGCGGCCTGGCAGCGCGGGCTCATTCCGGTGAGCCTCGAGGCCATTCGCGGCGCGATCGAGATGAACGGCGCGGCAGTGGAGCGCAACCTGCGCGCCTTCGATATCGGCCGTTGGGCTGCGGCCTTCCCCGAAGAGGCGGCGAAGATGATCGCGCCCAATGTGGTGGAACTGCCCAAGAGTCTTGATGAGAAGATCGCCTATCGCGAGGAGCATCTGGTGGCCTACCAGGGCAAGCGGCTCGCGAAGCGCTACCGCAAGCTGGTGGACGGCATCGAGAACCGCGCGGTGCGCGAGGCGGTCGCGAAGGGATATCACAAGCTGCTGAGCTACAAGGACGAATACGAGGTGGCGCGCCTCCTGCTCACCAGCCGCGAGAAGGCCATGGCCGAGTTTGGCGGCGACTTCAGGATGAGTTTCCACCTCGCTCCGCCGATTTTGGGCGGCAAGGGCCCGGACGGGCAGCCGAAGAAGCGCGAATTCGGGCCATGGCTCGAGCGCCCGCTCAAGGTGATGGCGAAGCTCAAGGGCCTGCGCGGCACGCCGCTCGACATCTTCGGCTATACCGCCGAGCGCAGGATGGAGCGTGCGCTGATCCGGCAATACGAGGCCGACATGGCGGAGGTGTTGCCGAAACTCGCGCCCGCCACCGAAGAGGCCATCGTGGCGCTGGCGGAGTTGCCGCTCTCCATCCGTGGCTTCGGCCATGTCAAGCAGGGCAATGCCGCCAAGGCCGAGAAGCGCCGCGAGGAGCTTCTGGCCACGATCCGGGCGGGTGGCCCGAGCATGGCGAAGGCCGCCGAATGAGGCGGCCTTGCCAAGGTTTCATAAAAGCTTCACCCAAGCCGCGCAGAAGCGTCTAGAATTACGAGATACCAGTCGAATCGTGAGGGTGAGGAGTGATGCGGCAGGACCGTCACATTGCGCGTGACATAAGTTATTCATACTCGGCGCAAACCCGGGGCGGGCGTGCCATGATCCGCACGATGGAGAACCTGACCGGGCGGATGCGGTTGATCAAGCGCGCCAAGGGCTACGAGATAGAAGTCGCCGAGGGGCGTGATTTCTGGCAGGTGATGGTGGAGCGCTACGGGCTCACGCTCGACGTGATCGGCGGCAGCCTTGCCGATATTCCGCGCGAGGGGCCGCTGGTGCTCATTGCCAACCACCCCTACGGCATCCTCGACGGGCTGATGATGGGCCATATCCTGAGCCAGACCCGCGGCGATTTTCGCATTCTGGCGCATCACGTCTTTCGCAAGGCCGAAGACCTCAACCGGATCATTCTGCCGATCAGCTTCGACGAGACGAAGGAGGCGGTGCAGCTCAACCTGCAGACCCGCAAGGTCTCGCATGACTATCTTGCGCAGGGTGGGGCGATCGGCATCTTCCCCGGCGGCACCGTATCGACCGCGGCGAAGCCCTTCGCCCAACCGCTCGACCCCTCGTGGCGCAGTTTCACCGCGCGGCTCGTGGCCAAGAGCAATGCCACCGTGGTGCCGATCTATTTCGACGGGCACACCTCACGGCTCTTCCAGCTCGCGAGCCACCTGCATTATACGCTGCGCATGGGGCTCCTGATCAAGGAATTCGGCAAGCGGGTGGATACCTCGGTGCGCGTGGTGGTGGGCGAGCCCATCGGCGGCGAGGAGATCGCGGCGCGCGCCAAGGACGCGAAATCCCTCATGGCGTTCCTGCGTCAGAAGACGTATGAGCTAAGCCCGAGGCCGATCAACCCCAACGATCTGGGCTTCGAGTTCGAATAGCGGCGCGAGGGAGCGCGAAGGCCGAGATGGCGGTAGGGATTTTCGACAGCGGGCTCGGCGGGCTGACCGTGCTCGAAGCGGTCACGGCGCGTATGCCGGAGGTGAATTTCATCTATCTCGGCGACAATGCCCATGCGCCCTATGGCGTGCGCGATGCCGATGACGTGTATCACCTCACAAAGCGGCATGTGACATGGCTCTGGGAGCATGGCTGCGACCTCGTGATTCTCGCCTGCAACACCGCCTCCGCCGCCGCGCTGCGCCGGATGCAGGAGGAGGGTGTGCCCAAGGGCAAGCGGGTGCTGGGCGTGTTCGTGCCGCTCATCGAGGCGCTGACCGAGCGCAACTGGGGGGATAATTCGCCGCCCCGCGAGGTGGCGGTTTCCAACGTTGCGCTCTTTGCCACGCCCGCGACTGTCTCGAGCCGCGCCTTCCAGCGGGAGCTCGCGTTTCGCGCCATCGGCGTGGATGTGGAGGCGCAGGCCTGTGGCGGCGTTGTGGACGCGATCGAAGAGGGCGACATGATCCTCGCCGAGGCGCTGGTGCGCAGCCATGTGGACGCGCTCAAGCGCAAGATGCCGCATCCGCAGGCCGCCGTGCTGGGGTGCACGCATTACCCGCTGATGGAAGAGGTCTTCCAGGAGGCGCTGGGGCCGGAGGTGAAGGTGTTCAGCCAGGCCAACCTCGTGGCCGAGAGCCTCGCCGATTACCTCGCGCGGCACCCCGAGATGATGGGCGGCGATGCGCCCGCGCGGTTCCTGACGACGGGCAACCCGAAGAAGGTGTCGGACAGGGCCACGCAGTTCCTGCGACGAAAGATCGAGTTCGAGCCCGTTTGAGCCGGTGAAACCGGGGTTGGCTGCGCTGCCGTGTCGCTCCCTGAGCGCCGGTTGAGATTGCAGGACGCGCCCTTTTCTCCTACATCCTTCATGACTGTTTCTGCAAAGGTCTGACATGACCCATAAAATCGCCATTCTGGGCGCCTCGGGCTACACCGGCGCCGAGCTCGTGAGGCTGATCGCCACCCATCCGGGGCTGGAGATCGTGGCCCTTGCTGCCAATTCCAAGGCCGGCCAGAGCATGGCGCAGGCCTTTCCGCATCTGCGCCATCTTGACCTGCCGAAGCTCGTGACCATCGAGGAGATCGACTTCTCGGGCGTCGACCTGTGTTTCTGCGCGCTGCCGCATGCGACGAGCCAGGCGGTTATCCGGGATTTGCCCAAGGATCTGAAAATCGTTGATCTTTCCGCCGATTTCCGGCTGGAAGACCCGGAGGAATACGCCCGCTGGTATGGCGGGCCGCATGCGGCGCTCGAGTGTCAGGCGGAGGCGGTCTACGGGCTCACAGAGTTCTACCGCGACGAGATCCGGGGTGCGCGGCTGGTTGCGGGCACGGGCTGCAACGCGGCCACCGGGCAATATGCGCTGCGCCCGCTGATTGCGGCGGGGGTGATCGACCTCGAAGAGATCATCATCGACCTGAAAACCGGCGTAAGCGGCGCGGGGCGGAGCTTGAAGGAGAACCTGCTGCATGCCGAGCTTTCCGAGGGCTCCCATGCCTATGCGGCGGGTGGCACGCACCGGCATCTCGCGGAGTTCGACCAGGAGTTCTCGAAACTCGCGGGCCGACCCGTGAAGGTGCAGTTCACCCCGCATCTGCTGCCCGCCAACCGGGGAATCCTCGCCACGGTTTACGTGAAGGGCGACCCGCAAGCCATTCATGCAGAATTGCAAAATGTGTATGAGAGAGAGCCGTTCATCGAGGTTCTGCCCTTCGGCGAGCATCCCAGCACGCGGCATGTGCGGGGCAGCAACTTCTGCCATGTCGGTGTGGTGGGCGACAGGATCGAGGGCCGGGCCATCGTGATCGCCGCGCTCGATAACCTCACCAAGGGCTCGAGCGGGCAGGCGCTGCAGAACGCCAACCTGATGCTGGGGCTTTCGGAGACGGAGGGGCTGATGCTGGCCCCCGTTTTCCCGTGATCGTCTTGCCGTGATTGGCCTGCCCTGAGGAGAAACGCAGATGGCCTTAAAATCGCTCAAGAAACAACGACGGATCCAGATCGTCGCGATCGCCGCGGTGGCGCTGCTCGTCTCCACCGCGCTGATCGGCTATGCGCTGCGCGACGGGATCAATTTCTTCCGCTCGCCGAGCCAGGTGATGGCCGAGCCGCCGCCGCCCACCGAGGTGTTTCGCATCGGCGGCTTGGTTGAGGAGGGCAGCATCATTCGCGGGCAGGGCGAGGCGATCCGCTTCAACGTGACCGATGGCGGCGCGGTGGTGCCTGTGACTTATACCGGCGTTCTGCCCGATCTCTTCGAGGAGAACCAGGGCATGGTGGGCACCGGAAGTTACGTGAACGGCGTCTTTCAGGCCACGGAAATCCTTGCTAAACACGACGAGGATTACATGCCGCGGGAGGTGGTGGACGCGCTCAAGGAGCAGGGCGTCTACAAGGCACCGGACGGTAGCTGAAGCCCGCGTTAACACCCGCGCCCGCAGCCTTTGCGCCATGATTTGAGGCGGGAAGGGATGCGCCATGCAGAGTGTCGAAGAGATCGCGCGGGAGATCGTGGCCCGGGAGGGCGGGTTCGTGAACGACCCGGACGACCCGGGCGGGGCCACCAATCATGGCGTCACCATCCACACGATGCGGCGGTTGCGGCTCGATCTCGACGGCGATGGCGCGGTGAACGTGGCCGATGTGCGCAAGCTGACGGCGGCCCAGGCCGAGCGGATCTTCATCGAGCATTACTTTCACCGCCCGCGCATCGGCCTTCTGCCGCCGGTGCTGCAGCCCTCCGTCTTCGACATGTATGTGAACGCGGGCAGCAACGCGGTGAAGATCCTGCAGCGGCTTCTGGGCCAGATGGGCCATGCCGTGACGGTGGATGGCGCGATCGGGCCGCAAACCGCCGAGGCTGCGCAGGCCGCGGCCGCCGCGGCCCCGGGCCATATCGCCGACGCCTATGCCATCGCACGGCGCAACTACTATTTCCGCCTTGCCGACGACCGCCCGGCCTCGCGCAAATACGCCCGCACCCGCGCCGGTGGCAAGGGTGGCTGGATCACCCGGGCCGAAGCGTTTCTCTCGCCGCGCTACCACATGACCGACGGCGAATTTCAGGCGAGGACGGCCTCATGGGGCTGATCCCGCGCCTGTTCGGTTTCCTCTTCGGCGATGGCCGCAACGTGATCGCGGAGACCGCTCAGGTGTTTCGCGTGGGGGCCGATGCCGCCGATGCCCGCGCCGCCGAGACGCAGGCCGCCGCGCTCGCGCAATTCGCCGCCGAGTTTCAGGCGCCGCGCAAGGGGCTCTTCGACCGGATGATCGACGGGCTCAACCGCGTGCCGCGCCCCGCGATGGCGCTTGGCACGATCGCGCTCTTCGTCAGCGCCATGACGCATCCGGTGTGGTTTGCCGAGCGGATGCAGGGCATCGCGCTCGTGCCCGAGCCGCTCTGGTGGCTGCTGGGCGTGGTGGTGAGTTTCTATTTCGGGGCACGCCACCAGGCGAAGGGGCAGGAATTTCAGCGCTCCATCGCCGAGACGCTGGCGCGCACGCCGCAGGTGGTGAGCAATATCGAAACGCTCCGAGCGCTCGAGCCGGAACGGCCGCAAGAGGCCGGGGCCGCGCCCGAGACCCGGGCGCAGGCGGAGGAGAATGCCGCGCTGCGCGATTGGGCGGCACGCCAAGCGGGCGCTCCAATGTCTTGAGAAAGACATTGGAGCGGAAAGTTTTTCAACTTTCCGCACCCCGCGACAAAGTGATCGCGCCCCGGGCGGCGCTTTGCCGTTGGATGCGGAGCCGTGCCGGATTATAACCGGAGTATGATTACGGAAATCGGTCACTTCGCCCTCGTTCTCGCTTTCTGCGTCGCGCTCTTTCAAGCGGTGGTGCCGCTCGTCGGCGCGCATCAGCGCTGGCCCGGCTGGATGGCGGTGGCCGAGCCGGCCGCGATCCTGCAATTCCTGCTTTGCGCGCTGTCCTTCGCGGCGCTCACCCATGCGTTCGTGACCTCCGATTTCTCGCTGAGGCTGGTCGTGCTCAACAGCCATTCCGCCAAGCCGCTGCTCTACAAGATCACCGGCGTCTGGGGGAATCACGAAGGCTCTATGCTGCTCTGGGTGCTGATCGTGACGCTCTTCGGCGCGGCGGCGGCGTGGTTTGGCGGCAATCTTCCGCCCAGCTTCCGGGCGCGGGTGCTGGCGGTGCAGGCGATGGTGGGCGCGGCCTTCTTCGCCTTCATCCTCTTCACCTCCAACCCCTTCCTGCGCATGGCGGTGCCCCCCTTCGACGGGCAAGACCTCAACCCGTTGTTGCAAGATCCGGGCCTCGCCTTTCATCCGCCCTTCCTCTACCTCGGTTACGTTGGCCTCTCGATGACCTTCTCCTTCGCGCTTGCCGCGCTGATCGAGGGGCGCGTGGATGCCGCGTGGGGCCGCTGGGTGCGGCCCTACACGCTGGCCGCGTGGATGTTCCTCACCGTCGGGATCGGGCTCGGCTCGTGGTGGGCCTATTACGAGCTGGGCTGGGGTGGGTTCTGGTTCTGGGATCCGGTGGAGAACGCGTCCTTCATGCCGTGGCTCATCGCGGCGGCGCTTCTGCACTCGGCAATCGTGGTGGAGAAGCGCGAGAGCCTGAAAAGCTGGACGATCCTGCTGGCGATCATCGCTTTCGGCTTCTCGATGGTGGGCGCCTTCATCACCCGCTCGGGCGTGCTGACCTCCGTCCATGCCTTCGCCACCGACCCCGAGCGCGGCGTGTTCCTGCTGATGATCCTCGCAGGGTTCATGATGCTGGGGCTCACGCTCTTCGCCGCCCGGGCGCCGGTGATGCAATCGAAGGGCGTCTTCGGGCTGGTGAGCCGGGAATCGGTGCTGGTGGTCAACAACCTGCTGCTGGGCGTCTCGGCCTTCGTGATCTTCGTGGGCACGATCTGGCCGCTCATCGCCGAGATGTTCTTCGACCGGAAGCTCTCGGTGGGCGCGCCGTTCTTCGACATGGCCTTCACGCCCTTCATGCTGGTGCTAGGGCTCGTCCTGCCCATTGGTGCGATGCTGCCATGGAAGCGCGCGAAGCTCGGGGGCGTGCTGCGAAAGCTCGCGCCGGCGCTGGTGCTGGCGCTGGCTGTGGGGGCGCTCACCTTCGCGCTGCAGACGGGCAGGAGCGCGCTCGGCCAGGTGGGGATGTTCCTTGCCGCGTGGCTGGTGATGGGCGCGCTCACCGATCTCTGGAGCCGAACCGGGCGCGGCGCCGTGGGCGAGCGGCTTGGCCGTCTTACGCGCCTGCCGCGCGCCGACTGGGGCAAGACGGTGGCCCATGCGGGGCTCGGCATCACGATGGCCGGCGTTGCGGGCATCACCGCGTGGCAGGTGGAGGATATTCGCGTGTTACGCGAGGGCGAGAGCTTCGATCTTGCGGGCTATACGCTCACGCTCGACGCAGTGCGGGAGGTCGAGGGGCCGAACTACATCTCCACCACCGCCGATTTCACCCTCGCCGAGGAGGGCGAGGTGCTGGCCTCGATGCATCCTGAGAAACGTGTTTACCCCGTGGCGGGGATGCCCACCACCGAGGCCGCGCTCGACAACAGCGTCTGGCGCGATGTCTACGTGGTGATCGGCGACCCGCAGGAGGCGGGCGGCTGGGCGGTGCGCAGCTACGTCAAGCCGCTGGCCAACTGGATCTGGGGCGGTTCGATCCTGATGGCGATCGGCGGCCTCCTTTCGCTCACCGACCGGCGCTATCGCGTGGCGGCGGGGGCACGGCGCGGCAGCGCCCGCGCGGAAAGCGTGCCCGCGGAATGAAGCGCCTTCTGCTCATCCTCTGCCTGCTTGCGGCGCCGACGTTTGCCGTGCAGCCCGACGAGGTGCTCGACGACCCGGTGCTAGAAGAGCGCGCAAGGGAAATTTCCTCGGGATTGCGGTGCCTTGTGTGCCGCAATGAAAGCATAGACGACTCGAATGCCTCGCTCGCTCGCGATCTTCGATTGCTCGTGCGGGAGCGACTCCTCGAGGGCGACAGCGACGAGGAAGTCGTGCAGTTCATCGTCGACCGTTACGGCGAATACGTTCTCCTCAAACCCAAGGCTGGGGGCGTGAACCTCGTGCTCTGGCTCGCCGGGCCGGCCATGCTGCTGATCGGCGCGGGGATCGGCGTGGCCTTTCTGCGGCGCAGGGCGCAGGCCAGCGCCGAGGCCGAGGCGGTGCTCACCGAGGAAGAGGCGGCGCGGCTGCGCGAAATCCTCAAGGAGTGACGCGCGGTTTGGCTTGGCCTCCTCTGCCTCATCGCGCTATCACGCTCGGGCAACGTGACAAGGAGGCCAACCCCCGTGAAAGCCTATGATACGATTTCCGCCGAGATCGCGGATGACATCGCCGTTCTGCGGCTGAACCGCCCGGAGAAGATGAATGCCATGAGCACGGCGATGCGGGCCGAGCTGCTCGACGCTGTGCGCGAGGCGGGGCGGCGTGCGCGGGTGGTGGTGATCACCGGCGCGGGCAAGGCCTTCTGCTCGGGGCAGGATCTCTCGGATAGCGGCACCGCCGCCGCGATCGACCTCGAGCGCGTGCTGCGCGACGAATATGAGCCGCTCCTGCGCGCCATCGGCGAGTGCCCGGTGCCGACGATCAGCGCGGTCAATGGCCCGGCGGCGGGGGCGGGGGCCAATATCGCGCTGGCGGCGGATGTGGTGATCGCGTCTGAAAGTGCCTACTTCCTGCAGGCTTTCACCCGGATCGGGCTTATGCCGGATGCGGGCGGCACATGGTGGCTGCCCCGGCAGATGGGCGCGGCCAAGGCGATGGGGGCGGCGCTCTTCGCCGAGCCGATCTCGGCGCGGCAGGCGGATGAGTGGGGCATGATCTGGGAGGCGGTGGCTGATGACGGCTTCGAGGCGCATTGGCGGGCCCGGGCCGAGCATCTGGCGAAAGGGCCCACCGTGGCCTACCGCGCGCTGAAACAGGCGATCCGCACCGGCTGGGAGCGCGGGCTCGATGCCCAGCTCGACCTCGAGGCCAAGCTGCAGGGCGAATGCGGCAACTCGCGCGACTTCAAGGAAGGGCTGCTCGCCTTTCAGGAGAAGCGGAAAGCCGATTTTCAGGGGCGCTGAGCGCGGGGCCGGCTGGCGGCTCTGACATTATCACGACATCTTCGAGCGAGAGCCCTTGGCAATGAACGACCGCGAGCGGTTTTCCGTTGACACACAAGAGGCTTGTGGCACGATCTTCACCTGGCTTTATGGTCAGTTCCGGGGCGGGTTGGGCCGCATCGAAAGCGAGCGAAAGCAGGTCTTCACCGGGGGTGAAGCGGCCGATCTCGAGGGGTTTCCCGGCCTCCACCCATTGCCCGCTGGAGGTGAGGAGTGCCTCGTTGAAGGCCGCATCGAGCCGGGCCTCCGCCGCGGCTTGCAGGAATCTCGGGAGCGCGCCGGGTGGGGGGCAGTGGCGCGGCTGGGGCGGCAGCACGGGGTGGCCGGTGCGGTAGAGCACCGGGGCACATCCGGCTCCCTGTGCGGGATCTGGAACGGCATGTAACGGCATGGGCGCCTCGCATCTTGCTCGGCAAGACTGGCTGCGAGGGCCTTAAGCCCGGGTGAAGCGCAGAGCGCTTTCTGGCGCGGATTTTAGGCGAATACCAAGAGAAATCCCCCGGCGCGCGGTGGCGACCGGGGGATTCCGTATGACCCGAAAAGGCGCTCAGCGCTTCTCGATATCCACGTAGTCGCGCAGGGTGGCACCCATGTAGAGCTGGCGCGGGCGGCCGATCTTCAGTTGCGGATCGGCGATCATTTCCTTCCACTGCGAGATCCAGCCCACGGTGCGGCTCACCGCGAAGATCGGCGTGAACATGGAGGTGGGGAAGCCCATCGCCTCAAGGATGATGCCGGAATAGAAATCGACATTGGGGAAGAGCTTCTTGTCGACGAAGTAATCGTCTTCAAGTGCCTGTTTCTCCAGCTCTTTCGCCACCTGCAGGGTGGGGTTGTCCTCGACGCCCAGAAGCTCCAGCACCTCGTCGGCCGATTGCTTCATCACCTTGGCGCGCGGATCGAAGTTTTTGTAGACCCGGTGGCCGAACCCCATCAGGCGGAACTCGTCGTTCTTGTCCTTCGCGCGGGCGATGTATTCGGGAATCTTGTCGACCGTGCCGATCTCGCGGAGCATCTCGAGGCAGGCCTGGTTGGCGCCGCCATGGGCGGGGCCCCAGAGGCAGGCGATGCCGGCGGCGATGCAGGCGAAAGGGTTGGCGCCGGAAGAAGAGGCCAGCCGCACCGTGGAGGTGGAGGCGTTCTGCTCGTGATCGGCGTGCAGCGTGAAGATCCTGTCCATCGCGCGGGAGAGGATCGGGTTGACCTGGTAATCCTCTGCGGGAACGGCGAAGCACATCCGCAGGAAGTTCGAAGCGTAATCGATATCGTTGCGCGGATAGACGAAGGGCTGGCCGATGGAATACTTGTAGGCCATCGAAGCGATCGTCGGCATCTTGGCGATCAGCCGGATCGAGGCCACTTCGCGCTGCCACGGGTCGTTGATGTCGGTCGAGTCGTGGTAGAAGGCCGAGAGCGCCCCAACCACGCCCACCATGATCGCCATGGGGTGCGCATCCCGCCGGTAGCCCCGGAAGAGGAAGTGCATCTGCTCGTGCAGCATGGTGTGATTGGTCACGCGGCTCTCGAAATCCTCGAGCTGCGCGGCGGAGGGCAGATCGCCGTAGAGCAGCAGATAGCAGACCTCGAGGAAATGCGACTTCTCCGCCAGCTGGTCGATCGGGTAGCCGCGGTGCAAGAGCTCGCCCTTGTCGCCGTCGATATAGGTGATGGTGCTGTCGCAGCTCGCGGTGGAGGTGAAGCCCGGATCATAGGTGAAGACGCCCGCTTGCCCGTAAAGCTTGCGGATGTCGATCACGTCCGGCCCGGCGGTGGGCGACAGGATCGGCAGGTCATAGCTTTTTTCGCCGATCGTGAGTTTCGCAGACTTGTCTTCAGCCATGTCGGCCTCCCAGTTTCTGCCCGCGCGGGGGCGGGCTCTCGGTTCCGTCGCGGGGCCGGGGATCTCCCGTCCCGCGGTTCATGTGGCGGCGTCCTCCAGCCGGGCGAGGCTTTCGTCTCGTCCCAGCACCAGCATCATGTCGAAGACGCTCGGCGTTGCCGTGCGCCCTGCGAGCGCGGCACGAATGGGCGCCGCGAGCTTTCCGAACTTCATGTCGGTGGATTCCGCAAACTGCATGGCCGCAGCCTCCAGCTCTTCTCGCGACCAGTTAGCATTTCGCAGGTGCGGCGTCAATTGGCTCAGTATACCACGGGATACATCATCGAGCGCGGCCGCGGCCTTCTCATCCGGCTGAACCGGGCGGTCAGCCAGAACAAATTGCGCTTTCTCAAGGAGTTCCGGGAATGTCTTCGCGCGTTCTTTGAGGCAATACATGGCCCGTTCCATCAGCGCGGCCTTCTCTTTGGAGAGCGCGGGCTGGCCGGTGGCGGCGAGAAACTCCTGCAATTCATGCAGCAGCGCAGCATCCTCCATTGCGGCGATATGCTGGCCCGAGAGGTTGTCGAGCTTCTTGAAGTCGAACCGCGCCGCACCGCGCCCGATGCCGCCGAGGTCGAACCATTCCTGCGCCTGGGCATCGGTGAAGAACTCGTCGTCGCCATGGCTCCAGCCCAGCCGCGCGAGGTAGTTGCGCATCCCCGCCGCCGGGTAGCCCATCGCGCGGTATTCCTCCACGCCGAGCGCGCCATGACGCTTGGAGAGCTTCTTGCCGTCGGGGCCGTGGATGAGCGGGATATGGGCGTAGATGGGCAGGGGCCAGCCCATTGCCTCGTAGACGAGCATCTGCCGGGCGGCGTTGTTGAGATGGTCATCGCCCCGGATCACATGCGTCACCCCCATGTCATGGTCATCGACCGCCACGGCCAGCATGTAGACGGGTGTGCCATCGCTGCGTAACAGCACCATGTCGTCGAGCTGGTCGTTGCGGATGGTGACATCGCCCTGCACCGCGTCGCGGATCACGGTCGCGCCCTTGCGGGGCGCCTTGATGCGGATCACGTAGGGCGCATCGGGGTGCGTGGCCGGATCGGCATCGCGCCAGGGGCTCCGGAAGAGGGTCGAGCGGCCCTCGGCCCTCGCGGCCTCGCGGAAGGCCTGAATTTCTTCCTGCGTCGAGAAGCACTTGTAGGCCGTTCCTTCAGCAAGCATCTGGCGAGCCACCTCGGCATGGCGGGGTGCGCGTTCGAACTGGCTCACCGCCTCGCCGTCATGCTCGAGGCCGAGCCAGGCCATCCCGTCGAGAATGGCCTGCGTCGCCTCCGGCGTGGAGCGCGCGCGGTCGGTATCCTCGATCCTGAGCAGGAACTTTCCGCCCCGCCCGCGCGCGAAGAGCCAGTTGAAGAGCGCGGTACGCGCGCCCCCGATATGCAGGAACCCCGTGGGCGAGGGGGCAAAGCGGGTGACGACGGTCTCGGACATCGCTCGGGTTAACCTTTCGGTAAAAATTCAGGGGATAGCATGAGCGCCGGGTTTCTCCGCCTGTCTATCGGCCCGCCGGAAAGGAGACAAGCCTTGGGGCACACGGGGTTCATGGGGTTCACAGGGCTCATCGACCGCCCGATCGCGATCTGGCTGGCGCAGCGGGGGCACCTGATGCCCTGGGCGCCGGTGGCGTTCGCACTGGGGGTGGGGCTCTATTTCGCGCTCCGCTGGGAGCCGGGCTGGCAGCACTACGCGGGTGCCGGCGCGCTCGTTCTCGCAGCCACCGTGCTGGCGTGGCGTTCGGAGATCGTGCTCTCGCCGCTCCTGTGGGCCGCGGCGCTGGTGGCGCTCGGCTTTCTCATCGCGGGCGGGCGGGCGCATCAGGTGGGCCACCCGGTGCTGGGCTGGCGCTATTACGGTGCGGTCGAGGGGCGCATCGTGGGGATGGATCGCTCCAGTTCCGACGCGCTGCGGATCACGCTCGACCGCGTGGTGCTGGCCAACAGCCCGCCCGAGCGCACGCCCGGCCGGGTGCGGGTGGCGCTGCACGGGCCGACCGGGCCGCCCACCGGCACCGAGCTGCGCCCTGGCCTCACGGTGATCCTCACCGCCCATCTCGCGCCGCCTTCCGGGCCGGTCGAACCCGCCGGGTTCGACTTTCAGCGCCATGCCTGGTTTCAAGGCCTTGGCGCGGTGGGCTACACGCGCACGCCGGTTCTGGCGCTTGCGCCGTCCGAGGGCGGGCAATGGCTCTTCAAGGCGCGGATGTGGCTCTCGGCGCGGGTTCAGGCGGCGCTGCCGGGCGAGACCGGGGCCTTCGCCGCGGCGATTATGACCGGAGACCGCTCGGGCATCGGCCAGGAGACGCTGACGGCGCTGCGCATCTCGAACCTCGCGCATCTGCTGGCCATCTCGGGCCTGCACATGGGCCTTCTGGCGGGCGTCGTCTTCGGCGCGGTGCGGCTGGGGCTGGCGATGGTTCCATGGGTGGCGTTGCGCTGGCCCATCAAGAAGATCGCCGCCGTCACCGCTCTGCTGGCCGGGGCGGGCTATCTCGCGCTCTCGGGCGGCAACGTCGCCACGGAGCGGGCCTATATCATGGTGGCGGTGATGCTTTGTGCAATCCTCGCCGACAGGCGGGCGCTCTCGCTCAGGGCGGTGGCGCTCGCGGCGCTCATCGTGCTCGGCCTCAGGCCCGAAGCGCTGCTCGGCCCCGGCTTTCAGATGTCCTTCGCCGCCACCACGGCGCTCGTTGCGGTCTTCTCGCTCCTGCGCGAGAGGCGCTGGCAGGTTGGCCCGCGCTGGCTGCAGGGCGCGCAGGCGGTGGTGATTTCCTCCTTCGTCGCGGGGCTCGCCACCGCACCCATCGCGGCCGCGCATTTCAACCAGATCGCCCATTACGGCCTTCTCGCGAACCTGCTTTCGGTGCCCCTGATGGGCCTGCTGGTGATGCCCGCCGCCGTACTCTCGGCCTGCCTGCTGCCCTTCGGTCTCGAGGCGGCAGGGCTCTTTCTGATGGGGCTCGGGCTCGACTGGATTCTCGGTGTGGCGCATTGGGTCTCGGCGCTCGAGGGCGCGCGCGGCACGGTGCCGGTGCCCGGGCCGTGGGTATTGCCGCTGATCGCCCTCGGCGGGCTCATGGTGATCCTCTGGCAGGGGCGGCTCAGGGCGGCCGGGCTCGCCCCCGTGGCGCTGGCCTTCCTGCTTTGGGCGGGGGCGGAGCGGCCCGATGTGCTCATCTCCGACAGCGGCGCGCTCGTGGGGGTGATGACGGGCGAGGGCCGGGCGCTCAGCCGCGCGACGGGGGCGGGGTTCGTGGCGCAGGGCTGGCTCGAGAATGACGGCGACAAGGACACGCAGGAGGCGGCCCATGCGCGTTGGGTCGAGGTGGAAAAGGCCGGATGGCCGCTCATCGTGGTTTCCGGCAAGCGCGCGGTGGCGGGGTTCACGGGCTGCGCGGGCGCGGAATGGGTGGTGCTGAGCCATGTGCCGGAAGGGCGGGCGCGCGGCGATCTGGCCGCCTTGCCCTGCACGGTTCTCACCCCGGAGACGCTGCGGCAGACCGGGGCCGTGGCGCTTTACCGGGGCGATCCGGGCGGCAAGGATTTCCGGCTCGTCACCGCGCGGCAGGTTACCGGAACGCGGCTCTGGAACGCGGGCGCGCGGTGAGCGCCCAGCGTCAGCAAGCCCTGCGTCAGTAGGAGCGGATCAGCCCCACCAGGCGGCCCTGCACCTGCACCTGGTCTTCCGGCAGAACCCGCGTTTCATAGGCGGGGTTGGCGGCCTCGAGCGCAATCGCATTGCCGTTGCGATAGTATTTCTTGAGCGTCGCCTCGGCATCCTCGACCAGCGCCACGACGATATCGCCGTTATCCGCCGTCTGGGTTTCGCGGATGATGACGATGTCGCCATCGTTGATGCCCGCCCCGATCATCGAATCGCCTTTGACTTCAAGCGCATAGTGGTTGCCCTTGCCACCGATCATGTCACCCGGAACGGCCACGTTGCGGCTGGCATGGGCGATGGCCTCGATCGGCACACCGGCGGCGATGCGGCCCATGAGCGGAAGCTCCATGACGCCTGCGGCCTCGATGGGCATGGCATTGGCGGGCGGGGCGGCGGCGGGCCTGTCGCCCTCGATCACCCTGGGGCGGAAGGCGGGGCCGGGCTCGCCGCCGAGGCTCTCGGGCAGTTTCACGATCTCGAGTGCCCGCGCCCGGTGCGCCAGACGCCGGATGAACCCGCGCTCCTCCAGCGCCGTGATCAGCCGGTGAATGCCGGATTTGGAGCGCAGATCAAGCGCATCCTTCATCTCGTCGAAGCTCGGCGGCACCCCGTCGCGCTGCACGCGCTTGTGGATGAACTCCAGCAGATCCAGTTGTTTCTTCGTCAGCATCCCAGTCACCCTCCGACCTCAGGCTTCGCCATACGTTTACGTTTGTTCTACGCATGTTCCTGTTTTGTGTCAACCGTTTGGGTGAAGGGGCTGTGGATAACTCAGATCGGGAGATACTCCATCTCCTCGCCGGCCGCGCGCGGGCCATCGCCGGCGGGGCGGATCATCAGCGCATTGGCGCGGGCCAGAACCGAGAGCAGCGCACTGTCCTGCCGGGGCTCGGGGGTAATCCGGCCATTCTCGACCTCGGCGCGCATGTAGTGCTCGCGCGGCCCGCCCGGCGCCATGTCGCAGGTGAGGCGGGCGCGGCGGCGCGGTGTGCGGGCCTGCCCAAGCCCCAGCATCAGCCGGACCATCGGCGCGAGGAAGACATGGCCGCAGACGATGGCCGAGACCGGGTTGCCGGGCAGGCCCACCATCGCGGCCGTGCCCATCCGGCCCGCCATGAGCGGCTTTCCGGGGCGCATCTTCACCTTGTAGAAGGCGCGCTCCATGCCAAGCTCGGCGGCCACGTCGCCCACGAGGTCATGGTCGCCCACCGACGCGCCGCCGATCGTCACCACGAGATCGGCCCCTTGGGCGAGGTTGAAGGCGGCGGTGAGCGATGCGCGGGTGTCGCGGGCGATGGGCAGGATCCGGGGGGCGGCGCCCATCTCGGCAAGCATGGCCTTGAGGGCGAAGGTGTTGGACGCGATGATCTGGTCTGGCCCCGGTGTCTCTCCCGGCATCACCAGTTCGTCGCCGGTGGAAATGAGCGCCACGACGGGGCGGCGGGTGACGGCAACCTCAGCGACATTCATCGCGGCCAGCAGAGCTACATCGGCGGGGGCGAGGCAGCGCGGGGCCGCGAGCCTGTCGCCGATGACGAAATCGGCGCCCCGGGCGCGGATATGCGGGCCATGGTCGAGGGCATCGCCGACCACGATCCCGTCGCCCTCGCGGTGCACATCCTCCTGGATCACCACGCGGTCGGCACCCTCGGGGAGCGGCGCGCCGGTAAAGATGCGCACCGTCTCACCGGGGCCCACGGCGCCGGAAAAACCATGCCCGGCAGCGGCTTCGCCAATGATCTTGAAGTGCGCGCCTGGTGTCGCCTCGGCGCTGCGCAGCGCGTAGCCATCCATCGCTGAGGCGTTAAAGGGAGGTTGATCGCGCTGTGCCACCGCGTCTACCGCCAGCACACGGCCCGAGGCTTCCGCGAGGGGCACGGCCTCTGTCTCCAGCGGCGCGACCAGTTCGAAAAGATACGCGAGCGCCTCGTCGACGGTGATCATTTCGCCTCGTAACGGCCGGATTTTCCGCCGTCCTTCAGAACCACCCGAAGCCCGCCGATTTCCATCGCCCGGTCTACCGCCTTGACCATGTCGTAGACGGTGAGCGCGGCGGTGCTGGCGGCGGTGAGCGCCTCCATCTCCACGCCGGTCTGACCGGTGGTCTTGACTGTGGCCAAGATGCGCACGCCCGGCAGATCGGGGTCGAGCGTCAACTCCACGCTGGCCTTGCTGATGGGCAGCGGGTGGCAGAGCGGGATCAGATCGGAGGTCTTCTTCGCGCCCATGATGCCCGCAAGCCGGGCAACGGCCAGAACATCGCCCTTCTTGGCGCGCCCTTCTGAAATAATATCAAAGGTTTCGCGCACCATTTTCACGTGTGCTTCAGCGCTGGCGATGCGCGCCGTCACCGCCTTGTCGGAGACATCGACCATCTGCGCGTGGCCCTGCGCGTCGAAATGCGTCAGTCCGCTCACAACATGCCCCCGGGAGGTGCGGTGGGCGCGTTGAGGATCGCGCGGGTGGCGGCGGCCACGTCTTCCTGCCGCATCAGCGTCTCGCCGATCAGGAAGCAGCGCGCGCCGTAGCGGGCCATATCGGCGAGATCGCCGGAACTTTGCAGCGCGCTCTCGCAGACGATCAGCCGGTCGGGCGGCACGATGCGGGAGAGGCGGCGGGAGGTGTCGAGCGTGGTTTCGAAAGTGTTCAGATCGCGGTTGTTGATGCCGATCATCTTGGATTTGAGCCGCGACGCGCGCTCGAGCTCGGCCTCGTTGTGAACCTCGAGCAGCGCGTCCATGCCCCATTTGGAGGCGGCGGCTTCGAGCTCGGCGGCCTCGGTGTCGCTGACGGAGGCCATGATGATCAGGATGCAATCCGCCCCCCAGGCGCGCGCTTCCGCCACCTGGTAGGTGTCATACATGAAATCCTTGCGCAAAACAGGCAGCTTGCAGGCCGATCTTGCCGCGCTGAGAAACTCCGGTGCGCCCTGGAAGGAAGGCGTGTCGGTGAGCACCGAGAGGCAGGTGGCGCCGCCTTCTTCATAGGCCTTGGCGAGCGCGGGCGGGTCGAAATCCTCTCGGATGAGCCCTTTCGACGGGCTCGCCTTCTTGATCTCCGCAATGAGGCCGAACCCGGTTTTCGACGCCTGCAGCAGCGCATCCGCGAAAGGGCGCACGGCAGGCGCGGCAGCCGCTTGCGCCTCGATCTCGGCCTGCGGGGTCTTCTCCTTCGCGGCCGCGATCTCCTCCAGCTTATAGGCCTTTATCTTCTCGAGAATGGTGGGGGTGCTCATTTCGCCTCCGAGGTTACCTTCGCGAGCGTTTCGATCCGCGCCTTCGCCGCGCCGCTGTCGATGCTCTCGCGTGCCATCTCGACACCGTCGCGCAGGCTCTCCACCTTGCCCGCCACCACGAGCGCCGCGGCGGCATTGAGCAGCACCGCGTCGCGATAGGCGCCCGGAGCGCCCGCGAGCAGCGCCCGGAAAGCGGCGCCGTTTTCTTCGGGCGTTCCGCCGAGGATGGCCTCGAACGGATGCACCGGCAGGCCCGCATCCTCGGGGTGGATCTCTGCCTCGCGAATGCTGCCATCTTCCTCCAGCGCGGCGAGGAAACTCAACCCCGCGATGGAAATTTCATCGGTGCCGTCGGCGCCGTGCACGAGCCATGCGCGCTCGGAGCCGAGCTTGCCCAGCACCTCGGCCATCGGGCGGATGAGATCGGGCGAGAAGGCGCCGGTGAGCTGGCGCTTTACGCCGGCGGGATTGGTGAGAGGCCCGAGAATGTTGAAGATCGTGCGGGTGCCTAGCTCGGCGCGCACCGGGCCCACATGCGCCATCGCCGGGTGGTGCATGGGCGCCATCATGAAGGCGATGCCGGCGGTTTGTAGCGCTTTTTCAACCACTTTCGGGCCGATCATCACGTTGACACCAAGCTGCGAGAGCGCATCCGCCGCGCCGGATTTGGAACTCAGGTTGCGGTTGCCGTGCTTGGCCACCGGCACGCCCGCGCCCGCCACCACGAAGGCCGTGGCGGTGGAGATGTTGAGCGTGCCCTTGCCGTCGCCCCCGGTGCCGACGATATCCATTGCGCCCGGCACCTCGCGCACCTTGTTGCACTTGGCGCGCATCACGGCGGCGGCGGCGGCGTATTCATCCACCGTCTCGCCCCGGGTGCGCAGGGCCATCAGCAGCCCGCCCACCTGCGCGGGCGTGGCCTCGCCCTCGAAGAGAATGGTGAAGGCGCGCTCGGCCTCTTCGCGCGAGAGCGCGCGGTCGGCGGCGGCACCGATCAGGGGCTTGATGTCGCTCATGCGGGCACCTGCATCGTGTCGAGGAAGTTCTTCAGAAGCGCGTGCCCGTGCTGCGAGGCGATCGACTCGGGGTGGAACTGCACGCCGTGAATGGGCAACTCGCGATGCGACAGCCCCATGATCGTGCCATCCTCCAGCGCGGCGGTGATTTCCAGCGCCTCGGGGCAGGTCTCGCGGGCGACGACGAGCGAATGGTAGCGCGTGGCCTCGAAGGGCGAGGGCAGCCCGGCGAAGACGCCCCGGCCCTCGTGATGGATGCGGCCCATCTTGCCATGCACGATCTCGCTGTGGCGCACCACCTTGCCGCCGAAGGCCTGCCCGATGGTCTGGTGGCCGAGGCAGACGCCAAGGAGGGGCGTTCGGGTTTCGGCGGCGGCCTGGGTGAGCGCGAGGCAGATGCCCGCCTGGTCGGGGTCGCAGGGGCCGGGCGAGAGCAGGATGCCGGCGGGGTTCATCGCCATCGCCTCCTGCACGTCGAGCGCATCGTTGCGCCGCACCACCACCTCGGCGCCGAGCTCGCCTACGTAATGCACGAGATTATATGTGAAACTGTCGTAATTATCGATGAGCAGCAGCATCGGGCGAGGTCCAAATGGTGAAGCAGGGCGCAGGCGCCCCCGGTCTGGGTCGCGCACACCTTGTTCAGGGTTGCATGGCAGGGTCAAGGGGCGCAAGACTGGGACAAAGGCAATAGACAGGCGAAAAAGAGGGCAATTTCCGTGGCGAAGGGCATATTGGGTGGGTTTCTGGCCGGGGCGGTACTTTCGGGCGTGGCGCTCGGCACGGCCTCGGTGCTGATGGGGCCGCCGCCGGGGGTGGAGGCGCCGCGCGCCAGCGGCGTGGAGGTGCCGGCGGGCTCGGAGTTCAACCGCGCGCGCGAGGATGAAGAGGCCGCGTTGCCCGCCGCCGAGCAGGCGAGCCCCGAGGCCGTGGACGCCCCGCAGGTGCCGCAGCCCGCGCCCGACGATCTGAGCTCGCTCGAGGAGGCCGATACCGAGCCCACCGCGCGGCCCGAGACCGGTGAACCGGAGGGCCAGTTGCAGGCGCCCGAGGTGCAATCGAGCGGCATGAACGTCGATGAGGAGGCGGCGCCGCTGCCCAGCCCTCAGGCGATGGCCCCGGAGGCGCCCGACGAGGAAGATCTCTCGATTTCCACCGAGCCCGCGCAACCGGCGCAGCCCGTGGTGGAAGAGGAGAGCGGGTTTGCGAGCGGCGCCACCTCCGGCGATGCCGAAACCGGCAGCGCGGCCCCCGAGGCGCAGGCGGAGCCCGTCTTGCAGCCGCAGCCCGAGATTGTGGAGGAGGAGGAGACCTCGGAAGAGAGTGCCGAAACAGGGAGCGCGCCACAGCCCGCCGCGCCCGAGACCGTGGAAGAGACGGGCGTGGAGGCCGAGGAATCCGCGACCGGCGGCACCATCGGCGACCGCGCCGAGGGTGTCACCACCAACCGGCTCCCCTCGGTGAGCGATGCGCCCGCCGACGAGGCCGAGGCCGATCTGCCGCCGCTCCAGCGCTACGCGGCGGAGTTTTCCAACCCCGAGGGCAAGCCGCTCATGGCCATTGTGCTGATCGACGATGGCACGAGCCCTATCAGCCATGACGCGCTGGCCGATTTTCCTTACCCGGTGAGCTATGCGCTCGATGCGGGCTGGCCCGGTGCGGCGGAGGCCGCGGCCGATTATCGCGCCGCGGGGCTCGAAGTGCTGGCCATGGCCAACCTGCCCGAGGGTGCGAGCGCCGTGGATGCCGAAGTGGCGATGCAGACCTATCTCTCTGCCGTGCCCGAGGCGGTGGCGGTGATGGAGGGCACCGGCACCGGCCTGCAATCGAGCCGCGCCGCGACCGAGCAGCTCATCCCGATCCTGCAGGAGAGCGGGCATGGGCTGGTGCTCTTCTCCGAGGGGCTCGACACGGCGCAGAAGCTCATCGCCCGCGAGGGCGTGCCGGTGGCCACCGTCTTCCGCGATTTCGACGACAAGGGCCAGAATGCCACCGTGATTCGCCGCTTTCTCGATCAGGCGGCCTTCAAGGCCGGGCAGGAAGAGGGCGGCGTGGTCATGGTCGGCCGGTTGCGCGCCGAGACGGTGAGCGCGCTTCTGCTCTGGGGCCTGCAGGACCGCGCCGCGAGCGTGGCGCTGGCCCCGGTGTCGGCGATCCTGATGGAGTGAGGTGCTACGCCTTGCGCCATTGCCCCGGCGCGAGGCCGTCGAGGCGCCATTCGCCCACCCGCCAGCGCACGAGGCGCAGGCAGGGGTGGCCCACATGCGCCACCATCCGCCGCACCTGCCGGTTGCGCCCCTCCGAGATCGTGATCTCGAGCCAGCAATCGGGCACCGATTTGCGAAACCGCACCGGCGGGTCGCGCTCCCAGATCTCCGGCACCTCGATCCGGCGCGCCTTAGCGGGCCGGGTGGGGCCATCTTTCAGCGTCACGCCCCTCCGGAGCGCATCGAGCGCTGCCTCGTCGGGTAGCCCCTCCACTTGCACCAGATAAGTCTTCTCGAGCTTGTGCTTCGGGTCGGCGATTCGGGCCTGCAGGCGCCCGTCATCAGTGAGCACCATAAGCCCCTCGCTGTCGCGGTCGAGCCGGCCGGCGGGGTAGACGCCGGGCAGGTCGATATAGGCTGAAAGCGTGGGGCGCGGGCTGCCCTCGCTGCCCTTGTCGGTGAATTGCGAGAGCACGCCCATGGGCTTGTTGAAGAGGATGACCTGGCTCATGGCGCGCAGGATGCGCCGCGGTTTTCCCAATTGAAACCTTTCTTTCGGCGGAAAAATGATCGCATTCTGGGAGATCGTCCGCGGGGTGAAGGGTTTGGCCCGCGGATGCGGGGGGTGACGATTGCGATGAGTGTCGGTCTGGAGCTTCGGGCGATTTGGGTGGCGTGGTGGTACCGCGCGCTCTTCGCGCGCCTTTCCGGCCAGCGCGACACGATCCGCCAGAACCTCGCTCAGGCCTTTCCCGAGCGGAGCGCCGGGACGCGGCGCGGGCTCGAACGCCGCATTCTCGCCAATCAGGGACGGTTCTATGGCGAGATCCTCAATTTTCCCCGCTTCGCCCCGCTGATCGGCACACCTGAGATCGAGGGGCCGGGCCGCGCGCCCTTTCTCGAGGCGGTTGCCGAGGGCCGCCCGGTGATCCTCGTCACCGGCCATATCGGCAATTACGTGGCGGGCCTTCTGATGCTTCGCCGGCTCGGCATCACCGCGGGGTTTCTCTACCGCACGCGGGGCAATTTCCTGCTCGATTCGCGATTTGACGACATCCTCGCCGCAACCGGGCAAAAGGGCTTCAAGATCGCCCATCGCAGCCAGAAGGGATACGAAGGAAACCTGAGGGATTTCATGAAGTTCCTCGCCAAAGGTCATGTGGTCGTCATGCTCGCCGATCACCGTGACCGCAAGGGGATGAAGCTGCGCTTCCTTGGTGGGCGCGCGCCCACCTCGCTTACGCCCGCCAAGCTCGCCTTGGCGCATGATGCGCTGCTCATCCCCTGTTTCGTGCTGCGCGAGGGCCGCGCGCGGCGCTTTCGGGCGCAGATGGGCGCGCCCATTCCGCATGGCAAGCCGGGGGCCATGATGCGCGCCTTCAACGACGCGTTGAGCGCGGTGATCCTCGAGGAGCCGCAGCAATGGTCGTGGACGATCCGCCGATGGTAGCGCGAAGCACCCCTGCGGCTCGCGCCCCGCGCCTGCTGGTGCATGTGCCGGCAACGCTGCTCGAGCGGCACGGGCAGGAGGGGTTCGGCCTCTATGGCCGGGTCGCCAGCCACATGCGCGGGCAGGGCATCGAGGTGCGCTTTCTCGAACGCCCCTCGACGACCGAGCTCGACGGTTACACGAAGGAGGATTTCCACCTCGTGCATCATGGCTTCCTGCGCCGTTTCAACGTGCTCAACAGTGGCGTCGCCTATGTCTTTCCCTACTGGTATCTGGATCAGCGCGGCGTGCTTTGCGACAGTTCGATGGCCAATGCCACGCCCGATCTCGACAGCGTCAAGCATGAGGCCGCCGTGCGGTTCTTCGAAGGGATGCGCGAGCGGCTGGTGCTGGGAGGCGTGTCGAAATACGAGCAGCCCGCCCGCGCGCAGCGCTTCGGGCCGGGGCATATCGCCGTTTTCCTGCAGGGTATGGGCGACCCGGTGCTGCGCAACATGTTCATGCTCGAAACCGAAATGCTCGATCTCGTGCTGCGCCACCGGGGCGAGCGTGAGGTGGTGGTCAAGCCGCACCCGAAATGGCCCGACACCATGGCCTCCGACCATGCCCGCAGGCTGGCCGAGGAGACGCCCGGGCTCACGATCACCGATGCCAATGTGCATGACATGCTCGAGGGCGCTTATTGTTCGGTTTCAATATGTTCTGGTGCGAGCTTCGAGGGGATTTTCCACCGTACGCCTTCCATTCTCTTCGGTCGAAGCGATTTCAATGCCTGCGCGGTGACGGTGCGCAGCGCGGCCGAGGCGGAAGAGGCGCTTGCGGGGATCGGCGCGCGGGAGTTCGATTTCGAGCGCTTCGCCTATTGGTTCCTGCGCCGCAAGATGTTCAACAGCCGCAACCCCAACGTGGGCGAGCGGGTGATGCAGCGGATTGCGCGCACGGGGTTCGAGTTTCTCCCCAGCAAGGCGCGTGCGCAGGCTGTGCCGGGCGGGGATGACAATGGGGTGCGCGTGCGCCCCTTGCAGGGCGAACCCGGTGACCGGGGCGATCATGTGCGCAAAGTAGACGACTGATTTCGGATATATAACAGCTGTCTATTGCGCGATCTTCAGGTGATCTGCGCCTTACCCGTTCACATCCCTCGAGAACCGCGCCGCATCCGCCGCGGCCCGGCGGATGGCATTGGATTTGTGCACTGTCTCCATGTATTCCGCCTCGGCATCGCTGTCATAGACAACGCCGCCCCCGGCCTGGATGTAGAGCTTTTCATCCTTCACCAGCGCGGTGCGGAGCGCGATGCAGATATCCATGTCGCCGCCCGAGCTGAAATAGCCCACGCCGCCGCCATAGACGCCGCGCTTCTCGGGCTCCAGCTCGTCGATGATCTCCATCGCGCGCACCTTTGGCGCGCCCGAGACGGTGCCGGCGGGCAGGCCCGCAAGCAGCGCCGAGAGCGCATCCTGATCCTCGGCGAGCTCACCCACTACGTTGGAGACGATGTGCATGACGTGGCTGTAGCGCTCGATGATGAACTCCTCGGTGGGCCGCACCGTGCCGATCTTCGCCACGCGGCCCACGTCGTTGCGGCCCAGATCGAGTAGCATAAGGTGCTCGGCCAGTTCCTTGTGATCGGCGAGCAGGTCGGCCTCATGGGCGCGGTCTTCCTCGGGGGTCGCACCGCGCGGCCGCGTGCCGGCGATGGGTCGGATCGTGACCTCGCCGCCGAAGACCCGCACGAGGATCTCGGGGCTCGCGCCCACCACCTGGAAGCCGCCGAAATTGAAGTAGAACATGAATGGCGAGGGGTTGGTGCGCCGCAAGCTGCGATAGAGCGAGAAGGGCGGCTGGCGAAACTCCTGCGTCCAGCGCTGCGAGGGTACGACCTGGAAGATGTCGCCCGCGCGGATGTAATCCTTCGCCTTCTCGACGGCCTCCATATAGGCCGCTTTCGAGAAGTTCGAAACCGGTGCCGCGGCTTCCTCCGCCTCGCCCAAGCTGCGCGATGTCTGGGGCAGGGCGCGCTCCATGTCGCGCACCGCGTCCATCACCCTCTCGGCGGCCTGTGCATAGGCGGCGCGGGCCGAGAGCCCGGCCCCGGCCCATGCCGGCGCCACCACCGTGGCATCGCCCTTCACACCGTCGAGCACTGCCACTACCGAGGGGCGCAGCATCAGCGCATCCGGAACGCCGAGCGGGTCGGGGTTGACGTTGGGCAGGTGCTCGACTAGCCGGATCATGTCGTAGCCGAGGTAGCCGAAAAGCCCGGCGGAGGCGGCGGGCAGGTCGTCGGGCAGCTCGATCCGGCTTTCGGCGATAAGCGCACGGAGCGCGTCGAGTGGGGCGGCTTCCTGCTCCTCATAGGCGTCGGCGTCGAACCGTGCCTGCCGGTTGATGCGGCTCGTCTCGCCGTGGCATTGCCAGATGAGATCGGGCTTCATGCCGATGATCGAATAGCGCCCGCGCACCTCACCACCGGTGACCGACTCGAGCATGAAGGCGTCGCGCGCGGCGCCTGTGAGCTTGAGCATGAGCGACACGGGCGTGTCGAGATCGGCGGCGAGCCGGGCATAGACTACCTGGTTGAGGCCCGCCTCGTAACTCTTTGCGAAGTCTTCGAAAGACGGCTTCAGCTCCACGCGCGGCGCCCCTTACTGGAAGTTCGCATGAACCGCGTTGATCGCGCTCTGATCGAGCTCGATCCCGGCACGGGTGCGGATGTCGTTGGCCAGAACCTGGAAGAGATCCTGCGCGACGCCCTGCGCCGCCTGGTTCTGGAGGATGCTGCGCAGCTGGGCCAGATCGTCCTGGGTTTCGTCGGGCGGGGTCACGCTGTCGAGCTTGACAACGAAGAGCCGCGCATCGCCTTCGATAAGGGCCACGCCGCCTTCCTCCAGTCCGAAGACCATCTCCACCAGTTGCCGGGGCATGTCGGGCTGAACGCCCCTGCGGGTGAGCGCCGTTGCGCCATCCACGGTCAGGCCGGCGGCTTCGAGGCCCTCGCTTTCCACCTGTGAAACAAGTGGTTCCGCCTGTTTCTTCAACTCCGCGGCTATGGCCTCGGCCTCCCATGCGGCGGCCACTGCGTCGCGCACGGTGTCGAGCGGTTGCAGCCGGGGGGGCACCACCTCGTCGAGCCGCATGGCGAAGATGCCGCCATCCTCGAGCTCCATCACCTCGGGGTAGTCGCCCGTGGCGATCTCCTCGGCGGCGGCGCGGAAGGCGGTATAGGCGCCGATATCCGCGCTCATGCCCTGGTGCCAGTCGATCTGGCCCATCTGCATGTGGGTTTCCCTCGCCAGATCCTCGATCGTGGCGCCCCCGGCCAGCAGGTCGTCGATGGCTTCGATCCGGGTTTCGATCACGCGGATCGCCCTGTCGCGCGCCAGCTCGTCGCGCAACTCCGGCTCGGCCTCGACGAAGCTCGTCGATTGCGCGGAAAGGATCGCGTTGACACGGAAGAAGGCCGGCCCCAGCGCTGTCTCGACAGGGCCCGCCACCTCGCCCACCGGGGTGGAGAACACGACCTCGCCCGCGCCGTCGAGCTCGTCTTTCGTGACATCGCCCATGTCGGTATCGGCCAGTTCCAGCCCGCGCGCCTCCACCAGATCCTCGAAGCCCGCCTCGCCCGTATCGAGCCGGGCGCGGGCCGCCTCGGCGGCCGCCATGTCGGGGTAGACGAGCCGCTCGACGAGCCGCCGCTCGGGAATGTTGAACTCGGCTTCGCGCGCCTCGTAGGCTTCACGCAGCGCCGCCTCGTCGATCTCGACCGTGTCGAGCAGCATCTCGGGCGTGAGCCAGGCATAGGTGATGCGCTTGAGTTCGGGGAGGGTGAATTGCTCCTCGTTCTCAGAATGATAGGCCTCGAGATCGGCCTCGTCGGGCACGGGCACGCCGGTTTGCAGATCCTCGCGTGTGAGCAGCGCCCAGGAGATGTCGCGCCGCTCGCCGAGATAGGTCATCAGCGTGTCGATATAGGCCTCGGGCACCCGCGCGCCCGCCATTACCGCGCCTTGCAGAAGCGAGCGGCTCGCCTCGCGCCGGATATCCTCTTCGAACTCGGCCTCCGAGAGCCCCGCCTGCTCGAGCGCGAAGCTGTAGGCCTCGCGGTCGAACTCGCCGTCGAGCCCACGAAACTGCTGCATAGCGAGGATCTCGTCGCGCAGGTTCTCGTCGCCGATGGAAAGCCCCAGCTGCATGGCTTCGTGATCGAAGGCGGCGGAGGCCACGAGCCGGGTCAGCACCGCCTCGGTGGCGCCCATGCCGCGCGCCTCGTTGAAGCTCACCGCCTCGCCGCGTTCCGCCTCGATGGCGCGGATCTCCTGCTGCAGCCCGCGCGCATAATCCTGCGTTCCGATCTCGGCATCGCCCACCGAGCCGATGCTGCGGATAGTGCCGCCGAAATTGGTGGCGCCGAAGCCGCCCAGGCCCACGATGAGCAGGCCCATCAGGATCCAGACGAGCGGTTTGGTGATGCTTTTTCCAGCCATTAGCGTCCTCTTGCGAGCTCCCCGTGGCGCTGTCTTCTTGCCGTGGCGCCGGAGCCTTGTCTAAGGGGTGTCCGGCGCCGGGGCAAGGGGCCAGCGGAGAGCCTCCAGCCGGTCGAAGAGCCGGGTGAGGGTGGGGCTGCCCACATTGGCGAAGGCGACCCGCACCTCGCGATGCCCGCGCGGCGAGCCCTCAGGGTAAGACATGGTGCCGGGCAGGAGCAGCACGCCCGCCTCGCGCACCAGTTTTGGCGCAAGCTCGGCGGAGGACATCTCGAAGGGGTGGCGCAGGTAGGCGAAAAAGGCACCACAGCCCAGAAGCTGCCAGCCCTGCGCGGCGAGGCGTGGAAATTCGGCTTCGATCATGGCGCGGCGCGAGAGGATCTCGTCACGCTCGCCGGCCTTCCATTGTGCGAGGTTGCGCAGGCCCCAGAGCGCCGCGATCTGGCCCAGCTGGTTGGGGCAGATCGTGACCGTATCGAGAAACTTCTCCACCTCGCTCAGGAGCGCGGGCGCGGCGATCATCGCGCCCACCCTGTGGCCGGTGAGCCGGTAGGCCTTGGAGAAGGAATAAAGGTGGATCAGCGTTTCCGGCCAGTCGGGATCGGTAAAGAGCGGGTGCGGCGCTGCGGAGCGGGAATCGAAATCGCGGTAGGTCTCGTCGATGATCAGCCTGATCCCGCGTCGCCGCGCAAGCCGGTAGAAGGCCTCGACCAGATCGGCGGGGTATTCCACGCCGCCCGGGTTGTTGGGGCTCACCAGCACGATGGCCCGGCAGCGCGGGCCGATGAGTGCATCCGCCGTTTCCGGGTCGGGCAGCAGCCCCGGGCCGGTTTCCAGCGGCACGGCCCCGAGGCCCGACATGTCGAGCCACATTTTATGGTTAAAATACCAGGGAGTTGGGAGAAGAACTTCATCTCCTTCGCCGCAAATGGCCGCGATCGCCGCGCAGAAGGCTTCGTTGCAGCCCGAGGTGATGGCCACTTGCGATGCCGCGATCTCGCCGCCATAGACCGCGCTCCATTCCTTCGCCACCTCCTCGCGAAGGGCGGGAAGGCCTAGCACCGGGCCGTAGAGATGCGCTGCGGGCTCCTCCAGCGCCGCCCGGGCGATTTCTTCGCGCAGGGCGCGCGGCGGGGCCTCGGCGGGCGCGGCCTGGCTCACGTTGATGAGCGGGCGATCTTCGGGAAACTCGACGCCCGCGAGCCATCGGCTGGCGGCCATGATCGGCGGGGCGAAGGTGGCTGCCGTGCGGCTCGGGCGCGCGCCGCCGTCACTTGCCACGATAGGGCTCGACATATTGCAGCGCCATGTCCCACGGGAAGAAGATCCAGGTATCCTGGCTCACCTCGGTCACGAAGGTCTCGACCATCTTCCGGCCCATCGGCTTTGCATAGACGGTGGCCACATGCGCCTTGGGCATCTGCGCGCGCACCACCTCGAGCGTCTTGCCGGTATCGACGAGGTCATCCACGATCAGCACCCCCTCGCCATCGCCCACCAGCGCCATGTCGGGTGACTTGATGATGCGCGGTGCGCTCTGGGTCTGGTGGTCGTAGCTTTTCACCGAGATCGTGTCGACGGTGCGGATATCGAGCTCTCGCGCCACGATCATCGCCGGGGCCATGCCGCCCCGGGTGATCGCCACCACGGCGCGCCATCCGGTCTCGGGCGCCTCGCTCTGTAGCCGCCACGCCAGCGCGCGCGCATCGCGATGCAGCTGGTCCCAGCTCACGTGAAAGCCTTTTTCGTGGGGCAGACGGTCTTGCATGGCAGCCTCCGGATGAGGGGTTAACGGGAGAGAAGCAGGCGCAGGCCGAGCGCGCCGAGGATCATGGCGGTGACCCGG
>JAVKDQ010000166.1:0-5891 GCA_040222155.1 Roseovarius sp.
TTTCGCCGATGGTGGCGGCGGGGAGATCGAAGCTGTAGGCCTCGATGGTGACCGCCGCCATCGTGTTGGCGATGGCCTGCTCCATGGCCTCTTTCAAGGCCTCCTCGGCAAGGCCCGTCTGCTCGGACATGACCGTGACCACACCGGGCGGGATCACGCCGGTGAGCGCCGCCGGGTCGCCCTCGACGAGCGCCGCCTCGAAGCTCTCGATGCGCGCCTCGAGGCCGGTTTCCTCGGCCTCGGTGAGATCGCGGGCCGCGAGCGGCGTGGAGGCCAGCAGGAGGCAGGCCGTCAGGGCCAGTGCGTTTCGCGTCGGGGTCATCGCTTTCTCTCCTCCAGTTCGGAATTGAAGAGGCGCAGGCGGTGCGAGAACGTGTCTTCGTTGATCACGCTGTCGAAATTCTCGAAGAGGAAGGAGAGCGCCTCGCCTTCGTCGAGCCCCGCCTCTTGCGCGAAGCGCCTGAGCCGCCGATAGGCATCCTCGGTCATCGCGGCATTGAAGCGGCGGGTCAGGCGAAATCGCTTCGGCATGTCTCTCCTCCCGTAGGGTGGGTTTTCAACCCACCTGTCTTCAGAACATATCGGCTTCGAGCTCCATCACCGGCTCGGCGCCGCTCTCTATGCGGGCGAGGTGCATGCCCGTGGCGGGCAGGCGGCGGGACATGTAGTAGCGGCCCGTCTTGAGCTTGGCGCGGTAGAAGGCTTCATCGCCCGTGCCGGCCTCGAGCGCCTCGTGGGCGGCCTTGGCGGATTTCGCCCACATCAGGCCAAGGCAGACATGGCCGAAGAGGTGCATGAAATCGTAGGAGCCCGAGAGCGCGGCGTTGGGGTTCTTCATGCCGTTCTGCATGAAATACATGCCGGCGGCCTGCAGATCCTTCGAGGCCTGCTTGAGCGGGTCGAGGAAATCCTTCTTCAGCGCCTCGTTGCCCTCGTTTTCCTTGAGGAAGGTCTTCACAAGGTCGAAGAAGGCCATGACGTGCTTGCCGCCATCCTGCGCCAGCTTGCGGCCCACGAGATCGAGCGCCTGAACGCCGTTGGCGCCTTCGTAGATCATGGCGATGCGGGCGTCGCGGGCGAATTGCGACATGCCCCATTCCTCGATGTAGCCGTGCCCGCCATAGACCTGCTGGGCGCGGATCGTCATGTCGAAGCCCTCGTCGGTCATGAAGCCCTTGATGACGGGGGTGAGCAGGCTGATGAGCCCCTCGGCATCCGCATCGCCCGCGCGGTGCGAGCGGTCGATCATCTCGGCGCCCCAGAGCAGAAAGGCGCGGGCGCCCTCGGCGAAGCTCTTCTGGTCGAGGAGCGCGCGGCGGATGTCGGGGTGGACGATCAGCGGGTCGGCGGGGCCGTCGGGGTTTTTCACACCGGTCACGTCGCGGCCCTGCAGGCGATCCTTGGCGTAGGCGAGCGCGTTCTGGTAGGCCACCTCGGCCTGTGCCAGCCCTTGCATGCCCACGCCGAGCCGGGCCTCGTTCATCATGGTGAACATGGCGCGCATGCCCTTGTGCTCTTCGCCCAAGAGGTAGCCGGTGGCCTCGTCGTAGTTCATCACGCAGGTCGAGTTGCCGTGGATGCCCATCTTCTCCTCGATCTTGCCGCAGGAGACGCCGTTGCGCTCGCCGAGGCTGCCATCTTCCTTGACGAGGAACTTGGGCACGATGAAGAGCGAGACGCCCTTGATGCCCTCGGGGCCGCCGGGGATTTTCGCCAGCACGAGGTGGATGATGTTGTCGGCCATGTCATGCTCGCCGGCGGAGATGAAGATCTTCTGGCCGGTGATCTTGTAGGTGCCGTCGGCCTGCGGCTCGGCCTTGGTGCGCATGAGCCCCAGATCGGTGCCGCAATGCGGCTCGGTGAGGTTCATGGTGCCGGTCCAGTCGCAGGAGGCCATTTTCGGCAGGTAGGTCTGCTTCTGCTCCTCGGAGCCGTGCGCGAGGATGGCGGAGGCGGCGCCGTGGGTGAGACCCTGGTACATGGTGAAGGCCTGGTTGGCGGCCGAGAACATCTCGCCCACCGCGGTGCCCAGCACCACCGGCATGTTCTGCCCGCCATATTCCTCGGGCAGGTCGAGCGCCGTCCAGCCGCCGGCGCGCACCTCGTCGAAGGCGGCCTTGAAGCCCTCGGGCGTGCGCACCACGCCATTCTCGAGCCGGCAGCCTTGCGTGTCGCCCACCACGTTGAGCGGGGTCAGGAGCTCGGAGGCGATCTTGCCGGCTTCCTCGAGCACGGCGGAGGTGAAATCGGCATCGAGCTCGGCATAGCCGGGGGTGTCGGAGGCCGAAACCTTCAGCACCTCGTGCAGGATGAATTGCATGTCCTTGGTGGGGGCGGTGTATGTCGGCATCTTGTCTCTCCCTATGTCGTCTGGTTCCGGCGCGGCCCGATCACTCGGCGGCCTTCTTGTGCTGGCGGATCGAGGCGATCATCTTCTCGCCCCATTTCATCTGGTCCTTGAGGTCGGCGATGGCGGCGTTGAGTTCGTCGCGCTGCCGTTCGAGTTCGGTGAGCCGCTCCTGCGCCACGGCGTAGGTTTCGGTGAGCTGGGTCAGCTGCTGGTCGCCCCGGTCGTAGAGGTCGAGCAGCTGGCGGATCTCCTCGAGGCTGAAGCCGAAGCGCTTGCCGCGCAGGATGAGCTTCAGGCGGGCGCTGTCGCGCGTGGTGAAGAGCCGTTTCTGGCCCACGCGGCGGGGGAAGAGCAGCTCCTTCGCCTCGTAGAAGCGCAGGGTGCGGGGCGTCACGCCGAAGGCGTCGCACATCTCGCGGATTGTCATCGTATCGTCGGTCATCGGGTTTGTCCGTTGGCTTGCGTTGCCGCATAGCTGCGCATCCGGGAGAAGGGATACAACAGCTTCTCGCGTTGACGTAAGAACTACGTCACGTCACTTTCAAGTTTACGTAAGATCAAGAAAGGTAAACCGCGCCACTGGGCAATTTTCCGCCTCCTGGGGGCGCAGGTCGCGGGGGCGCTACCGCTTTCCGAGCGACTCGGCCACCTCGTCGCGGGCCTGCCGGAGCTCTGTCATGGCCTCGTCGATCTGGGCGCGCTGGCGGTCGAGCTCGGCCAGTTGCCTGTCGGCCAGATCGATCCAGCTCTGCATCTGGGCCTTGGTGCCCTCTTCCTCATAGATCTCCAGCCACTGGCGGATTTCCTCGAGCGCGAAGCCCCATTTGCGGCCCCGCAGGATAAGGGTCATGCGGGCCACTTCTCTTGGCCGGTAGTAGCGCGCGCGCCCCTCGCGCTCGGGGCTCAGAAGCTCGATATACTCGTAATAGCGCAGGGTGCGCGGGGTTACATCGAACTTCGCGCACATCTCCTTGAATGAAAGACGCGTCTCCGGCATGCCTCCCTCGCCTTTGTCGTCGAAAGTAGCGCCGGCGGGCGCCGGGGGCAATACGAGCTGCGAAAAGGGGGCCTTGCGACCGGGCGGCCTTCGCGCTCATAAAGGGCCCGACCAGAACCGGGAGGCCCCCATGAGCGCCGACAGCAAACACATAGCGAGGCAGTTCATCGAAGCGATTCCGCATTCGCTGGCGCTCGGGATGAGGCTGACTGAGGTGGGCGAGGGCACGGCCGAGATCGAGATGCCCTATGATCCGCGCTTCGTGGGCGACCCGAAGACGGGGGTGATTCACGGGGGCGCGGTCTCGGCGCTGATGGATACCTGCTGCGGGGCGGCGGTGATGAGCCATCCCTCGAGCCCGGGCTCGACAGCCACCATCGACCTCCGGATCGATTACATGCGCCCGGCCACGCCGGGGCAGCGCATCCGCGCGCGGGCCGAGTGCTACCATGTCACCCGGTCGGTGGCCTTTCTGCGCGCCACCGCGATGGACGAGGACAGCGACCGCCCGGTGGCCGCCGCCACCGGCACCTTCACCGTGGGGGGCAAGTGATGGCGAGGCCCCGCCCCGACCCCGTGCAGGTTGTGAAGCAACGCCGCGATGCCGCGCTCAAGGCGCTGGTGGAGGGCGTGCCCTACATCCAGTTTCTCGGCATCGAGTTCGACCGGCGGGGCGACGAGCTGACCGGGATCATGCCATTCAAGGACGATCTCATCGGCAACCCGCTTCTGCCCGCGCTGCATGGCGGGGCGACGGCGGCGTTTCTGGAAGTGTCGGCGATCATCGGGCTGAGCTGGTCCATTCTCTGGGACGAGATCGAGAGCGGCAATATCGACCCCGAGAGGCTCGTGGCGGGCGATCTGCCGAGCCTCCCCAAGACGATCGGCTTCACGGTGGATTACCTGCGCTCGGGCCTGCCGCGCGACGCCTATGCGCGCGCCCGCGTCAACCGCTCGGGGCGGCGCTATGCCTCGGTGCATGTGGAGGCGTGGCAGGACAACCGCGCGCGCCCCTTCGCGCAGGCCACCGGCCATTTCCTGATGCCGCGGCAGGATGGCTGACAGCGCGGTGCCGGCCGTGCCGGCCGATGTCACCCACCGGCGCGTTCTGCGGATCGCCCTGCCCATCGTGCTCTCCAACGCCACGGTGCCCATTCTGGGCGCGGTGGATACCGGCGTGGTGGGGCAGCTGGGCGAGGCCGCGCCGATTGGCGCGGTGGGCATCGGCGCGATCATCCTCACCGCGATCTACTGGATCTTCGGCTTTCTGCGCATGGGCACCACCGGGCTCACCAGCCAGGCGCATGGCGCGGGGGAGACGGGCGAGGTGGCGGCGCTGCTCACCCGCGCGCTGATGATAGGGGGCGCGGCGGGGCTGATCTTCATCCTCGTGCAGGTGCCGCTCTTTCATGTGGCCTTTCTCGTCTCGCCCGCCTCCGACGAGGTGGAGGGCCTGGCGCGCGCCTACATGGGCATCCGCATCTGGAGCGCGCCCGCGGCCATCGCGCTTTTCGGCGTCACCGGCTGGCTCATCGCGCAGGAGCGCACCGGTGCGGTGCTGGCCATCCAGGTGCTGATGAACGGGCTCAACATCCTGCTTGACCTGTGGTTCGTGCTGGGGCTGGGCTGGGGGGTGGAGGGCGTGGCCATCGCCACCTTCATCGCCGAATGGTCGGGGCTGGCGCTGGGGCTCTGGCTGTGCCGCGCGGCCTTCGCGGTGCCGGCGTGGCGCGACTGGCCGCGCGTCTTCGACCCTGCGCGGCTGCGGCGCATGGCTTCGGTCAACACCGATATCCTGCTGCGCTCGCTGATGCTGGAGGCGATCTTCCTCTCCTTCCTGTTCCTCGCCAGCGATTTCGGCGACGTGACGCTCGCGGCCAACCAGGTGTTGCTGCAGTTCCTGCATATCACCGCCTATGCGCTCGACGGGTTCGCCTTTGCCGCCGAGGCGCTGGTGGGGCAGGCGGTGGGGCGACGCGACGTGAGGTTCCTGCGGCGCAGCGCGGTGATGGCGAGCCTCTGGGGGCTGGTGATCGTGGCGGCGCTGTCGCTCGGTTTCGCAGTTGCGGGGGGCGCGGTGATCGACCTGATGGCGAAGGCGCCGGGCGTGCAGGAGGCGGCGCGGGCCTATCTCTGGTTTATCGTCGCGGCCCCGGTCGCGGGCATCGCGGCCTTCATGCTGGATGGCATCTTCATCGGCGCGACCCGCACCCGCGACATGCGCAACATGATGGCGGTGAGCCTTGGCGTTTATGCCTGTGCGGTGGCGGTGCTGGTGCCGCTCATCGGCAATCACGGGCTCTGGGCGGCGCTGATCATCAGTTTCGTCGCGCGTGGCATCACGCTCGGGCTGCGGTATCCGGCGCTGGAGGCGGCGGCGCGGGGGTGATGGGGGATTTTGGGAAGAAGCGGCAGTGAACGCGAAGTGAGGAGCCGCGCGATGGTTGGGCCGCGGCGCGGCGATCCGACGGGTGTTCGGCAGCGCTTTATCGTGCCAAGACTGGAAAAGATGCGAGCGAAGCGCTGACGTCAGCCAATCGCCGA
>JAVKDQ010000167.1:0-19110 GCA_040222155.1 Roseovarius sp.
CGACACATGGGGAGAGGAGTTCCGGACATGCGCTCAAATACGGCAGTCACACCCACCATCCTGCTCTTGTCTGCCGCGGTGATCGCGAACGGCTGCGCGGGCCTCCTTTATGTGCTCAGCCTTTTCATCCTTCCCATCGAAACCGCCCTCGGGCTTTCGCGCGCGGATCTCGGGTTCATTTCCTCGCTGGCGCTGATCAGCTTCACCTCCGGTGTCTGCGTTCTGCCGCTTCTCGTGGCGCGGGTGGGTCGTGTGCCGGCGGCCGCGCTCGCTTTCGCGCTGATCGGGGGCGGACACATCGCCTTCGGGCTCGATCCGTCGTGGCGGGCGCTCGTTCTGGGCTATGGCATCGGCTTCGGAGCGGGCTCCGGGCTTGCCTACGGCTTCGCCCTGTCGCTTGCCGCGGCGCTCGATGCGCGGTTCCGGGCGATCTCCATCGGCCTCGCGCTGGGCGCCTTCGCCCTGAGCGGCATCCTCCTGCCCATCTTGCTGGGAGACTGGATTCTTTCAACTCCGCCAGGAGCGGCATTCCTCTCGATCGGCTGGACAACGCTCGGCGTCGGGCTGGTTTGCGTGCTGGCGCTCGTCGCCGCGGCCCGACCCGCGCCCGCCACCGGTGAGACGGAGCCGCCCAAGCCGACAGCCCCTTCGATGGACAGCCCCTTCGCGCTTCTATTCCTCATCTTCTTTCTGATCTGTTTCATCGGCCTCGCCATCGTCTCTCAAGCCGCTGCGGTCGCGGCGGCTGCGGGCATCATGCCGGCGGGATATGCCGCGACAGCCCTGACGCTTGGGTATCTCGGAGGCTCGCTTCTCGGCGCTCCGCTCGCCGAACGCCTCGGCGAAACGAAGATACTGCTGTCACTCGGATGTCTCGCGGTGCTGGGCTCCCTGCTCCTGCTGACAAAGCACCCGCTCCCACTCTTCTCGGGGGCGGCAATCGTGGGAATGACCTTTGGCGGCTCCGGTTCTGTGGTGCCCGTCCTGCTCGGGATGCGCTACGGCGCAGAGAACATTTCCCGCCTCTACGGTCGCGCGATCATTGCCTACGGCCTCGCCGGGTTTCTCGCCCCAACCGTTGCCGGGCTTCTCTTCGACCATGCCGAAAGCTATGCACCCCTGCTTGCGCTTTGTGCGTTCTTTGGCCTTCTTGTGCTGATCGCAACGATCTTTCTGGTCAAGCTGGCCAAGCCTTCCGCAGGATCTGATCTAGTGTGATCGAACTCCAAACACTGTCATGGGCTGTCATTCCGTCTGATCGAGGCGGTCGTGACGCTCAAGCTCGCTCCGCAATCCGATCAGGTCATTTGATGGCGAGCGAATTCTCAACTGGCTCGCGGTGCGTGAATGCGTTTTTCAGCCAACTGGCAAGACATGATGGGATTCAAGCGGCAATTTCCTTCCGTGGGAAGGAAGCGCTCTGAAACAAGTTCGTCACGGTAGCGCCATGACCACGCACGCCTTCAGAGCTGCGATACAGCAATCGCAGGCTTCGCTCGCGGAAATGAGTAGGGCTTTGGCCATCAACCCCAAGACGGCGGCGAAATGGCGTAAGCAGGCCATGGTCAGACGATCTGAAGGCGGGGCCCGAGGAAGTCTCGCTACACCGTCCTGACCGAGGCGGAGGAGGCAAGGGCCGCTGCCTGCAACGGCCTGGGATCACTCAGCCGACGGACGACGAGCACGACAAGCCGAAGCGGCAGAAGTTCAAACGCGACCCCAACGGATTCGTTCACATCGTCACCGCCGAGGTTCAGACGACCGAAGGCAAGATCTATCTCTTTTTCGGTATCGACCGTATGAGCAAGTTCGCGGTGACCCGGCCCATCGAGACGACCGACAGGCGCACCGCGTGCGAGTTCCTGCAGCACATGACCGCCTCATTCAAGGCTTCGCGGAGCAAAGATGAATGCCTTCGTGCAATCGGCGCTGACGGAGGGCGCCGAGGCCAAGGGCGCGCAGCGGAAGGGCCGCAGGCTCTTGGCCGGCACGGTCTGGGCGAATGCCATGCTCGATCTGCCGGTGGGCATGGGCTATGGCGGGTTCAGGCAATCGGGCATCGGCTATGAGAACGGCGTAGACACCCTGCGCGACCACCAGCGTGTCAAAGGCATCTGAACCGCGCTGAACACGGTCGAGTTGCCGTGCACCTAGCCTCTTGCGGTCATGCCGGGGCAGGGGATGCCGCGCTGAGCCGATATGACGGTTATCTGGGCGCGGCAAACCTGTTTCGTGCGGCCGATCCGCATGTCTCTCGCGAATCGTTGCGCGAAGCAGGTGTGTCATGTTAATTCTGATTGAACGTTCATTCAGAGAAGACTTTCGAGAGGTGCCCGCAATGACCCTACCGCAGAAGATCTCCCGTCGAACCGCACTGGGCGCGATGGGCTCTTTCGCCGCCGCGCCCGCGCTTGCCAGCCTGCCCGAAGGCGATGTGGACGTGGTGATCGTGGGGGCGGGGATCGCCGGGCTTTCCGCTGCGCGCGCGCTTCTCGACGCCGGCCATAGCTTGACGGTGATCGAGTCGGCGGGCCGGATCGGCGGGCGCGCCTATACCGAGAGCGAGAGCCTCGGCGTGCACTTCGACCATGGCTGCTCGTGGATCAACCACGGCGACACCAACCCCTGGGCGCTGCTGGCCAAGCGTGCGGGTTTCGAGCTTTACGACCACACCGACGCCTCCAGCACCTATTACGTGGACGGCAAGCTTGCCGATACCGCGCAGCGCGGCGTCTACAATGCCGGCTGGGGCGCGGTGACATCGGCCCTCGCGGAGGCAGGCGAGGCGGGGATCGACGTGCCGGCCTCAAGCGTCATGCCCGAGGGCGTCGACGGGATCGGCCCGCCGCAGACATGGATCGGCCCGATGGATTGGGGCGTGGATTTCGCCAACCTCTCCACCGCCGATTACTGGAACTCCGAAGACAGCTACAAGGATTTCATGGTGCCGAAGGGGCTGGGCTCCGTTGTCGCGGATTTCGGGAAGGACATCCCCGTCTCGCTCGACACGCCGGCCCAGCGCATCGGCTGGTCGGGCTCGGGCGTGGAGGTGGAGACGCCCAAGGGCACGATCCGCGCCAAGGCCTGCATCTGCACCGTCTCCACCGGTGTTCTCAACGCGGGCTCCATCCGCTTCACGCCCGGCCTTCCGGACTGGAAGGAACAGGCGATCGACGACGTGCCGATGGGCCTTCTCGCCAAGGTCGCGCTCAAGTTCGACGACACCCGGCTGGGCTTCGTGCCCAATGCATGGCTCGACTATTACGTGCCCAACAAGATGCCCGCCGAGGCCGCCTATTTCCTCACATGGCCCTTCGAAGACCCCTACATGGTGGGCTTTATCGGCGGGGAGTTCGGCTGGGAGCTGTCGCGCGCGGGCGAGGCGGAGGCGGTGGATTTCGTGCTGGGCGAGGTGGTGAAGATGGCCGGCTCCGACGCGCGCAAGGCCTTTGCGGGCGGCATCCTCACCGATTGGGCCACCAACCCGCATGTGCTGGGCGGCTACGGCGCCGCGCGCCCGGGCCGCTTTGCCGCGCGCGAGGCGCTGGCGCGGCCTGTCGACGACCGGCTTTTCTTCGCGGGCGAGGCCGTGGCCACGCCCTTCAACGCGCTCTGCTCCGGCGCCTTCTACAGCGGACGCGACACGGCGAAATCCGTCATGGAGACGGTGCTCGGCTGACCTGCGGCGGACGCCTTCGGCGAGAGTATTTGGCCCAAGAAGAAGGGCAGGGCGCGCGTTCCGGCTTCTTCTTGGGAGAAATACTCACGGCGAGGCGGTGCCACCCGCACCGCGAACAAAACTAGGGAGATAACGACATGAAAGCGATCGGGACGGTAGGCGCGGCGGGCGCGCTGGCCTTTCTGGCAGGGCAGGCCGTTGCGGGCGAGCCGGTGACGGAGGCGATGTTCCTCGACACCCATGTGGGCAATTGCGTGGCCTATGCCGGGCCGAGCAGCGGGCGGCAGTGCTATGCCGCCGACGGCACCACCACCTATGAAGACCAGAGCTATGGCACCGACAGCGGCACGTGGGAGTATCGCGACGGGCAGGTTTGCGTGAAATGGTCGCGCGAGGTGGCGGAGAGTTGCAACGCCTATCTCCGCGAGCCCGATGGCACGTTCAGCGCGGCCACGGGCTACGCCTGGGCGGTGGAGGGCTGAGCTATTTCAGCAGGCCCTTGAGGTAGTCGCCATAGTCGTTTTTCTTGAAGATCTCGGCGCGTTTGAGGAGCTCTTCGGAGGTGATCCAGCCTTGTGCGAAGGCGATTTCCTCGGGGCTTCCGGCCTGCAAGCCCTGGCGTTTTTCGAGCGTGCGGACGAAGTTGCCGGCGTCGAGGAGGGAGCCGTGGGTGCCGGTGTCGAGCCAGGCATAGCCGCGGCCCATGGTTTCCACGCGCAGCGCGTCATCTGCGAGATACATCTCGAGAAGCGAGGTGATCTCGAGCTCGCCGCGGGCGGAGGGCTGCACCTCGCGGGCCCGCGCCGGGGCGGTGCCGTCGACGAAGTAGAGCCCGGTCACGGCATAGTTGGAGGGCGGCACCTCGGGCTTTTCGACAATGTGGCGCACGCGGCCGCCCTCGTCGAAATCCACCACGCCGTAGCGTTCGGGATCGGCCACGCGGTAGCCGAAGACGGTGGCGCCGTCTTCGGCATCGCGGGCGCGGGCGAGCATCTCGGGCAGGCCGTGGCCGAAGAAGATGTTGTCGCCCAGCACCAGCGCCGAGGGCGCGCCCGCGAGGAACTCTTCGGTGAGCAGGAAGGCCTGCGCCAGCCCGTCGGGCGAGGGCTGCACGATGTAGCTGAGCGAGAGCCCCCACTGGCTGCCATCGCCCAGGGTGCGGATGAACTGCTCCTGATCCTGCGGCGTGGTGATGATGGCGATCTCGCGGATGCCGGCGAGCATCAGCACCGAAAGAGGATAGTAGATCATCGGCTTGTCGTAGATCGGCAGCAGTTGCTTGGAGACGCCGATGGTGACCGGGTAGAGCCGCGTGCCGGAGCCGCCGGCGAGGATGATGCCTTTGCGGGTGGTCTCGGGACGGGTGGTCATCTGGTTATCCTTCGTATGCTGCGATGACGGCGGGCAGCGCCGCGCGCCAGTCGGGCCGGGCGATGCCGAAGACGGCCTCGGTGGCCGAGCAATCGAGCCGGGAGTTGAGCGGGCGCCGCGCCGGGGTGGGGTAGGCGGAGGTGGGGATGTCTTCCACCACGCAGGAGAGGCCCGCTTCCGCGAAGATCGCGCGGGCGAAATCGGCCCAGCTCACATCGGGCGCGCCGGAGAAATGGTAGATGCCGCTGGCTTCGGGGGCGTGCGCGAGGCGCTCGGCGATGATGAGGCAGGCCTCGGCGATGGCGCCCGCGGGGGTCGGCCCGCCCACCTGGTCGGCCACGATGGTGAGGCGGTCGCGCTCGGCGCCGAGCCGCAGCATGGTGGTGACGAAGTTCTTGCCCCCCGGGGCGAAGACCCACGTTGTGCGCAGGATGGCATGGGCGCCGCCCGCCTCGGCAATGATCTCCGCCACGGCGCGCTCGCCCGCGCGCTTGGTGCGGCCATAGGCGCTCAGGGGCCCGGTGGCCTCGCCGGGGGCGCGAGGCGCCTCGCCCGAGCCGTCGAAGACGTAATCGGTGGAGATGGTGACGAATGGGATGCCGAGGGCTGCGCAGGCGCGTGCCATGGTGGCGGGCGCTTCGGCATTGACGGTGTGGGCCAGCGCCTCTTCCTCCTCCGCGCGGTCGACGGCGGTATAGGCGGCGGCGTTGATCACGGCGCGGGGGCGGGCAGCGCGAATGGCCTCGGCGCAGGCCTCGGGATCGGAGAGATCGGCGGCATCGCGACCGAGGCAGGTGGCGCCCTCCGCACCTGCCAGCGCGCGGGCCACTTGCCCCGTCTTGCCGAAGACCAGGAGGCTCATGCCTTCACCCCCAGACGCTGGCCGACGCCTTCGCGTGACTGGAGCGCGCGCCACCAGTCCTCGTTGTCGAGATACCATTGAACCGTCAGCTCAAGCCCTTCCTCGAGCGTCACCGAAGGCCGCCAGCCCAGTTCGTCGCGCATGCGCCCGGGGTCGATCGCGTAGCGCGCGTCGTGGCCGGGGCGGTCGGTGACGAAGGTGATCTGCTCGCCGTAAGGCGCGGCGGCGGGGCGCTTGGCGTCGAGAATGGCGCAGATCATCCGCACGAGGTCGATGTTGCGGGCCTCGTTCTCGCCGCCGATATTGTAGGTGCGGCCGACCTCGCCCCGGCTCACCACGGTGAGGAGCGCATCGGCGTGATCCTCCACGTAGAGCCAGTCGCGCACGTTCAGGCCCTGCCCGTAGACGGGGATGGGCTTGCCCGCCAGCGCGTTGAGGATGACCACTGGGATGAGCTTCTCGGGGAAGTGGAAGGGCCCGTAATTGTTGGAACAATTGGTCACCAGCACCGGCAGGCCATAGGTGTGGTGCCAGGCCCGCGCGAGGTGGTCGGAGGCCGCCTTGGAGGCGGAATAGGGGCTGCGCGGGTCGTAGGGTGTCTCCTCGGTGAACTGCCCCTCCTCGCCCAGCGAGCCGTAGACCTCGTCGGTGGAGATGTGGTGGAAGCGGAAGCTCTCGGGTTTGCCCTGCGCCTGCCAGAAGGCGCGGGCGGCCTCCAGAAGCGTGAAGCTGCCCAGCACGTTCGTCTCGATGAAGGTGCCCGGCCCATCGATCGAGCGGTCCACATGGCTCTCGGCGGCGAGATGCATCACCGCGTCGGGGGTGAACTCGGCCATCGCCCGGTCCATCGCCGCGCGGTCGCGGATATCGGCGTGAAGGAAGCGGTAGCGCGGGTTCTCGGCCACGCTCGCCACGTTCTCGAGGCAGGCGGCATAGGTGAGCGCATCGACGTTGAGCACCTCGTGGCCGGCCGCGATGGCGCGTCGCACCACCGCCGAGCCGATGAACCCCGCGCCGCCTGTGACCAGAAGCTTCATGCGGCCTCCCATGTGAAGGGGCTCTCGAAATCGGCAAGCGCGGGCGCGGCGGCATCCTTGTCGGAGATCACCGGCTCGGCGTCAAAGCCCCAGTCGATGCCGCAGCTTTGCCAATGCACCGCGCCGTCGCACTCTGGCGCGTAGTAATCGCTGCACTTGTAGCAGATCTCGGTATCCGGCTCGCGGGTGATGAAACCATGCAGGAAGCCCTTGGGCACCAGCAGTTGCTTGCCGTTCTCGGCCGAAAGCTCAACCCCGGCCCAAGCCCCGTAGGTCGGGCTGCCGCGTCGGATGTCGACGGCCACATCGTAGAGCCGCCCCCGCCCGCAACGCACCAGCTTGTCCTGCGCGTGGGGCGGCGCCTGGAAATGCAGACCGCGCAGCGTGCCCACCCTGGCCGAGAGCGAATGGTTGTCCTGCACGAAATCCAGCTCGATGCCATGCTCCGCCATGCGCTTGCGGTTCCAGCTCTCGCTGAAAAACCCACGCGCATCGCCAAACCGCGCGGGCGTGAGAACCACGAGGCCGGGGATATGCAAATGCTCTACGTCCACGCTCGCTTCGCCTTCAATAGCCTCGAATTCGGGCTCTTAATGCAGAAACTCAGCCGCGCTCGCAACTCTATTATCCCCCGGTTGTCTCCCCGGGGGCCAAGCGTGGCAGCCTCAGGCCTCGATCGCGGTCTTCGCCAGCGCGTCGAGTGCCTCGCCCAGAGTGTCGGCGATGCGGTCGACCTCGTTCGGCTCGATGATGAGCGGCGGGCAGAAGGCCATTGCATCGACCATCGCGCGGGAGATCACGCCGCGCTCGAAGAGCAGCTTGTTCATCGCCGCCCCGAGCTTTCCGGGCTTGAGCCCGCGCATCTCGGGATCGGTGAGCTCGAGCGCCGCGATGAGGCCCACGCCGCGCTGCTCGCCCACGAAATCGTGGCTCTCCAACTCCTTCAGCCGGGCCTGCATGTGCGCACCGGTTTCAGCGGCCTTTTCCACGAGGCCGCGCTCCTCGATGATGCGGATGTTCTCGAGCGCCACCGCCGCGCCCACCGGGTGGCCGCCGCCGGTATAGCCGTGACCCAGAACGCCGATGCGCCCGCTCTCCTCGGCGATGGGGGCATAGACGCGCTCGTTGAGCAGGATCGCCGAGAAGGGCACGTAGCTCGAGCTGATCTGCTTGGAGAGCACCATGATGTCGGGCTTGATGCCCATGGTCTCGCAGCCGAACATGCGGCCCGTGCGGCCGAAGCCGCAGATCACCTCGTCGGCGATGAGCAGGATGTCGTGTTTCTTCAGCACGGCCTGGATCTTTTCCCAGTAGGTGGGGGGCGGCACCACAACGCCGCCCGCGCCCATCACCGGCTCGCCGATGAAGGCGGCGATGGTCTCGGGGCCCTCGGCCTCGATCATCGCCTCGAGATCGGCGGCGCAGCGGGTGGCGAAGGCCTCCTCGCTTTCGCCTTCCTGCCCCTCGCGCCAGTAATGCGGGCAGGTGGTGTGCAGGATGCCGGGCAGGGGCAGGTCGAAGGACATGTGGTTGTAGGGCAGGCCGGTAAGGCTGGCGGAGGCCACGGTGACGCCGTGATAGCCGCGGATGCGCGAGATGATCTTCTTACGCTCGGGCTGGCCCATCGCGTTGGCACGGTACCAGAGCATCTTGATGACGGTGTCGTTGGCCTCGGAGCCGGAATTGGTAAAGAACACCTTCGACATCGGCACGGGGGCCATCTGCACGAGCTTCTCGGCGAGGTCGATCGCCATGGGATGTGCGCGGTGGGCGAAGTTGTGGTAATAGGGCAGCTTCTGCATCTGCTTCGTGGCGGCCTCGACGAGGCGCTGCTCGTTGAAGCCCACTGCCACGCTCCAGAGCCCCGCCATCGCCTCGATATACTGCTTGCCGTTGCTGTCGAAGACATGGATGCCCTCGCCGTGGTCGATGATGACCGGGCCCAGTTCCTCATGCGCGGCGGCATTGGTGTAGGCGTGCATGTGATAGGCGATGTCGCGGGCTTCAGGGGAGTTGGGGGCGTGGGTCATCTGGTGTCCTCGGGTGGTGTGTCGGGCCAGTTATGCGCCTTGCGGCGATCGGGGGCAATGGGGGTGGCGCTCAGCCCCCGAGCCGCGCGGCCATCGCCTTGCGCGGAAAGCAGGTGGCGGCCTCGCCCTGTGCTTCCTGCCAGCGGCCGATGGAGCGGCGGGTCTTGTAGCCGGGCAGGCCATCGACGCCGCCCACATCGTTGCCCATCTCCACCAGCGCGGCCTGAATGGTGGCGATCTCGCCGCGGGTGAGCTTGTCGATCTTGCCCCAGCGGCCTTTGAAATCGCCAATGTTGTAGCGGATGCGGTCGCCCACATGACCCACGAAGAGCGCGTAGAGGTCGGAGGTGTTATACTCCTTCAGCACGTAGAAATTGGGCGTGACGATGAAGGCCGGGCCATGGCGGCCGGCGGGCATCATCAGGAAGCCCTCGCCCTTGGCCTCGTGCTCGGGAAAGGGGCGGCCCGACACGCGGGTGATGCCCATGGTGGCCCATTCGGAGATAAGCCGGCCCTGATCGGGGCCCTCGAGCGCGCAGGAGACGGCCTCGGGCACGCGCACCTCGAAGCCCCAGTCGCGCCCCGAAACCCAGCCGTGCCGGGCGAGATAGGTGGCGATGGAGGCAAGCGTATCGGCCTCGGAGCGCCAGATGTCGGCGCGCCCGTCATCATCGCCGTCGACCGCGTATTTGAGGAAGCTCGAGGGCATGAACTGCGGCTGGCCGAGCGCGCCGGCCCAGCTGCTTTTCAGCGCGCCCGCGGGGGCATGGCCGGCCTCGGCGATCTCGAGCGCGGCCAGAAGCTCCTCGGTGAAGAACTCGGGCCGGGTGCTCATGAAGCCCTTGGTGCCCAGCACCTCGAAGGGGTTGTAGCGGATCGCCACGCGCCCGTAGCCGCTCTCGCGCCCCCAGATCGCCAGCAGGATGCGCCCCGGCACGCCGGTGACGGCCTCGGCGCGGGCCAGTGCGGACGCGTGCCGGCGGGCCATCTCCTTGCCCACGGAGGTGGCGCTGGTGAGCTTGGAGGTGGCGAAATAGCGAGCGGGCGCGCCGAACTCGGCCTGAAGCTGAGTGTCGGGTGGTTGGCCCTCGCTGCCGGGAGGCACAAGCTCGGGCAGCTCCCAGTTGAGCGTGACGCCCTTGAAAGCGGTCTCGAACGTGGCGCGGGAGACGCCGCGCGCGCTTGCGGCAGGCCAGATCGTACCGTTGAGCCAGTCGCGGAACTGGCGCTCCACGCTTGCGCGGTCCTGTGCCGCGGCGGGCAGGGCAAGCGCGGCGGCGAGCGCAAGGCAGAGCCGGGCGAGGGGCCGTCGCCATCCGGAAAGGGTGCGCGCCATGCGGGAGGTATCCTCTTTCGGTTGCGATGCCTTCATGCGCGAACTTTACGCGCGCGCGGGGCGGCGGGGCAAGGCATCGGCGATTGTCTTTGGCAGTATTCCGCGTAACCTTCCGCCCAAGCCCGACCGCTGATTCAGGATGCCGCCCATGCCCCGCTTCGCCGCTTTCTACGCCGCCGTCGTGCTCGCGCTTGCCTCGCTCGCCGGGCTCATCCTCAGCCCGTGGTTCGCGCTGCCGCTGGCGCTCTTCGGAGCGCTCGCGGCGCTCGGTATCTATGACCTGGTGCAGAGCTCGCACTCGATCCTGCGCAACTACCCGGTGCTGGGGCACATGCGCTTTCTCTTCGAGGGGATCCGGCCCGAGATAAGGCAATACCTGATTGAGAGCGATGCCGACGAGGAGCCCTTCTCGCGCGATCAGCGCTCGCTCATCTACCAGCGCGCCAAGGGGGTGGAGGATGCCCGCCCCTTCGGTACGCGGCAGAGGGTGTACGATGCGGGCTACGAGTGGATCACCCATTCGGCGCGACCTACGATCATCGACAGCCACGATTTCCGCGTGCGCGTGGGCGGGCCGGACTGCAAGCAGCCCTATGACATCTCGCTCTTCAACATCTCGGCGATGAGCTTCGGCTCGCTCTCGGGCAACGCGATCCTTGCCCTCAACAAGGGGGCCAAGGCTGGCGGCTTCGCGCATGACACGGGCGAGGGCTCGATCAGCCGGTATCACCGCGAGGGCGGTGGCGACCTGATCTGGGAGCTGGGTTCGGGCTATTTCGGCGCGCGCACGCCCGAGGGGCGGTTCGACCCGGAGCGCTTTGCCGAGCAGGCCGCCGACCCACAGGTGAAGATGATCGAGCTGAAGCTCTCGCAAGGCGCAAAGCCCGGGCACGGGGGGATGCTGCCTGCCGCCAAGATCACCCCCGAGATCGCCGAGGCGCGGGGCATCCCGATGGGGAAGGACTGCATCTCGCCCGCCGCGCACCCGGAGTTTTCCACGCCCATCGAGATGATGGAGTTCATCGCGCGGCTGCGCGCGCTCTCGGGCGGAAAGCCAGTGGGCTTCAAGCTCTGCATCGGGCACCGGCGGGAATTCATGTGCATGATCAAGGCGATGCTGGAGACGGGCATCGTGCCGGATTTCATCGTGGTCGACGGCAAGGAGGGCGGCACCGGTGCGGCGCCGCTGGAATTCGCCGATTTCATCGGGATGCCCTTGGTGGAGGGGCTCACCTTCGCCCATAACGCGCTCAGGGGCGCGGGCCTGCGCGACCGGATCCGGCTCGGCGCCTCGGGCAAGCTTGTGACCTCTTTTTCCATCATCAAGATGCTGGCGCTTGGCGCCGACTGGGCCAATTCGGCGCGGGGCTTCATGTTCGCCGTGGGGTGCATCCAGGCGCAGGCCTGCCATACCAATCATTGCCCGGTGGGCGTGGCCACACAGGACAAGAGCCGCGCCCGCGCGCTCGTGGTGCCCGACAAGGCCACCCGGGTGACGCGGTTTCACGCCAATACCATGCATGCCATCGCCGAGATGACGGCGGCGGCGGGGCTCGAGCACCCCTCGGGCTTCATGCCGCATCACCTCATCATGCGCGAGCGCGACCGCGACATGGTGACGGGCAACCAGCTTTACCCCTACATGCCGATTGGCTTCCTTCTGGAAGAGGGCGAGGACGACGCCTTCGGCTATCGCGAGCGCTGGCGGCGGGCGAGCGCCGAGAGTTTCCGGCCGTTCGACGATGGGGTGTGAGCCTGCCGCACGTGGCGGGCGGCGCGACGGAGTATTTTTCCCAAGAAGAGGCCGGGGTGGAGGCGCGGGGTGCAGGCGGGCCTTGAAACCGGGTTTCGTGGCGGCTTAGGGTCCGGCCCATGGGGCAATTGCTGATCGTCTATCACTCGCGCACCGGGGGCAGCCGGCAGATGGCCGAGGCCGCGCATGAGGCGGCGCGAGCGGAGACCGGTTGCGTGCTCAGGCGCGCGGGCGAGGCGGGGCCGGAGGACTTGCTGGCGGCGCAGGGCTATATCTTCTGTGCGCCCGAGAACCTCGCGGCCATCGCGGGGGAGATGAAGGAATTCTTCGACCGCTGCTATTACGAGGTGCTGGGGCGGATCGAGGGGCGGCCTTACGCGCAGATGGTCTGCGCGGGCTCGGACGGCGAGAACGCGCAGCGCCAGATCGCGCGGATCGCGCAGGGCTGGCGGCTGAAGGTGGTGCAGGAGCCCTTCATCATCTGCACCCATGCGCAGACGCGGGAGCAGATCCTCGCGGAGAAGGTGATTTCGGAGGAGGACCTGGCGCGCTGCCGGGACCTTGGCGCGGGGATGGGCGCGGCGCTGGCGATGGGGGCTTTCTGAGGCATGGATGACATGAAGAGCTATGACGTGGTGATCGTGGGGGGCGCGGTGATCGGCTCGGCGGTGGCGCATTACCTCACGGCGGATGCGGGCTTTGGCGGCTCGGTGCTGGTGGTGGAGCGCGACCCGAGCTATGCGCGCGCCGCGACGGCGCTTTCGGCGGCCTCGATCCGCACGCAGTTTTCCAACGAGATCAACGTGCGGATCAGCCAGTATGGCGGCGAGGTGATCCGCGATTTCGCGCAGGCGATGGCGGTGGAGGGCGCAGACCCGCCGGATCTGAATTTCCATCCGGGCGGTTACCTGTTTCTCGCGGCGACGGAGACGCAGGAGGAGGTGCTGCGGGCCAATCACGCGGTGCAACGCGCCTGCGGGGCGGATGTGGTGCTCTGGAGCGCGGAGGAGCTGGCGGAGGCGTTTCCGCATCTCAACGTGGAGGATATCCGCCTCGCCTCCTACGGGCGCTCGGGCGAGGGGTGGTTCAGCAACACCGGGCTGCTGCACGGGTTCCGCGCCAAGGCGCGGGCGCAGGGGGCGGAGTTCGTCAAGGACGAGGTGGTGGAGATCGCGCGCTAGGGCGCGCGGGTGACGGGGGTGACGATCGCCTCGGGGGAGCGGATCGGCGCGGGCACCGTCGTCAATGCCTCGGGCCCGCGCGCGGCGCTCACCGCGCGGATGGCTGGGTTGGATGTACCGGTGGAGCCGCGCAAGCGCACGACCTTCGTCTTCGATTGCGCGCAGAGCCCCGAGGGGAGCGCGCGGGTGAACGGGGGGCGGCTGCCGCTGATGATCGACCCTTCGGGCACCTATTGCCGGCCCGAGGGGCGCTATTTCATCACCGCCTGCCCGCCGCGCGAGGACCCGGCGGTGGACTGGGACGATTTCGAGCCGCGCTACGAGGAGTTCGAGGAGGTCGTCTGGCCCGCCCTGGCGGCGCGCTCGGAGAGTTTCGAGGCGATCAAGGTGGTGAGCCAGTGGGCGGGGCATTACGATTTCAACGCGCTCGATCACAACATGATCGTGGGGCGGCACCCCGAGGTGGAGAATTTCATCTTCGCCAACGGCTTCTCGGGGCACGGTCTTCAGCAGGCGCCCGCGACGGGGCTGGGGGTGGCGGAACTCATCGTGCATGGCGGGTACAGGACGTTGGACCTCACGCCGCTGGGCTATGAGCGGATCGTGGAGGGCCGGCCGTTTCTGGAGCGCGCGGTGATCTAGGCGCAGGCGGGAACGGCGTTGAGCGGGCGTTCGACAAAAGCGCCAACGCGCGGGCTCAAGGGGCGTAGCCCCGCCGCGCGATCGCGGGGCCGCCCCCCCCGCCCCGCGATTGGGAGACACCCGCGCAGCGCTCGGATATTTTTCGGTATTGGCAGGCATAAAGCTCTGCTGAACGCCCGTCGGATCGCCGCGCCGCGGCCCAGACATCGCGCGGCTTCTAAAATAGTGGTCGAACGTCCGCTCAAGGCCGTTTCAGCCCTCACCACCTCGATCCCGTACAAGCCTGCGACCCCTCCGCACTTGACCCCAGCGCATGGCTTCGCCAAGAAGCTTTGCGAAACGAGCGAAGAGGTATGCAATGGTGCGCAGGGCTGAGAATGGCGCCGACGAGATCGACCGCGGGAAATCGCGCCGGGTGGCGTCCCTGGCGGATCTGTGGCTCTTCATGGTGCCCTATCGCGGCCTCCTCGGCGCGGCGGTGCTGGCGCTGGTGCTCACTGCCTGCGTCTCGCTGGTGCTGCCCATGGCCGTGCGCCGCGTGGTCGACAATTTCCGCACCGAGGATGGCGCGCTGCTCGACAAGTATTTCCTCGCCGCCATCGGCATTGCCGGGCTTCTGGCCATCGGCACCGGGCTGCGCTACGCGCTTGTCACCCGGCTGGGCGAGCGGGTGGTGGCCGATATCCGCAAGGCGCTCTTCGCACGGATGATCGCGATGAGCCCGGCCTTCTTCGAGAAGATCATGACGGGCGAGGTGCTGAGCCGGCTCACCACCGACACCACGCTCATTCTCTCGGTGATCGGCTCCTCGGTCTCCATCGCCCTGCGCAACCTGCTGATTTTCGTGGGCGGGCTGGTGCTGATGCTCTTCACCTCTGCCAAGCTCACCGGGCTCACGCTGCTGATCGTGCCGCTAATCGTGGTGCCGATCCTCACGCTGGGGCGCCGGTTGCGGGTGTTGAGCCGCGAGAACCAGGACTGGATCGCGCAGAGCTCGGGCAATGCCTCTGAGGCGCTTCTGAGCGTGCAGACGGTGCAGGCCTTCACCCATGAGGCCGCCAGCCGCGACCGGTTCGGCAACGTGACGGAGGAGAGCTACCTCTCCGCCAAGCGGCGGGTGACGACGCGGGCGCTGATGACGGTGATCGTGATCTTCCTCGTCTTCACCGGCATCGTCGGCGTGCTCTGGATCGGCGCTTGGGACGTGCGCGCGGGCGAGATGAGCGTGGGCACGCTGGTGCAGTTCGTGATCTACTCGGTGATGGTGGCGGGCGCGGTGGCGGCGCTTTCGGAGATCTGGGGCGAGCTGCAGCGCGCGGCGGGCGCCACCGAGCGGCTGGTGGAGCTGCTCGACGCCGACGACAAGGTGCAGGACCCCGCCGAGCCGCTGCCGCTGCCAAACCCGGTGCGCGGCGAGATCGCCTTCGAGAACGTGCATTTCGCCTATCCCGCGCGCCGCGAGACCAAGGCGCTCGACGGGCTCGACCTCAAGATCGCGCCGGGCGAGACGGTGGCGGTGGTGGGGCCTTCGGGCGCCGGGAAAACCACGATCATCCAGCTCATCCAGCGCTTCTACGATCCCGATTCCGGGCAGATCACGCTCGACGGCGTGCCGCTTCACCGGATGCGGCGCCACGATTTCAGGCAGGCGCTGGCGCTGGTGCCGCAAGACCCGGTGATCTTCGCCGCCTCGGCGCGGGAGAACATCCGCTTCGGGCGGCTCGACGCCACCGATGCGGAGGTGGAAGAGGCCGCGAAGGCCGCGGCCGCGCATGAGTTCATTGTGTCGTTGCCCGAGGGCTACAACACCTATGTGGGCGAGCGCGGCGTGATGCTTTCGGGCGGGCAGAAGCAGCGCATTGCCATCGCCCGGGCGATCCTGCGGGATGCGCCGGTGCTGCTGCTCGACGAGGCCACCTCGGCGCTCGATGCCGAGAGCGAGCGGGCGGTGCAGCAGGCGGTGGAGGCGCTGGCCCGCGAGCGCACCACGATCATCGTGGCGCACAGGCTGGCGACGGTTAAGAAGGCCGACCGGATCATCGTGATGGATCAGGGCCGTATTGCCGCCACCGGCACGCATGACAGCCTCGTGGCCGAGGGCGGGCTTTACGCGCGCCTTGCCAAGCTGCAATTCACCGACGGGCAGGCGGCCTGAGCCAACCGGGCCCGTGCTCGCGCGCCATCACTTTCGCGTGGCGCATCTGGGCGGGGCGCGCGGGGTGGCGTAGCCTGCCGGGGCAGCCATGACGCCCCGGAGGAGCCCCATGCCCACACGCCGTTCTTTCCTTGCCACCGCCGCCGCCCTGCCGCTTGCGGCGCTGGCCCTGCCCGCCCTTGCCGAGGAGCCCGCCATCCACGCCCGCGACGGTGCCGCGATAGGCGGCTACGATCCGGTGGCCTATTTCACCGAAGGCGCGCCGGTGGAGGGCAGCCCCGAGCATAGCACGATGTGGAACGGCGCCGAGTGGCGCTTCGCCTCCGCCGAGAACAAGGCCACCTTCGAGGCCGACCCGGAGGCCTATGCGCCGCAATATGGCGGCTATTGCGCCTATGCGGCCTCGCAGGGCTACGTGGCCTCCACCTCGCCCGATGCGTGGAGTGTGCATGAGGGCAAGCTCTATCTCAACTACAGCCGCCGCGTGCAGCGGATCTGGGAGAAGGACAAGCCCGGCTTCATCGCGCAGGCGGATACCAACTGGCCCGCGCCGCTCTCCAAGTGAGCCCTGGGCGGGCATAGGCCCGCCCGGCCCGACACAAAAGCGTTACGGGAATCGGGTAGCTTGTGTTGGAAACGTTTCCAACGCAGGCGCAACTCGAAATGTCCCCGGTCATCACCATCAAGGATGTCGCCCGCGAGGCGGGCTGTGGCATCGCCACGGTGAGCCGGGTGCTGAACAAGAGCGGCGCGGCCAGCGCGGAGACGCGGGAGCGGGTGCTCGACGCGGCCACTCGGCTGGGCTTTTCCTTCAACGAGCTGGGCCGGTCGCTGCAGAGCCAGCGCACCCGCACGATCGGCTGCCTCGTGCCCTCGCTGGTGAACCCGGTCTTCGCCGAAGCGGTGCAGGATCTGCAGAAAGAGGCGCTGGGCGCGGGCTTTCAGGTGCTGCTGGCCTGCTCGAACTACGACCCCGCGCTCGAGGCCGACGCGCTCAGGATGCTGCTCGCCAAGCGGGTCGATGGCATCGTGCTGACCCTGAGCTCCTCCGCCGGCAATCCGGCGCTCGAGCATCTGCGCGGGCAGGGCCTGCCTCTTTGCATGCTCTACAACAGCCCTGTCGAGGGCGTGCCGAGCGCCTATGTCGACAACCGTCGCGCGGCGGCGCAGGTGGCGGCGGAGTTTGCCCGGTTGGGCCACCGGCGCGTGGCCTTCCTCGCGCTGCGCTTCGGAGCGTCCGACCGCTCGCACGAGCGCTACGAGGGCTTTCGCGATGGCTGCCTCGCCGCCGGGCTGGAGGCGCCGGAACTGATCGAGGTGGATGAGGCGATCCGCTTCGAGGATGTGAAGCTCGCCCAGCGTCTGAAGGGGCCGGGCGCGCTCACCGGCGTCTTCGCCTCGAACGACTACCTGGCGCTCTCGGTCATCGGCGCGCTGCATGATCTGGGGCTTTCGGTGCCCGGCGATGTCTCCGTGGTGGGCTTCGACGGCATCGACATGGGCCTCGCCATCCGCCCGCGGCTCGCCACCGTGGTGACCGATGCGCGCGAGATGGGGCGCAGTGCCGCGCAGACGCTCATCGGCATGATCGATGCGCAGGGCGCCGCCACGGACCAGCCGCAAAACTCGCAGAAATCCCCCCAGAAAACGCCATCTCCGGAGCTGCCGGGAATGGCCTTCAGCTTCCGCCGCGCCGAGAGCCTCGGGCCCGCGCGCGGCGGTGGAACGGACGACGGGCAAGCAGCCACTTCCCCGCCGTCCTGAAGTCACCCGAAACGGAACCCCTCAGTCCCATAGGAGCAACAACCATGAAGTCCTACATTCCCGCAGCCCTGATGGCAATCGCGGTGGCCGCGCCCGCCGCGAGCCCCGCCAATGCCGCCGACGCGGTGTGCTACAACTGCCCGCCGCAATGGGCCGACTGGGCCTCGATGCTCGAGGCGATCGACGAAAAGCTCGGCATCACCATGCCGCATGACAACAAGAACTCGGGCCAGACCCTCTCGCAGCTTCTCGCAGAGCGCGAGGCACCCGTGGCCGACGTGGCCTATTACGGCGTGACCACCGGCATCAAGGCCGGCAACGAAGGCGTTGTGGAGCCCTACAAGCCCGCCGGTTTCGACGAGATCCCGGAGGGGCTGAAAGACCCCGAGGGCAACTGGTTCGCCATCCATTTCGGCACGCTCGGTTTCTTCGTGAATGTCGATGCGCTGGGCGGCGCGCCGGTGCCGCAATGCTTCGCCGACCTCACCAAGCCCGAGTATAACGGCATGGTGGGCTATCTCGACCCGTCCTCCGCCTTCGTGGGCTACGCGGGTGCCGTGGCCGTCAACATGGCCTTCGGCGGCGATCTGGGCAATTTCGACCCGGCGATCGAGTATTTCCAGCAGCTGGGCGAGAACAACCCGATCGTGCCGAAGCAGACCTCCTACGCGCGGGTCGTCTCGGGCGAGATCCCGATCCTCTTCGATTACGATTTCAACGCCTATCGCGGGAAATACGAGGAAGACGGCAATTTCGAGTTCGTGCTGCCCTGCGAGGGTTCGGTGCGCGTGCCTTACGTGATGTCGCTGGTGAAGGGCGCGCCCAACCCCGAGCTCGGCAAGCAGGTGCTGGATTTCATCCTCTCCGACGAGGGGCAGGCGATCTGGACGAATGCCTACCTGCAGCCCGCGCGCCCGGTGGAGCTGCCGACGGAGGTGGCCGAGAAGTTCCTGCCCGCCTCCGATTACGAGCGCGCCGTGGCCGTGGATTACGCGGAGATGGAGAAGGCGCAGGCCGCCTTCGGCGAGCGCTATCTCGCGGAAGTCCAGTAACGCCGGTGCGGGGGCGGTTCGCGCCGCCCCCTGCCGTTCCGAAAAGACCAAGATGACCGACAGGCTCTTCCTCACTCTCTGCCTTCTGCCGCTCGCGGTGTTCTCGCTGGCCTTTCTCGCGCTGCCGCTCGGGCGGCTCTTCATGGGCGCGGTCGAGGGCGAGGCGGGCTGGGGCGTCTACGCGCAGATCCTGACCACACCGCGCTATCTCTCGACGTTGGTGCAGACGGTGGTGATCTCGGCGCTGG
>JAVKDQ010000168.1:0-9337 GCA_040222155.1 Roseovarius sp.
AGAGGGGCGCGGCGCGCTCCCCCCACCAACTCGCGGGGCGGTGGGGGGGGCCCTGCGATCGCGCGGCGGCCCTGCGGGCCTTGATTCCGCGCGGGGCGCGACTGTTCGAACGCCTGATCCCGGCCGCTACCGGAACTCGGCGCGCGTGTATCCCTGAAGGAAGAGCAGCGCGGTGAGATCGCCGTGGTTCACGCGGACCTCGCATTGGGCGGCGACGGAGGGCTTGGCGTGCAGCGCCACGCCGGTGCCGGCGCGGGCGAGCATGCCGAGATCGTTGGCGCCGTCGCCCACGGCGAGCACTTCGGCCTCGGTGATGCCGAGCCGCGCGGTGATCTCCTCGAGCGCCCGCACCTTGGCCTCGCGCCCGAGGATGGGCTCGGCGACATGGCCCGTCACCTCGCCCTTCTCCACGATGAGAGTGTTGGCGCGGGCCTCGTCGAAGCCCAGCTCTCTGGCCACGCGCTCGGTGTAATAGGTGAAGCCCCCCGAGACGAGCGCGGCGTAAGCGCCGTGGGCCTTCATGGTGGCCAGAAGCGTGGCGCCGCCGGGCATGTAGGTGATGCGGGTTTGCCAGACCTCCTCGAGCGCCGCTTCGGGCAGGCCGCGCATGAGGGCGACGCGGGCCTTGAGCGCCTCCTCGAAGTTCAGCTCGCCGTTCATGGCGCGCTTGGTGATGGCGCGGACGGCCTCGCCCGCGCCCGCCACATCGGCCAGCTCGTCGATGCATTCCTGCTGGGTCATGGTGCAATCCATGTCGGCCAGAAGCATTGTCTTGCGACGGTTCCCGGCGGGCTGGAGGATGAGATCGGTGTTCTGGGCCTGCAGCTCTTCCCATGTCTCCCATCGGTTTGAGGGGATCTGGGGGAGGGTGAACTCGGCGGCTTCGTCGGGCGAGAGCCATTCCGCCGCGCCGCCGCCCCATGCGTTGCGGAGCGATTCGACAAGCGCGGGGTCGAGCGCGCCGGGGGCGGCGATGAGGGTGGCGATGGGCATGGGCATCTCCTTCTGGCGTGTCGCGGTTCGCATAGAGCATAGCGGGGTGCGGAGGGCCAGTGGGGAGTGGGGGGCGAGGCGCCGGGGCGAGCCGGGGCGGGTTTGGGAGCCTGGGGCGGGGCCTACGACCTTTGCGTGGCGCGGATTCACGGGGCTTCCGCCCCGCCGCGCCATCGACGGGCCGCCCCTTCGGCCCGGCGATTGGGTGACGTGAGCGCATCGCTCGGATCTGACGCCGGCTTGGCAACCATAAACCGCTGCTGAACACCCGTAGCATCGCCGCGCCGCGGCCCGTCGATTTCGCGGCTTCTTGCCCGGAGCCGCCTAGCCCGCGTCGGGCAGGGGCGGGATCGTCCGCAGGTACAGGATCAAGGCGGCGAGGTCGTCGGCGCTCATGTTGCCAAGGTAGCCGTAGGGCATGGGCGGCATCATGGGCGCGCCGTCGGGGCGCATGCCTTTCGTAATCATGTCGGCGATCTCGGCATCGGTATAGCCTGCCAGCCCGTCTTCATGGCTGGTGATATTGGCCACGACGGAGATGCCCCACGGCCCTTCGATGGCGAGGCCGCCCTGCCCGAGATGCGTGTCGATCATCGGGCCTTGCGGGCCGACCGGCGAATGGCAGGAGGTGCAATGCGCCACGGGCCCGGCGAGATAGGCGCCGTATTCCACCGTGACGCCGCGCGGCACGTCGGCCACGGTTTCGACGGGCGGGCCATAGGCGGGCGGCAGGGGGATGCGGTATTCGGAGATCGGCACGGCGTTCTCGACCGCGGGAAGGGTGCGGAGATAGGCGACGATGGCGGAGACGTCGCTGTCGGAGAGGTGGCGGTAGACCTCGAAGGGCATGGGCGGGCCAAGCAGGCGGCCATCGGGGCGCATGCCTTCGCGGATGGCGCGGGCGACCTCGGCATCGCTCCAGCCGGCGATCTCGCCGCCGGGGGTGATGTTGGGGGCGACCGAGGTGAATTCGGGCATCTCGATCACGAAGCTGCCGGCGAGGTTCTGGCCGGCGAGGGGCTGGCCGGTTTCGTCTTTCGGGGTGTGGCAATTGCCGCAGGCGGCGGGGCCTTCGACAAGGTATCTGCCGCGCTCTTCGGGCGTCTCGGCGTGCAGCATGGTGCCAAGGCTCGCGAGGGCGAGGCCGAGGAGGAGGGGGGTTCGCATCTGTTGTCTTCCCTGAAGCGCCGGCCCTCTCTTTCGCCGGTTGGCGACTCGCCAAACGACTCGGGGGCCGGTCGGTATGATGGTGACGCCATCATATCACGGTTTCGTGATCGGCAAGGGGGAATGAGCGAAGTTTCCGATGATAGGCGGGGCGCGTCGCATTTCGAACCGAAAGAGGCGCTGGGAGGCCATTTCCCCGCTTGCCAACCCTCCGAAACGGGCGTAGCTCCGTCGGTGGGACACCCCTCCCCAACGAGGGGCGTTTATCTGGAAGGATAGCACAAATGACGACGACCCAACCGGCAACGCGGCCGGCAAACCCGCGTTTTTCCTCTGGCCCCTGCGCCAAACCCCCCGCATTCGAACTCGAGAAGCTGAAGGACGCGCCCCTGGGCCGCAGCCATCGCGCCGCCGTGGGCAAGGCGAAGCTGAAGGCCGCGATCGAGGGCACGCGCGAGATCCTCGGTATTCCCGACGACTACCGCGTGGGCATCGTGCCGGCCTCCGACACGGGCGCGGTGGAAATGGCGATGTGGAGCCTGCTCGGCCCCCGCAAGGTGGAGATGCTCGCCTGGGAGAGCTTCGGCGCGGGCTGGGTGACGGATGCGGTGAAGCAGCTCAAGCTCGATGCCGAGGTGAAGACCGCCGAGTATGGCGAGATCGTGGACCTTGCGGGCGTCGATACCGACAATGACGTGGTTTTCACGTGGAACGGCACGACCTCGGGCGTGCGGGTGCCGGATGGCGACTGGATCAAGGCGGACCGGGAGGGGCTGACGATCTGCGATGCCACCTCGGCGGCCTTCGCGCAGGACCTGCCGTGGGAGAAGCTCGATGTGACGACCTTCTCGTGGCAGAAGGTGCTGGGCGGCGAGGCGGCGCACGGGATGATCGTGCTCAGCCCCCGCGCGGTGGAGCGGCTGGAGAGCTACACGCCGCCATGGCCCCTGCCGAAGATCTTTCGGATGACCAAGGGCGGCAAGCTCATCGAGGGCATCTTCGTGGGCGAGACGATCAACACGCCGTCGATGCTGGCGGTGGAGGATTACCTGCTGGCGCTCGACTGGGCGCGCGAAGTGGGCGGGCTTGAGGGACTGATGGCCCGGGCCGATGCCAATGCGCGGGCGATCTTCGATTTCGTGGAGAAGACGCCGTGGCTGGAGAACCTCGCCGCGGACCCGGCGACGCGCTCGAACACCTCGGTGTGCCTGAAGTTCACCGACGACCGGATTGCCGATGGCGCGAGTTTCGCCAAGGCGGTGGCCAAGCGGCTGGAGGCCGAGGGCGTGGCCTATGACGTGGGCGCCTATCGCGACGCGCCTCCGGGCCTGCGCATCTGGTGCGGCGGCACGGTGGAGAGCGCCGATGTGGCCGCGCTGATGCCGTGGGTCGACTGGGCGTTTCAAGCCGAGATCGCGGCGCTTTCAGAGACCGTTTGAAGGTGGGGTGAAACCCCACCCTACCCGACCCGTAGGGCGGGGTTTCAACCCGCCATGCGCAACAGATATTCCCATTCCAAAGGACCAGAAACATGGCTCCCAGAGTTCTCGTATCCGACAAGCTTTCGGAAACCGCCGTGCAGATCTTCCGCGACCGCGGGATCGACGTGGATTTCATGCCCGATGTGGGCAAGGACAAGGACAGGCTCGCCGAGATCATCGGCGCGTATGACGGGCTCGCGATCCGTTCGGCCACCAAGGTGACGCCGAAGATTCTCGAGAACGCGACCAACCTCAAGGTGATCGGGCGGGCCGGGATCGGCACCGACAATATCGACAAGGACGCCGCCTCGAAGAAGGGGGTGATCGTGATGAACACGCCCTTCGGCAACATGATCACCACCGCCGAGCACGCGATTGCGCTGATGTTCGCGGTGGCGCGGCAGATCCCCGAGGCCAGCGCTTCGACCCATGCGGGGAAGTGGGAGAAATCGCGCTTCATGGGGGTGGAGCTGACCGGCAAGACGTTGGGTGTGATCGGCGCGGGCAACATCGGCGGGATCGTCTGCGACCGGGCGCGCGGGCTGAAGATGAAGGTGGTGGCCTACGACCCCTTCCTGAGCCAGGAGAAGGCCGACAAGATGGGCGTGGAGAAGGTGGAGCTTGACGACCTGATCGCGCGGGCCGATTTCATCACGCTGCATGTGCCGCTCACCGACCAGACGCGCAACATCCTCTCCCGCGAGGCGCTGGAGCGCACCAAGAAGGGCGTGCGGATCATCAACTGCGCGCGCGGCGGGCTGGTGGACGAGGAGGCGCTGGCGGACCTCCTGAAATCGGGCCACGTGGCGGGGGCGGCGTTCGACGTCTTCGCGGTGGAGCCTGCGACGGAGAACGCGCTTTTCGGCCTGCCCAACGTGGTTTGCACGCCGCATCTGGGCGCGGCCACCACCGAGGCGCAGGAGAACGTGGCGCTGCAGGTGGCCGAGCAGATGTCGGATTACCTTCTCACCGGCGCGGTGACGAACGCGCTCAACATGCCTTCGGTGACCGCCGAGGAGGCCAAGGTGATGGGCCCGTGGATCAAGCTCGCTGACCATCTCGGCAGCTTCATCGGGCAGATGACCGACGAGCCGATCAAGGCGATCAACATCCTCTATGACGGGGTGGTGTCGGCGATGAACCTCGACGCGCTGACCTGCGCGGCGGTGGCGGGGATCATGAAATCGGTGAACCCGGAGGTGAACATGGTCTCGGCGCCGCTGATGGCGAAGGAGCGCGGCGTGAAGATCTCGACCACGCGGCAGGACAAGTCGGGTGCCTTCGAGGGCTATATCAAGCTGACGGTGGTGACCGACAAGCGCGAGCGCTCCATCGGTGGCACTGTCTTCTCCGACGGCAAGCCGCGCTTCATCCAGATCAAGGGCATCAATATCGATGCCGAGATCGGGCGGCACATGCTCTACACCACCAACAACGACGAGCCGGGGATCATCGGCACGCTCGGGCAGACCATGGGCGAGAACGGCGTGAACATCGCCAACTTCACGCTGGGCCGCGCTGCGGCGGGCGGCGAGGCGATCGCGCTTCTCTACGTGGATGCGCCGGTGGCCAAGGAGGTGATCGCCAAGCTGAAGGCCACGGGCAAGTTTCAGCAGGTGGCGCCGCTGGAGTTCGACGTGGGCTAGAGACACCGGCGCTGCTTTCCAGGTCTTTTCGACAAGAAGAAGCCTGGGCGGGGCGCGGGACGCGGCGCGGGAAATTCACGCGCCGCGGGTTTTCTGCTATGATCCCTCCGCGGGAGGGATGCAATGAGAGCCAGAAACCGTATCTTGCTTGCCATCGGGGCGACGCTCGCGGTGCTGGGCGCCGGGGCGGCCGCGCTGCAGGACCGCGTGACGCGGCTCGAGGCCCGGATCGACGCGCTGGAGCCCACGGGCGCGGGGCCGCTCGACGGGCAGACCTATGTGGGGATGCTCGGCCCGGTGGGCGCGCCGAAGGATGTGCCCGACAGGTTCATCTTCGCGGCGGGCACCTTTCTGTCGACCGAGTGCCGGGAAAGCTGCGACTACCCGGCCCGGCCCTACGAGGTGACCGAGATCGAGGGGGGCTACAGCTTCACCAGCACCACGCGCTGCCCCTATAAGGACTCCACAATCGTCTGGAACGGCACGGCGGTGGACGGCAAGGTGAGCGGCGTCGTGACATGGACGATGCGGCGCTGGTACTGGACCATCGAGCGCGATTTCGAGTTCGAAGGCGTGCTGCAGGACAGCGCGGACACCGCCGCCAGCGCAACCTGACATGGTGCGAGGCGATGCGCCCGGCAAGGCGGAGCCGCCCCGTCAGCCTCTTGGCATCACCCTTGCGAAGATCCTGCTCGTGATCGTGCTGCTGGTGGCGGTGAACCACGGTTTCGCCCTGCTCAGAGACTGGCTGCATATCGATATCCGGCCGAGCAACGAGGAGGCGGTGCATCGGACGATCATGCTGGCCGCGCTGCTCTACACGCTTGCGCTGGCGGTGCCCTTCGTGCCGGGTGTGGAGATCGGGCTGGCGCTGATCGTGCTGCTGGGGGCGCCGATCGTGCCGCTTGTCTACCTCTGCACCGTCAGCGGGCTGATGATTGCGTTTCTGGTGGGGCGGGTGGTGCCGATGGGCGTGCTCGTGGCGCTGGCGCGCGACCTGCGGCTGGCGCGCCTCGAAGGGCTGCTCACGCGATTCGACGCAGTGCCGAAGCCGGAGAGGCTCGATTTCGTGCTGGCCTCCGCGAGGGGCGGGCACGGGCGGCGGCTGCTGCGCTACCGCTACCTTGCGGTGGCGGCGGCGATCAACCTGCCGGGCAATTTTCTGCTGGGTGGCGGTGGCGGCATCGCGATGCTCTGCGGCATGAGCCGGCTCTTCTCGCCACCGGTCTTCGCACTCACGGTGATGGTGGCGGTGGCGCCGGTGCCCCTTCTGGTGATCTTCTTCGGGCCCTCGGTGCTGGCAGGCCAGGCTCCGGGGTTGCATCCCTCGCCCTGAGCGACGACTCTCGGCCTATGACGCTTCTCGCGATCCCCGATATTCACGGCCAGAGGGCCGCGCTCGACGCCGTGCTGGCCCGTGCCGATGCGCGCTATGGCGCGCGCGCGAAGATCGTGTTTCTCGGCGATCTGGTGGACAGGGGGCCGGACAGCCGGGGCGTGATCGAGACGCTGATCCGGGGGCTGGAGGCGGGGCGCGACTGGACCGTGCTGCGCGGCAATCACGACCAGATGTTTCTCGAGGCGCTCGAGGCGGGGGCGGGGGGCGGCGCGCCGGAGATCGGTGCGCGCTGGCTTTCGGGCAATATCGGCGGGGCGGAGACGCTGGCCTCCTACGGGGTGGCGCCGCCGCGCGATGCAGCGGGTTGGGCGGATGTGGCGCGCGCCGTGCCCGAGGCGCATCGGGCCTTTCTCGCAGGCCTGCCGCTGTGCCATGAGACCGAAGAGCAGATCTTCGTGCATGCCGGGATAAGGCCCGGGGTGCCGATGGAGGCGCAGGTGGCGGAGGACCTGCTCTGGATCCGCGATCTCTTTCTTTTCGATACGCGCGATCACGGCCGGCTGGTGGTGCATGGGCACACGCCGGTGGCGCGCCCCGAGCATCGCGGCAACCGGGTGAACCTCGATGGCGGGGCGGGCTGGGGCCGGGAGCTCTTTCTCGCGCGGCTCGAGGGGCGGCGCGCGTGGCTGGTGACGGACGAGGGCGAGGAGGAGCTTGTGCCCTGACGCGGGGGGAGCGGCGTTGCGGAACCCTTTTCAAGGCCGCGCGCGCAGGCTAGGCAATAGGCCAAGAGGAAACCCAGGCTTCAGGAGAAACCCATGTCTGATATCGTTCTGCTCGACGGTGCGCGCACCGCAATCGGCACTTTCGGCGGCAAGCTGGCGGGGACGCCGCCCACGGCGCTGGGCGCCCATGTGGCGAAGGCCGCGTTGGAGCGGGCGGGGGTCGAGGCCGGGCAGATCGGGCATGTGGTGTTCGGGACGGTCATCAACACCGAGCCGCGCGACATGTATCTCTCGCGCGTGGCGGCGATGGAGGCGGGCATCCCCGACAGCACGCCGGCGATGAACGTGAACCGGCTGTGCGGCTCGGGCGCGCAGGCGGTGGTTTCGGCCATGCAGCACCTGATGCTGGGGGATGCGGAGTTTGCGCTGGCGGGGGGCGCGGAGAGCATGAGCCGCTCGCCCTTCATCATCCCCGATCAGCGCTGGGGCGCGAAGATGGGCGACGTGACCACGCGCGACATGATGCTGGGCGCCTTGAACTGCCCGTTCGGCACTGGCCACATGGGCGTGACCGCCGAGAACGTGGCCGCCGAGCACGGGGTGAGCCGGGAGGATCAGGACGCCTTCGCGCTGGAGAGCCAGGCGCGGGCGGCTAAGGCCATCGAGGCGGGGCATTTCGCGTCGCAGATCGCGCCCATCGAGGTGCGGGTGAAGCGCGACATGGTGGCGTTCGACACTGACGAGCACCCCAAACCCACCACCGCCGAGGGGCTGGCGGGGCTGCGGCCTGCCTTCCAGAAGGACGGGACGGTGACCGCGGGCAATGCGAGCGGCATTAACGATGGCGCGGCGGCGGTGGTTTTGGCGACGGCGGAGGCGGCCGAGAAGGCAGGGCTGAAGCCGAAGGCGCGGCTGCTGGGCTATGCCCATGCCGGCGTGCGGCCGGAGGTGATGGGCATCGGGCCGGTGCCGGCGGTGGAGTCGCTGATGGCGAAGACCGGGCTCGCGGCCGGGGATTTCGACGTGATCGAATCGAACGAGGCGTTTGCCGCGCAGGCGATTGCCGTGAACCGGGGGCTGGGGCTCGATGCGGCGAAGGTGAACCCCAATGGCGGCGCGATTGCGCTGGGCCATCCGGTGGGGGCGACGGGCTGCATCCTCGTGGTGAAGGCGCTTTACGAGCTGGAGCGGATCGGCGGGACGCGGGCGCTGGTGACGATGTGCATCGGCGGCGGACAGGGGATTGCGCTGGCGCTTGAGCGGGTTTGAGGGGCGGTTGGCCCCGGAGTGAGGAGCCGCGCGATGGCTGGGCCGCGGCGCGGCGATCCGACGGGTGTTTGGCAGGGCTTTATTTCTGAAACTTCCGCGAAAGATCGGAGCGATGTACTTGCTTTGACCAATCGCCGGGCCGTGGGGGCGGCCCAGCGATCGCGCGGCGGCCGTCGGCCTTTATTCCGCGCGTGGTGCGTCGGTTCAACGGGTGCTCGAGGCCCTAATCCAGCCAGACAGTAACGCGGGAGGCGCGGCCCTCGGCGTCGATCACCGTCAGGGTGGAATAGCCTTGCGAGAGGCCTTCCAGCGTGGTTTCGCGGCGACGTTCGCCGGTGCGCAGCGGCACGCCGTTGGCGAGCCATGTGAAGGGGGGCGTGCCGTCGCGCAGTTTCACGGGCAAGCCGGAACCGGCGAGCGGGAGGCGGGCGCCGGGGGGCGGGAAGGTGAGCTTGGGCGCGTCTTCGGCGGCCTCGAAGACGGCGTTGCGGCCGGTGAAGCGGCGGAGCGGCTGGGGGAGTTCGGCGGTGGAGAGGATGAGCGCCTCGGGCGGCGGCGGGGGCAGTTGCGCGGGCTCGGGGGCCACGCGCTGCATCGCCTCGAAGAGCAAGGGCGCGGCCAGTTCGCCGCCGAAGGCGCCGGGCACCGGCGTGCCATCCGCAAACCCTCATCCACGACCGCCCCGTGGCGTTCGGCTCCTATGCGCCGCAGAACTTC
>JAVKDQ010000169.1:0-1904 GCA_040222155.1 Roseovarius sp.
CCTCGTCGTCAAGGCCGAGCCCGGGATCGCGGAGCGCGTCCATGAGGTCGAAGTCGTCCTTGTCGCGGTCTTCGTGTTCGGCGGCGCGCAGGCTGGCGTGAAACCGCGCATCGCCTTCGGAGGTCGTCTGGCCATCGCGCAGGAAGGGGCCGTAGAGAATGGCGCGGCCGCCCGGCGCAAGGGCCTGCGGCAGCCCGGCGATGAGGGCGCGGGCCTCGGGCTCGGAGATGAGGTGCAACAGGTTCACCAGCAGGATGAGCGCATGGCCGGGATGGGCCGCGCCCCAGCCGGGCGCGGTGGCATCGAGCGCGATGGCGGGCAGGAGGTTGGGCTGCGGGTCTGTGGCGGCCCAGGCGTCGATGCTGGCGCGGCGGGCCGGGTCGATCTCGCTGGGCTGCCATGTGAGGCCGGGAAAGGCGCGGGCGAAGGCCAGCGCGTGTTCGCCGGTGCCCGCGGCGAGTTCCAGCGCGCGGCCCTCGGCGGGGGCGTGATGGCGCAGCAGGTCGGCGATGGGCCCGGCATTGCGCGCGGCGGAGGGCGCGGAGAGCCGCGCATCGCCGCCGGGGGTGACGGTGGAGGCGATCTCGGCGGGCAGGTGGCGGCGGGGCATGGCGGGCGACGTCCTTCTCACGGTCTCATGACAGTCTTACGGCGGATTGCGGGGCGTCGCAATTTCCACGCGCCGCGCGATCTCTCAAGGGCCGCGGGAGGGGCCGGTTCAATTTTGTGGACAGAAGAAAATCCCTCGGCTACGGGATCATGGGTTTTGTCGATGAAGGGGAGCGCCATGGCGGATGGACGCGCGGAAGCTCATGCGATGCCGGGCTGGTTCGCGGGGCCGGGGGAAAGCGATTTTCTGGCCTGGGTCGCGCTGCTGTTCCTGATCCTCGCGATCTACGGCGTGATCGTGCTTTACGCGGCCTTCGACAGGTGGGCCGAACGCAAGGCCCATGGCACGCCGCTGGCCAAGACGATACCGACCCTCCTTCTGATCGCGCTGCTCTACGAGATCTTTCCTCTCGATCACTTCAGCCTGCTCCTGCCGCTCGCCGCGGTGCTCGTGGCGCTGATGGCGGACTGGTCGAGGTTTCACCTCGATTTCCGGGGGGGGCTGGGCCGCGCCGCGGCCGGATGCGGCGCCAGAAAGCGAGCGCCACGATGCTTGAGCTTCTGCTGACCTCCTTCCCCGCCGTGATCCGGTTTCTGCAGCTGCGGCGCCGGGGCGAGGCGATCACCGTGTGGAACATGAAGACCGCCGTGTTTCTCTGGGCAGTGATGGCGTTCTTTCTTTTCCTCGCGATTTTCTACTTTCACCCGAAATCCTACACGGGCCTTCTGCCCTTCAAGACCGTCTCGGTGGTGGCCCAGACCAGCGGGCCGGTGACGGAGGTGCATGTCGCCAACGGCCAGACGGTTGCGCCCGGCGACCTGCTCTTCCGCATCGAGGACAGCACGCAACGGGCGGCGCTGGCACAGGCCGAGGCGGAATTCGACAAGATCGCCGCCGCCGAGACCGAGGCCGAGAACAGCCTCGTGGTGGCGCGCGCGGTGGTGGCCGAGGCCGAGACCACGCTCGCCAAGCTGCGCGAGGATCTGGAGAACGCGCAGACCCTGCTCGCGCGCAATGTCGGCACGCGCGACAAGGTGCGCGAGCTGGAAGCCTCGGTGGCGGTGACAGAGGCCGAGCTGATCGCCGCGCAGGCGCAGGCGGATCTCGCCGCCTCCACGCTCGAGGAGGCGATCCCGGCGCAGCGCAAGGTGGCTGACGCGGCCCGCGAGAGCGCCCGGGTGGCGCTGACGAAGACGGAGGTGGGCGGGCTCGCGCCGGGCACGGTGACGCAGGTGAGCCTCAGCGTCGGCAGCCCGGCCGCGCAGCTGATCCTGAGCCCGGCCATGGTGATCAA
>JAVKDQ010000170.1:0-5425 GCA_040222155.1 Roseovarius sp.
GCCGCTTCTCGCCCGCGGCGCCCGAAAAGGCGCGCTCCGCGCCCGCCGAACCGCATAATCGCCCCCCCGCCCCCGGTGAAACGCCGGTCGAGGCCGCACAGGAAGCGCCCGCGCAGGCCCCCGAAACACCGGCCCCCGAAGCACCGGCCTCCGAGCCACCGGCCTCCAAGGGCGTCTCGTTCCTCTCGCGCCGCAAGCCCGGCAGCCCCGAAGCCCCCGCCCCGGAGGCAAAGCCCGAGCCGCTGCGCAAGGGCGGCGGCAAGGCATGGAGCGTAACCGGCATGATGCGCGGCGCCGCCCGCGACAAGCTCAAGGCCGTGGGCCGCCGCAAGACGCCGAAAACCGAGGAACTGCCCCCGATCAAGGCGAAGAAGGCCAAGCCGAAATCCGCACCGGGCCCGCAGGCGCCCTTCTCCTCCGCGCCCCAGCCCGCCCCCACCGGCCAGCCCGAGGTCGCAGGCGCCACCCTCGGCCCCGCGCCCAGTTCCTCCTCGCCCCTCATCCGCGCCGGCGCCGACCAGGCCGCGCTCGACGAGAAACAGCGGATGACCGTCTTCGGCGCCCGCAATCCCGAGAACGCGCCCCCGCCCCGCTCCCGCTATCTCGCGCTGATCCTCACGGCGGCGCTGCTGCTCTTCCTCGTGGGCGTGGCGGCATGGGCCTCGCTCTTCCTCGACGATGGCATCTCGGGCCTCTGGCGCGACGACCCGGCCGAGGTGCAGACCGCCGAGCAGGCGCAGCCACCACCCGCCGACGAGGCCGCCCGGGAGGCCGACACGGGCACCGCCCCCACGCCAGAGGCCGAAGACACCGCCCTCGCCGTCCTTCCCGAAGAGACCGGCCAGAGCCCCGACACCGCCCCCGACCCCGAAGGCGAAGCGTCGCTCCCCCAGGCAGACCCGGTGCAGGAACAGCTCTCGCCCGATGAGGCGCGCGCCCGCTATGCCGCCACCGGCATCTGGCAGGTGGCGCCCGATCCCTCGCGCGCGCCCGGCACCACGGTTCTGGAAGATGTCTATCACACCACGCTCGACGCACCGGTGAACTTCTCCGACGCGGTGGCGCTGCCCGAGGAGGGCAGCCTCCGCACCGATCCGCGCCCGGCCACCCCCGCCGACCCGCCGCCGCCCGGGCAGGATTTCGAGCGCGACACGCGCGGCTTCATCCTCGCCACGCCCGACGGCACCGAAACGCCCGACGGCATCACCGTGTTCTCCGGCCCGCCGCCGATCACCCCGCCGCCGACACCGCCCCGCGCCGAGCCCGAAGTGGTCGAAGGCCCGGCCCTCGCCGCGCCCGACACCCCCGTTCTCCGCCCCCGCCTGCGCCCCGACGACCTCTCGGAACTCTTCGAGCGCAGCACGCTCGGCGGCCGCACCCTCGCCGAGTTGAAAGACTGGCGCCCCAAGGCGCGCCCGCTCAGCCCGCAGCAGGAGGCCACCGCCGCCGCCAATGCCGAGGCGCGCGCCAATGGCGCCGATTTCGACGACGACCCCTTCGCCGGCGCCACCGAGGAAGCCATCGCCGCCTCGCTGCGCCCGCGCGATCGGCCTGCGAGCATCGCTACCATCGTCACCGCCGCGCGCGAGGCCGCCGCCTCCGAGCCGGTCAGCGTCGAGCAGCGCGTCAGCGTCGATATTCCCACCTCCACCTCCGTGGCCCGCGCCGCCACCGAGAAAAACCAGATCTCGCTCCGGCAGGTGAACCTGATCGGCGTCTACGGCCAACCCGGCGCGCGCCGCGCACTGGTGCGCCTCGCCAACGGGCGGTACGAGAAGGTGCAGGTGGGAGACAGGCTCGACGGCGGGCAGGTCGCCGCCATCGGCGACGACGAGCTGCGCTACGTCAAGGGCGGGCGCGCCGTCACGCTCAAGATGCCCAAAGGCTGAGCCCGCGCGCCCTCCCTGCTTCTTCTTGGCAAAAATACCTCTCGCGCCGAAAGGCGCGAAACGCTACTCGGCCGCGATCTCGCCGCTCTCGATCTGCTCGCGCTCGATCGATTCGAAGAGCGCCTTGAAATTGCCCTCCCCGAAGCCGTCATCGCCCTTGCGCTGGATGAACTCGAAGAAGATCGGCCCCACCACGGTCTTCGAGAAGATCTGCAGCAGGATCTTCGTCTCGCCGCCATCCACCACGCCTTCCCCGTCGATCAGGATGCCGTGTTTCTTCATCCTTTCAATGGGTTCCTCATGGCCCTTCACCCGCTCGTGGCTCATCTCGTAATAGGTATCGGGCGGGGCGGGCATGAAGCGGATGCCGTTTTCGGCAATCGCATCGGTGGCCGCGTAGATATCTTCCGTGCCCACCGCGATATGCTGGATGCCCTCGCCGTTATACTTCTTCAGGTAAGACACGATCTGCCCGGTCTCGCCCCGGTCTTCGTTGATCGGGATGCGGATGCGCCCGCAGGGCGAGGTCAGCGCGCGGCTGAAAAGCCCGGTGAACTTCCCCTCGATGTCGAAAAACCGGATCTCGCGGAAATTGAACAGGTCGCCATAGAAGCGGAACCACTTATCCATGTTCCCCTTGAAGACGTTATGCGTGAGGTGGTCGAGATAGTAGAAGCCCACGCCCTCGGGCTTCGAGGTGGCGAGCCACTCGTATTCCTCGTTATAGGGCGAGGTCGCGTGATACTGGTCGACGAAATAGAGCAGGCTGCCGCCGATCCCTTGGATCGCGGGCACGTCGAGCACCTTGCCGCCGCCCTCATAGGGCACGGCACCCTTCTCCACCGCATGCTTGAACGCATGCTCGGCATCCACGACGCGCCACGCCATCGAGGGCGCGCAGGGCCCGTGCTCTTCCACGAAACGCGCGCCGAAGCTGTCTTTCTCGGCATTGAGCACATAGGTGACATCGCCCTGTTGCCAAAGCTCGATATCCTTCGCCTTGTGGCGCGCCACCCGGGCATAGCCCATCGCGGCGAAAAGCTGGCGCAGTTCCTCCGGCTCGGGATGCGCGAATTCGACGAATTCGAACCCGTCGGTGCCGGCGGGGTTGTCTTCGGTGATCTTCGATTGCGGACGGTCATGCGGGAAAGGGCCCATGTGCATCTCCTTTCAAATCTGCTTCGAGGTTAAAAATACCGCATCCCTCATACGCATTTTGCGCTTTCTGCGGTGTTTCTGGCCATTTCCTCGCGTCAAACTTGCGCCGCTCCCGGGTTTCTTGCAGAGTTTCCGCAGATGATGGATGAAACCGATATCCGCCTGCTCTCGGCCCTGCAGAAAAACGCGCAGCTCACCGCGCAGGATCTTGGCGCGCTGCTCGGCCTCTCGCCCAGCCAGGCGGGGCGGCGGCGGCAGCGGCTCGAACAGGCAGGCTATATCCGCAGCTATACCGCCCGGCTCGATCCGCTCCGGCTGGGGCTCGCCATCCAGGCCTTCATGCAGGTCGAGATGGCCACCCATGCGCCCGACAAGGCCAAGTCCTTCACCCGCCTGCTCGAAACGCGCCCCGAGGTCGTCAGCGCATGGACGTTGACAGGCACCGCCGATTACCTGCTGCGGGTCTATTGCGCCGATCTCGACGCGCTCAACAGCCTCGTTCACGAGGTTCTGCTGCCCCACCCCGCGGTGGCGAAAGTTCACAGCCAGATCGTGATGGGGCAGTGCAAACCCGACGCGCCCCTGCCATTATGAGGCCAACACCCCCAAGAAGGACCCCGTGACATGGAAGGTTTTCTGTTCCAGGCCTCGATCTTCCTCATCGCCGCCGTGGTGGCGGTGCCGATCGCGGCGCGTCTCGGGCTCGGCTCGGTGCTGGGCTACCTCGCGGCGGGCATCCTGATCGGGCCGGTTCTGGGCTTCGTGGGCGGGCATCAGACAGTGGAACTGCAGCATTTCGCCGAATTCGGCGTGGTGATGATGCTCTTCCTGATCGGCCTAGAGCTCGAGCCGCGCGCGCTTTGGGATATGCGCCACCGCCTGATCGGCCTCGGCGGGCTGCAGATCGGGCTGACGACGCTCGCGGTGATGGGCGCGGCCATGGCGCTCGGCATCTCCTGGAGCATCGCGCTCGCGATCGGCCTCGTCTTCGCGCTCTCCTCCACCGCCATCGTGCTGCAAACGCTCTCCGAAAAGGGCCTGATGCGCACCGGCGGCGGGCGCTCGGCCTTCTCGGTGCTGCTCACGCAGGATATCGCGGTGATCCCGATGCTGGCCTTCCTGCCGCTCCTCGCCCTGCCCAAGACGCCCGACATGATCCTCGGCGAAACCATGCAGCGCCTCACCGAGAACGGCAAGGAGAGCGCGCATGGCAGCGAAGGGGCGCATCAGGTGGCGGCCTCCTTCATCCAGAGCCTGCCGGGCTGGGGGGTCACGCTGGTCACGCTCGGCGCGGTGGCGGCGATCATCTTCACCGGCGTCTATCTCACCCGGCCCGTGTTCCGCTTCATCCACGCCTCGCGGCTGCGCGAGATGTATACGGCGCTGGCGCTGCTCATCGTGGTGGGCATCTCTTTCATCATGATGCTCGTGGGCCTCTCGCCCGCGCTTGGCGCCTTCCTCGCGGGCGTGGTGCTGGCCTCATCCGAATTCCGCCACGAACTCGAGAGCGACCTCGCGCCCTTCAAGGGCCTGTTGCTTGGCCTCTTCTTCATCACCGTGGGGGCGGGTATCAATTTTCAGATCCTGTTTGGTGAGTTTTTCACCATAATTGGCATATCGCTTGCACTAATCGCACTTAAAGGCATCATCCTCTTCGGCCTCGGCCTTGCCTTCAAGCTGCGCGGCCGAAACCTCTGGCTCTTCACCCTCTCGCTTGCCCAGGCAGGCGAATTCGGCTTCGTGCTGATCTCCTTCTCGAACCAGCAGAACGTGATTCCGCCCTCGATGACGGAGACGCTGCTGCTGGTCGTGGCGATGACCATGCTGATCACCCCGCTGCTCTTCATCCTCTACGACTGGCTGTCGCGCCGCATGGATGACGGCGCGGAGGCGCAGGAGGCCGACGAGATCGACAGCACCGGCCCGGTGATCATCGCCGGCATCGGGCGCTTCGGGCAGATCGTCAACCGGCTGGTGCGCTCGAGCGGGTTCGAGACGATCGTGCTCGATCACAATCTCGACGCCATCCAGCGGATGCGGCGCTTCGGCATCAAGGGCTTTCTCGGCGATCCCACCCGGCCCGAACTGCTGCACGCGGCGGGGCTGACGGAGGCGAAGGTGCTCGTGGTGGCGCTCGACGACCCCGATGCCGCCACGCGCCTCGTGGCCTTCGCCCGCCGCGAACGGCCCGATCTGCACATCGTGGCCCGCGCCCGCGACCGCACCCATGTCTTCCGCCTCTTCCAGGCGGGGGCCAATGACATCGTGCGCGAAATGTTCGACAGCTCTCTGCGCGCGGGCCGTTACGTGCTTGAAAACATGGGCCTGACCGAGTTCGAGGCCTCGGAACTCGAGCGCACCTTCTACCACCATGACCG
>JAVKDQ010000171.1:0-7760 GCA_040222155.1 Roseovarius sp.
GCCCGCGTTGTTGCACAGGATGTCGAGCCCGCCCAGCGCCTGCGCCGCCCGCGCGGGCAACCCGTCGCAGAAGGCCCCGTCGCGCAGGTCGCCGGGGAGATGCGCCTCCGCCTCCACGCCCGAAACATCCCGGTCCGTCACCGCCACGCGCGCCCCCTCGGCCCGCAGCATCCGCACCAGCGCCGCGCCGATACCGCCCGCCGCGCCCGTCACAAGCGCCCGCTTCCCCTCGAACCGCATCACAGAACCTCGTAGCGAATGGGCAGCCGGCGCGCGCCGGTGTTGCCGCTGTCGGGCAGCCATTCGGGTTCGCCATCATACGCAACCGTATGGAACGTCTCCCGCAGCGCGGCCAGCGCACAGGCCGTATCGGTGCGGGCCACGAAATGCCCGATGCAATGATGCGCCCCGCCGCCGAAGCCGAAATGCTTGCGCCGCTTCGCGGTGATGTCGAAACGCGGATCCTCGCAGATCTCCGGGTCGCGCGCCGAGGCATGAACCAGCAGATGCAGCACCGTCCCCTTGGCGATCACCTGCCCGTTCATCTCCACGTCCTCCACCGCCTCGCGCGTGGCCCATGTGGTGGTGGGGCGCGCGCGGATGAACTCCTCCACCGCCGCCGGGATGAGCGAGGCTTCCGCGCGCAGCAGCCGCCATTGCTCCGGGTTCTCGATGAAGAGCGACAGCCCCAGCCCCAGAAGCGCCCGCGTCGTATCCACCCCACCGAAGATCGACATCACGATGGTGTTCAGAAGCTCCCCATGCGTGCAATCGCCGTTGCGGTCGAACTCGGCCACCATCCGCGCCACGTAGCTCTCGCTGTCTTCCCCCCGGCGCACCCGTGTAACCAGCGCATCCGCCAGCTTGTGCAGCCGCTCGCAGGCGGCATTGAACCGCTCCTGATGCAAGGGCGCCTCCACCCCCATCGCAAGCCCCAGATCGGCGGCATCATGCGCCACCTCCGGCCAGCGCTCGCGCGCAAGCCCCAACAGCGTGGCGATGGCCTGCCCGGTGAAGGGCTCGCAAAAGGCCGTCTGGAATTCGCAAGCCCGCGTCTGCCGCAACCCCGCGCAAAGCTCGCGGGCGATCTCGTCGAAGGCAGGCTTGAGGCTCAGCACGTAGTCTTCCGTCAGCGCCGGCACCGCCAGCGCGCGCAGCTTCTGATGATCGGCCCCCTCGCGCCCGATCACCGAATCCTTCCAGAACTCCGCGAAGCTGCCCTCGATCCCCACCGTCTGCGGCCAGTTGTGGCTGCCCTGCCGGAACCGCCTGTCGCGCAGGATGCGGCCCACCTCCATGTAGCGCAGCACCGCGAGGCCATAGGGCGTCTGGGCGCACCAATGCGCCTCGCGCGCCGCCAGCACCTCGGGCCCCCGCGTCGAGAGCGCCGGGTCGGACAGGTCGAGATAGGGCAGCGCCATCGCCATCAATACTCCTGGTTCAGCGCGTCCGCGGCCGGTATTTCACGCTCGCGACGCGCGATGTAATCGAGCAGGGCCTCGTTGATCCCTTCGTCCAGTCTGGGCTCTTCGTAATCCTTGAGCAACTGCCGCGCGTGGTTCAGCGCCCGAATGTTGGTGTCGATCGCGCCTTCCGCCACCCATTGCTCATAGGCGTTGTTGTCGAAAAGATCGGGCATGTAGAAGGCGCGCTGGAAATTCGCCAGCGTATGGGCATGGCCAAGGTAGTGCCCGCCGGGCCCCACATCGGCCACCGCGGCGAGCGCCTCGTCGAAATCGTCCCAGCGCACGCCCTCGGCCATGCGGTAGGCCATCGCGGCCTGCTCGGCATCCACCACGAACTTCGCCATCGAGCAATGCATCCCCGCCTCGTTCCAGCCCGCCGCGTGCCACATGTAGTTGGTGCCCGCCATCTGCAGCGCCATCAGCGTGGTGGCGCTCTCATAGCCCGCCTGCGCATCGAGGATCTTCGCCCCGCCGAGGCTCGCGGAAGAGCGCCACGGCACGCCGTAGAACCGCGCCATCTGGCCGATCATCATGTTCATCATGGAAATCTCGGGCGTCCCCGCCATCGGCGCGCCCGACTTCATCGAGACGGTCGAGAGGTAATGCCCGTAGATCGCCGGCGCCCCCTTGCGGATCACCTGCGTATAGGCCAGCGCCGAGAGCGCCTCGGCATTGAGCTGCGCCACGGTGGGGGCAACGGAGGCCGGCGTGTTGGCGCCCCCCAGCACGAAGGGCGAGCAGAGCACCGGCTGGTTCTTCCGGCTGAAGGCGCGCATGGCGCCCAGCATCGTCTCGTCCCAGACCAGCGGCGAGTTGCCGTTGCAGTTGCCGGTCACCACCGGGTGCGTCTCCATGAACGCCTCGCCGAAGAGGATGGCGCACATCTCCATCACGTCCTCGGCGTTCTTGGGCGAGGTGGTCATGCCCATGAAGGTCTTGTCGGAATGTTTCATGGACGAATAGGTGATCCGCAGGTGCCGCTGGCTGATCGGGTGGTCATAGGGCTCCACGATATGATGCGCCGAACTGTGCATCGCGGGCAGCATGTGGGCCAGCTTGTGGAAATCGGCGAGATCGGCCAGCGTCGGGTTGCGGCGCTGGTCGTCGAGGTCGCGCAGGTAGGGCGCGCCGGTCATCGGCACGAAGATCGCATGGTCACGCCCGAAGGGCAGGTTATTGGCCGGGTTGCGCGCGTGATAGGTGAAGGTCTCGGGAATCGTGCGGATCAGCTCGCGCACGAGCCCACGGTCGAGAAACACCCGCTCGCCCTCCACCTTCGCGCCTGCCGCTTTCCAGTCGGCCAGGGCGATCTCGTCGCGAAAGACCACGCCCACGGTCTCGAGAATATCCATCGAGGCCGCGTCGATCCGCGCCACCTGTTCGGCATCCATCAGCTCGGTGAGCGGCATGCCGCGCTTCAAGGCGGGCAGCATGGTGAAATCCCGCTTCTGCCGCACGGCCTGCCGTGCTCCGCGCCCACGCCGGGCGACCCTCTTCTCGGCCACGTCGCTCATTCGCTCATCCTTCGTAGGGTGGGTTTCCAACCCACCGGTGCGGCAAGGTGGGGTGAAACCCCACCCTACGCCACGTTGTCGCCGTCCTTCGGGTCGGTGAGATCTATCCAGATGGTCTTCATCTCGGTGAACTGGTCATGCGCATGCACCGAGTTGTCGCGCCCGCCGAAGCCCGATTGCTTGTAACCGCCGAAGGGCGTGCTGATGTCGCCCTCGCCGTAGCAATTCACCGTCACCGTGCCCGCCCGGATCTCGCGCGCGGCGCGGATGGCGGTGCGGACGTTGCCGGTGAAAACCGAGGCCGCGAGCCCATAGGCCGTGTCATTCGCCACCGCGATCGCCTCTTCCGTGCTCGCCACCTCGATCACCGAGAGAACGGGCCCGAAGATCTCTTCCCGCGCGCGGGCATCGTCCTTCGTCACCTCGTAGACGGTGGGCCTGATGAAATTCCCCTCCGGCGCCTCGCCGCCCGCCACCGCCTTGCCCGTCATGTAGCCCGCCACCTTCTCGCAATGCGCGCGGTCGACGAGGCTGCCCAGGTGGTTCTGCGGGTCGAGCGGGTCGCCCGTCTTCCAGTCGCGCATCCGCGCCAAGATCCGCTCCATGAGCGCGTCCTTCACCGCCTTGTGCACGATCAGCCGCGAGGTGGCCGAGCAGTTCTCGCCCATGTTCCAGAAGGCGGCGTTGACCACATGCGCCGCCACATGATCGAGGTTCTCGGCATCCTCCAGCACCACGGCAGGGTTCTTGCCGCCACATTCCAGCGTGACCTTCTTCATGTTGCTGTCGGCCGAATAGCGCAGGAAGCGCTTGCCGGTCTCGGTGGAGCCGGTGAAGCTCACCATGTCGACACCCATGTGCATCCCCAGCGGCTCGCCTACCGAAGGCCCGTCGCCCGGCAGCACCTGCAGCACCCCGCGCGGCACGCCCGCCATATGGGCGATCTCCGCCAGCCGCAGCGCGGTGAGCGAGGTCTGCTCGGCGGGCTTCACGATCACCGAGTTGCCGGCCGCCAGCGCCGGGCCGATCTTCCACGCCATCATCAGCAGCGGAAAGTTCCACGGCAGCACGGCCGCCACCACGCCCAGCGGCTCGCGCACGATCATCGAGATCGCATCGTCGCCCGAGGGGCCCGTCTGGTCGTAGATCTTGTCGATCAGCTCGCCATGCCACTTGATCGTGTGGATCGTCTCGGGAATGTCGATGCTCTCGCAATCCCTTATCGGCTTGCCCGAATCGAGGCTCTCCATCACCGCCAGCTCGTGCCGGCGGCGGGTGATGAGCTTGCAGAGGCGTATGAGCACATCCTTCCGCTCGGACGGGTGCGCGCGCGACCATTCGCCCCGGTCGAAGGCCTCGCGGGCCTTCTGAACGGCAAAATCCACATCCTCCGCATTGGCGGTGGAAATCGTCGTGAGCACCTCGCCGGTGGCGGGGTTCACCGTTTCCATCATCGGCCCCGCGCCCTTGCGAAACTTGCCATCCACGAAGGGGGCGGCGGGCAGGTCCAGATCGGCGGCGATGGCGGCATATTCGTCGCGGGTCAGAAACTCGGTCATGTGCGGTCTCCCGTGATCGCGGCGATGGAGGTGTCGAGCGTGCGGATCACCTCTTCCAGCGCGCGCTTGTCGTCCTTGTTGAGCGGCTGCAGCGGCTTGCGGGGCGGCCCGGCGGGGATGCCGCGCATGGTGAGCCCGTGCTTGATGCACTGGATGAAGGTGCCGCCCTGCTCGAGCACGCGCATCAGCGGCATCATCGCCGACATGATCGCGCGGCCCTTGGTGAAATCGCCCTCGAGCACGCAGGCCCGGTACAGCGCCACATGCGCCTCCGGCGCGAAGTTCGAGCCCGCGCAAACCCAGCCGCGCGCGCCCCATGCGAAGAATTCGAGCGCCTGGTCGTCCATCCCGCACAGGAGCCCCAGGTGCGGGTAGTCGCGGGCGATCATGTGCAGCCGGTTGATATCGCCCGAGCTTTCCTTGATGCCGCAGAAATTGGGCGAGCGGCCCAGCCGGTCGAGCGTCTCTTCATCCATGTTCACGCCCATCCGGCCCGGGTAGTTGTAAAGCATCACCGGCATGTTCACCGCCCGGTCGATGGCCAGCGCATGGAGCGCGATCTCGCGGCCCGTGGGCACCGAATAGGGCGGCGTGGCCACGAGAATGGCATCCGCGCCGATCTCCTTCGCGGCCCTCGCGTACTCTATGCTCTCCTCGGTGCGCAGCGCGCCCGTGCCCATCACCATCGGCAACCGCCCGTCGATCATCCGCCTGATCTCGCGGGCAAGCTCCAGCCGCTCCTCGAAGCTCTGCGCGTAGTATTCGCCCGTCGTCCCGGCCGAGATGATGCCATGCACGCCACCCTTCACCAGATACTCCACCGTCCGGGCCAGCGCGTCCCAGTTGACGGAGAAGTCATCCTTCATGGGCGTGACGATGGGCGTCCATATCCCTTCAAACTGCATCTGTCCTGTCCTTCGCGGGGATCACGTCGAGCGGCAGCGGGTCGGGCGTGACGAAACGCTCGAGCCGGTCGCGCGACAGGTTCCAGTGGTCGATGGTCAGCTCGACGATCCGGTCGGGCTCATGCGCCTCGATCGCCTCGATCATCTCGTCATGATGCTCGATCGCGCGGCGCACCCGCTCCGCCTCGTCCTCGGAGGCGGGGCGATAGAAGGTCTGGCTGAGCCGCGTATGGTCGATCAGCATCCGGTTGAGGCTGGGCAGCAGGTAGGGATTATGCGCCATCTCGCCGATCTGCGCATGGAAGCGGTGGTTGTGGAGCGAGGCGCGCGGGGCGTCACCGGCCTCCGCCGCGGCCCGAAATTCCACCTGCACCGCCTTGAGCGGGGCGATCTCGCCGGGCTTGCGGTTCTCGGCCGCCAGCCGCGCCACGTTGGCATAGATCATCGGCGCGGTCTGGAAGAACATCCGCATCACCGCGAGATCCATCGAGGCCACCTTGGTGCCGCGGTTCTGGGTGGTGTTCAGATAGCCCTCGCCGCCCAGCCGCTGGAAGATCTCCCGCACCGGCGTGCGCGACAGCCCATATTCCGCACAGATCGCCGCCTCGTCGAGGTCGGCCCCCGGCGCGATGTCCTGCCGCAATATCCGTTGGCGCAGGTCTTCGAGGCATTGCGTCTTGCGGTCTGGTGACATGGGCGACTCCTCTCTGGATACGATCTGTATACATGATGTATCCAATTGTAAAGGCCGTTCCCCGACACGAAAAAACCCCGCCCTTCAGAGGGCGGGGCTGGTCGTCGTCCGACCGCTCGGGAATGTCAGTTGTTGGCGGTCAGCGGGTCGATCACCTGCGGCACCTCGGTCACCTTGGCCACGGGAATGCCGCTCAGCTCGGCATGTTTCATGATCTCCTCCTCGCTCTCGGCGAGATAGACACAGAAGGTCTTGTCGCCGGCGACATAGGAATGCTGCCACTGGATCGAGGGGCCGATGGAGGCCAGCGCCTGGTTCGAGGCACGCGCCGCGCCGCACAGCTCGGTGACAGACATTTCGCCGATACCGGGGATGTCGCGTTCGATGATGTAGCGTTTCATGGGTCGTGATCCTTTCCGAATGGGTGTGAAATGCCCGGGCAGGTTCAGAATGACCCCAGCCCCGAGAAACCCAAAGCTAAAAATCCTTTACGGAAATAAAGCATTTCTTTACCAAGTTGCTAAATTCTTTCGCATATTAAAGGCTGGCTTTACCAAATGCCCCCGGTGACCCATCTCAAGGCCCTGCAGGCCCTGGAGCTCGCCATTCGCGAAGGCTCGCTCAAGGCCGCCGCCGACAAGCTCGGGATCACCCAGGCCGCCGTCGGCCAGCGAATCCGCAGTCTCGAGGTGTATCTCGGCACCGACCTGCTGCTGCGCGGGCGCTCTGGGCTCAAGCCCACGGCCGAACTCGCGGCGGCGCTGGCCGATCTGCAGAACGGCTTCGCCGCGCTGGAGCGCGTCACCGAAACGCTCGATTTCCAGCGGATGAGCGAGGTTCACATCGTGGCCGAGCCGGATTGGGCGGAGCTCTGGCTGCTGCCGCGCCTGCCCGCCTTCCGCGAGGCCCACCCCAACATCCTCTTCTGCATCAACGGCGCGGGCGACGTGCCGCTGCGGCTCGGCTCGCCCGATCTGCGGATCACCTGCGACGATGGCGCGGGCAGCGCGCTCTACCGCGATGTCTGCCTGCCCGTCTCCGGCATCGACAACCCGCGCCGCATCGCCGACTGGGACAAGCAGATGCCGATGGAGGGCATGCCGCTCCTGCACCTCAACGCCCAGCGCGACCGCGAGGATGTGCCGGGCTGGGTGGCGTGGTTCGCCAAGTATGGCCAGCGCGAGAAGGGAACCGACCGGGGCGTGCATTACAAGCACGCGCGCGTGGCACTGGAGGCGGCGCGCGAGAATGTGGGGTTTCTCGTCTGCGGCCTTTCGCTGGTGCTGTCCGATCTCGAGGAGGGCACGCTCGTCCTGCCCTTCCCCGCCTCGCAAAGCCTGCCCTCGCCGCATCCCTACCGGCTCTCGCTCCGGCATGACGCGGCGCAGCGCCCCCAGATCAGGCGGTTCATTGGCTGGCTTGAAACCGAGGCGAAGGCGACCGAAGCGCAGATCGGCCGGATGGTCGCGGCCTAAAGCGGGATGCGAGCGGCCTTGAGCCGACATTGGGGCAAAGCGCGGGGCGCGTAATAACGGGGCGCAGCCCCGCCGCGCCATCGACGGGCCGCCCCCCGGCACGTCGATACGTCAAAGTCAGCACATCGCTCGGGCTTGGCGCGGAAA
>JAVKDQ010000172.1:0-26903 GCA_040222155.1 Roseovarius sp.
GTCACCATGTGGTAGAGCCCCGAAACCGAGCCCGAGATCACCCGCCACACCTGCGCGCTGCCCTCACCGAGCGCCGCCACCGGCCCGAGGGATTCGGTCGCCGGCTCGAAGGCGAGCCCGCCCGCGATGCCGATCCGCCACTCGGTCTTGAACCCGCCCTCTTCCTGCGGTTCGTCCACCCGGCGCGGCGCCAGCGCGAAATCGAGCGTCACCCCGTCGCGCCACACCTCGAGCTTCAGCACCCGCCCGTTCGAGGCCTCCACAACCTCCTTGAGCTGGCTGAAGGCCACAATCGGCTCTCCATCCACCGAGGTGATCACGTCGCCCTGCTTCATGTCGATGGCAAAGGCCGCCGATTGCGGGGCCAGCTGCAGCACATGCGGCGGCATCGGGTAAGGCCCCTCCACCTCCACCAGCGCCCCGTCGCGGCGCACCTCGTAATCGAGCAGCGCCTTTTTGGGCAGCGCGTCGATGAAATCCTCGAACCGGTCCGGCTCATCCTCGTCGCGCTCCGGCACCTCGAGCCCCGCGATCCGCACCAATTCGTCGCCCGGCGCGAGCGTGATCCCCTGCACCGGCGTCTCCCGCAATTCGCCGACGGTCAGCGGCTCGATCGCCTTGCCCTGCGTCATCATCACCGCGGCAAAGACAAGAATCGACAGGATGAAGTTGAAGACCGGCCCCGCCGCCACCGTGGCCGAGCGCGCCCAGAGCGGGGCGCCCAACATGGTGTGGCGCTTCACATCCGCCGGCATCGTCTCGTAATTCTCCGCCGCCGTCCCGCTCGCGGCATTGGCGTCGCCCATGAATTTCACGTAGCCGCCGAACGGCAAGAGCGCCACCTGCCAGCGCGTGCCATGCCTGTCGGTGCGCGCAAAAAGCACCGGCCCGAACCCCAGCGAGAACACATCCGCCTTGATCCCGCACCAGCGCCCCACGATGTAATGCCCGTATTCATGGATCGCCACGATCACCGAGAGGGCCACCACGAAGGCCACGAGGGTCATGAAGATGCCGCCGAATTGCGGGATAAAGCTGATCTGCTCCACGCTGCGCTCCTAGTTTCCTGCCGTGGCGATCGCCGCATCCACTTCGCGCCGCGCCCTCTCATCTGCCTCGAACACTGTTTCCAGCGTGATCTCGTCGGTTTCAAGGCCCTCGTCTGACATGAGCTTGGCGAGCACGGTTTCAACCACCGAGGCCATGTCGCAGAACCCGATATCGCCGGCGATGAACCGGTCGAGCGCACGTTCCTTGGCCGCGTTGAAGATCGCGCCGGCATGGCCGCGCGCCTCCATCACCTGCCGCGCCAGCGCCAGAACCGGGTAGCGCGCAAGGTCGGGCGCGCGGAACGTGAGCTGCCCCGCCGCGGCCAGATCGAGCGCCGCCACCGGCAGCGCGCGCCGCTCGGGCCAGTAAATCGCATGGCCGATGGCATGGCGCATGTCGGGCAGGCCCACATGGGCAATCATGCCCCCGTCGTTGAAGCCCACCAGCGCATGCACCAGCGATTCGGGATGGATGAGCACCTCGATCTGGCTCGGGGCGACCCCGAAGAACTCGCGCGCCTCGATCATCTCCAGGGCCTTGTTGAACATCGAGGCCGAATCGATGGTGATCCGCTGGCCCATGTCCCAATTGGGGTGCGTCGCGGCCTGCGCGGGCGTGGCCGAGGCCAGCTTCTCCAGCGGCCAGTCGCGAAAGGCGCCGCCCGAAGCGGTGATGACGATGCGCGTGACGGTGGATAAGCTTTCGCCCCTAAGCGCCTGAAATATCGCCGAATGTTCGCTATCCACCGGAAGGATCGTCGCGCCGTTGCGCGCCGCCACCTCGAGCACGAGCGGCCCCGCCGCCACCAGCGTCTCCTTGTTGGCGAGCGCCAGCGTGGCGCCGCGTTCGAGCGCCGCGAGCCCCGGCCGCAGCCCGGCCGCGCCCACGATGGCCGACATCACCAGCTCCGCCTCGCGCGCGCCCGCCTCCACCAACGCCGCCTGCCCGGCGGCCGCCTCCACGCCGCTGCCCGCGAGCGCCGCCCGGAGCGCGGGTAGCTCTTCGTCATGGGCCGTCACCGCAAGCTCCGCGCCCAGCTCCCGCGCATCCGCCGCAAGCTGGCCGATATTTCGCCCGCCCGTCAGCGCCACCACCCGAAAGCTCTCGCGGTCGCGCTTCACGAGGTCTATCGTGTTCTGCCCAATCGAGCCCGTCGCTCCAAGAATGCTTATTGTTTTCATTGGCCTACGCAGCGAAGTTGAATGGCAGAAGAAGCAGGGTAAGCGCCGAGGCGCCCATCAGCGCGTCGAACCTGTCAAGTACGCCGCCATGGCCGGGAATGAGGTTCGAGCTGTCCTTCACGCCCCTCTTCCGCTTGATGGCACTTTCGGCGATATCGCCCATCTGCCCCGCGAAGGCGAGCAGAACGGAGATCAGAACCACCACCGGGCCCAGCCCCGAGACGGGCATGAAAGCGAGCCCCACGAGCGCCGCGCCCACCCAGCCCGCCACCGTGCCCGACCATGTTTTCTTCGGGCTGATCGAAGGCCAGAATTTCGGCCCGCCGAACATGCGCCCGGCGAAATAGCCCAGCACATCCGAGGCGACCACCACCGCGACCAGCCACAAAAGGCCCGGAAAGCCAGCCGTGTCGCGCCAGAGGACGAGGCCGAAACAGGTGAGCAGGATTGCAAAATGCGTGGCCGCGTAGAGCCCCTTGGCCGATATCGCCCGCGACGCGCTGACCAGCATGGAGGCCAGCAACAGCGGCAGCGTGGCCAGCCCCGGCAGCACCACCGCCAGCAAAAGCGCGGTCCCCGCGAGCGCACCGTCGGCCAAGGGCTGCGGCAGGTCGAACATCCGCGCCGCCTCCCAGATCATCGCGCCGCAGACAAGGCAGACCAGAAGGGTGAAGGGCCAGCCGCCGAGCCAGATCATCACCGCGCCCACCGCCGCCATCGCCACCCCTGAAAGAACGCGGGGCAAAAGATCGTGCCAGGCCCGCGCCTCGCTCATGCGGTGATGGCCCCGTAGCGCCGGTCGCGCGCGCCGTAGCCCTTCAGCAGTTCGGTGAAGATATCGGCCGTGAAATCGGGCCAGAGCGTATCGATGAACTCGTATTCCGCATAGGCCGATTGCCAGAGCAGGAAGTTCGAGATCCGCGCCTCGCCCGAGGTGCGAATGACCAGGTCCGGATCGGGCAAAACGCAGGTATCCAGGTACTTTGGCAGCGTTTCTTCATCCACGTCCTCGGGCTTGAGTTTGCCCGCCGCCACATCCTCCGCAAGCCGGCGCGTGGCCCGGCTCACCTCGTCGCGCCCGCCGTAATTGAGCGCGATGGTCAGGTTCGTGCCGGTGCAATGCCGCGTCATCTCCTCGGCCTCGTCCATCAGCCCACGCAGTTTCGCGTCGAGCCGGGGCCTGTCGCCGATGAAACGCACCCGCACGTTCTCCTTCACGAAATCCTGCATCTCCTTCATGATGTAGCGGCGGAAAAGGCTCATCAGCCCCGCCACCTCGGATTGCGTGCGCCGCCAGTTCTCCGTCGAAAAGGCGAAGATCGTCAGATACTTGACGCCGAGGTCCGGGCAGGCGGTGACAATCTCTCGCACCCGCCGCGCGCCCGCATGGTGCCCGAAGAGCCGCGGCCGCCCGCGCTTCTGCGCCCAGCGGCCATTGCCATCCATGATGATCGCGACATGGCGCGGGCCATCCCGCGTTTCGCACTTGCTGCCCATGTCGCGCGCCTTCGCCATCTCAGACCTGCATGATCTCGGCTTGCTTGTGCTCGAGCGCCTCGTCGACGAGCTTGATATACTTGTCGGTCATCTCCTGCACTTCCGCCTCCCAGAACTTCTGGTCGTCCTCCGACATGCCCTCGGCCTTCGCCTTCTTGATCTGGTCCATCCCGTCGCGCCGCACGTTGCGGATGGCCACGCGGGCATGCTCGGCATATTGCCCGGCCACCTTGCCCAGCTCCTTGCGGCGCTCCTCGTTCAGCTCCGGGATGGGCAGCATGATGATCGTGCCGTTCATCTGCGGGTTGATGCCGAGGCCGCTCTCGCGAATGGCCTTCTCCACCTTGCCCACGAGCCCCTTGTCCCACACGTTGATCGTCACCATCCGCGGCTCGGGCACGTTCACCGTCCCCACCTGGTTGATCGGGGTCATCTGGCCATAGGCCTCCACCTGCACCGGCTCCAGCATAGAGGCCGAGGCCCGGCCCGTGCGCAGCGAGGCAAACTCGGTGCGCAGCGAATTCATCGCGCCATCCATCCGGCGCGTGAGGTCTTTCGTGTCGAGTTCGAACTCTTCCGACATCTTCTTCGTCCTTGTTGCGGGTCTTTTGCCTTGTTGCCCGTTTTAGCCTCAGCCGTGCACGGTTGTATAGGTGCCCTTGCCCGCGAGGATCGAACGGAACCCGCCCGGCTCGTCGAGCGAGAAGACGATGATGGGCAGGTTGTTGTCGCGCGCGAGCGCGATGGCCGAGGCGTCCATCACCTTCAGATGCTTGGCGAGCACGTCGTCATAGCTCACCTCGTCATAGCGCACCGCGTCGTCATGCTTCACCGGGTCCTTGTCATAGACGCCGTCCACCTTGGTGCCCTTGAAGATCGCCTCGCAGGCCATCTCGTTGGCGCGCAGCGTTGCGGCGGTGTCGGTGGTGAAATAGGGGTTGCCGGTGCCGGCGGCGAAGATGCACACCCGCTTCTTCTCGAGGTGCCGCACCGCGCGGCGGCGAATGTAGGGCTCGGCCACCTCGTCCATCCGGATCGCGGTGATCACCCGGCAGAACACGCCAAGCCCCTCGAGCGCGCTCTGCATGGCGAGCGCGTTCATCACCGTGGCGAGCATGCCCATGTAGTCGGCGGTGGTGCGCTCCATCCCCTGCGCCGAGCCTTGCAGCCCGCGAAAGATGTTGCCGCCCCCGATCACCATGCACACCTCGACGCCCATGTCGTGAACGCTCTTCACCTCCGCGGCGATCCGCTCCACCGTCGGCGGGTGCAGCCCGTAGCCCTGATCCCCCATGAGCGCCTCGCCGGAAATCTTCAGCAGCACGCGGCGATAGGTTGTCTTGGGGGTATCATCATCTGGCATGGTCGGGCTCCGCTCGCGCCTCACTGGCAATCGGGCGCAAAATGTCGGAAAACGGCGCGGGGTTCAATGACAGAAACCCCCGATACGCCCCTTATGGGCGGCCCGACACCCAAACGCCCTGCCCCTTCGCCCTGCCCCCTCGCCCCGCCATGACCCAGACGCTCACCACAGATCCCGCCCGCCCCGTGCTCATCGCCGGGCCCACCGCCTCGGGCAAGTCCGCGCTGGCGCTCGATCTAGCGGAGCGCGAGGGCGGCCTCATCGTCAATGCCGATGCGATCCAGGTCTTCGCCAACTGGCGCATCCTCACCGCACGGCCCTCCCCCGAGGAGGAGGTCCGCGCGCCCCATGCGCTCTATGGCCATGTGCCGGGCGATCAGCCCTATTCGGTGGGCGCGTGGCTGCGCGAACTGGCGCCGCTCCTCGAGGGTGGCGCGCGGCCCATCATCGTGGGCGGCACGGGGCTCTATTTCTCCGCGCTCACCGAGGGCCTGGCCGAGATCCCGCCCATCCCCGGGGAGATCCGCGCCGAGGCGCAGCGGCGCATCGAGGCGGAGGGCACGGGCGCCCTGCTCTACGCGCTCGACTCTGACACTCGCGCGCGCATCGACACCGCCAATCCCCGCCGGGTGCAGCGCGCTTGGGAGGTACTTCAGGCCACCGGGCGCGGCATCGCCGCGTGGCAGGATGCCACCCCGCCGCCACTTCTCCCGCTCTCCGCCTGCACCGCCTTCGTGATCGACGCGCCCAAGGCGTGGCTCACCCCCCGCATCGAGCGGCGTTTCGGCAAGATGCTCGAAGCCGGCGCACTGGAAGAAGCCCGCGCCAACCTCGCAAGCTGGGATCCTGAAGCGCCCTCGGCCAAGGCCATCGGCGCGCCCGAGCTCATCGCGCATCTGCGCGGCGAAACATCGCTGGAAACGGCGCGAGAACGCGCCATCATCGCCACCCGGCAATTCGCCAAGCGCCAGCGCACATGGTTTCGCGCCCGGATGCGCCCCGAAAACGGCTGGCGCGGGCTGTCTGCTGCCGAATTTTAGGTTTTCAAACAAATTTCACTTTATTTGCCGGATTTACCGCGCAAAGCTGGTGCAGACCGAACCAACGGGAGGCGCCAGTTTTCGCATGAGCAACCACGCCCGTATCATGACCATCGCGCAATGGACCTCGGCCGGCGCCGGGGCATGGCGCGCCGAGCTGCCCCATAGCAGCCCCTCGCACGCGCTCATCTGGATCACCAAGGGGCAAGGCCGCGCGCTGATCGACGGGGTCCGGCGGGGCCTCAGCGTTCATACCGCGCTGGTGATCCCGGCGGGCACGCTCTTCGCGCTGGAAATGGGCAAGCAGAGCTTCGGCACGGTCTGCACCATTCCCGCCGGCGGGCTCGTGCCCATGCCCGACGAGCCTACCATCCTGCGCATCCGCGATGTGCTCGCGCAGGCCGATCTCACCGGCATCCTCGAGGCCATGCAGCGCGAGCAGAACAACGGGCGGCCCTTCATGGACGAGGCCCTCAACGCGCAGGCCGCGCTGCTCGGCGTCTGGCTGCGCCGCGCCATCATCGACAAGGCCGAGGATCGCCCCGAGCTCACCGCAGCCCAACGGCTTGTCATGGCCTATGCCGCGCTGATCGAGCGCGACTACACCACCGGCCAGCCGATGGCCGCCTATGCGCAGGCCCTCGGCGTGACACCCACCCATCTCACCCGCGCCTGCCGCAGCGCCTCGGGCATGACCGCGTCCGAGTTGCTCACCGGCCGCGTGGTGCATGCCGTGCGCGACCTCCTCGAAACCACCGATCACCCCGCCAACCGCGTGGCCAGCATGCTGGGCTTCCGCAGCGCCGCCTATTTCTCGCGCTTCGTGCTGCAGCATACCGGCCAGACGCCCACCGCCCTCCGGCGCGGCCTTGCCGAGGCCGAGGCCAAGCGTGCGCGGCTCGTGGCGAGCGGCTGAGCGCGCGTGTTGCCCTATCCCTTTTCGGCACCGACGTAATACCGATGCAATACCGACGTGATACCGACACCTGCAGAACGCAGGAATTGAACGAGCATTCACCCCCGGAGACCCAGATGCCCGCGACCCATCCCACCGCGCCAAGGCTCGTCGACCTTCTGCGGAGCGGCCGCATCGGGCGGCGCGATTTTCTGGCCCATGCCACCGCGTTCGGCATGGCGGCGCCCGTGGCCAGCCTGCTGGCCGGCGGCCCCGCACGAGCGCAACCCGCCATGGCCGAGGGCGGCACCCTGCGCATCCAGCAAAGCGTGCGCGCGCTACGCGATCCGCGCAGTTTCGACTGGAGCGAGATGGCCAACCAGACTCGCGGGTTTCTCGAATATCTCGTTGAATATCAAAGTGATGGAAGTTTCACCGGGATGCTTCTCGAGAACTGGGAGGTGAACGATGACGCCTCGCGCTACCTGCTCCACCTGCGCCCCGGCGTGACGTGGAACAACGGCGATCCCTTCACCCCGGAAGACGTGATCCGCAACCTCGCCCGCTGGTGCGACACCGGCGCGGAGGGCAATTCGATGGCCAGCCGCCTGACCGGCATGATCGACCCCGAGACAGGCCAGATGCGCCCCGACGCCGCCGTGGCCGAGGGCGATCTGAGCGTGGCCGTCACCCTCTCCGCTCCCGACATCACCTTCATCGCCACCCTCTCCGACTACCCCGCCGCCATCCTCCACGCCTCCTACGACGGCACCGACCCCTTCCCCCACGCCATCGGCACCGGCCCCTACCGCCCCGTGCGCCTCGAGCCCGGCATCGCCTGCGTGCTCGAGCGCAATACCGAGCATGAATGGTGGGGTAGCGCGGTCTTCGGCGGGCCCTGGCTCGATCGGATCGAGTTCCTCGATTACGGCACCGACCCGTCGGACTGGGCGGCGGCAGCAGCGGCAGACGAGATCGACATGCTCTACGAATCCGTGGGCGATTTCATAGACGTAATGGATGCGCTCGGCTGGACGCAGACCAGCACAGAGACCGCCGCCACCATCGTGATCCGTGCCAATAGCGAGGCCGAGATCGGCGGCGAAAGGCCCTATGCCGAAGCTGCCGTGCGCCGCGCCCTCGCGCTGGCCGTCGACAACGAGATCTGCCTCGAGCTCGGCTATGCGGGCCGTGGCACCGTGGCCGCGAACCACCATGTGAGCCCCCTCCACCCCGCCTATGCCAACATAGGTCCGGCCCTCTACGCGCCGGGCGATGCGCTGGCGGGCTTGCGCGAGGCCGGGCTTGCGGAGATGGAACACGAGCTCATCACCGTCGACGATGAATGGCAGCGCAACACCGGCGACGCGGTGGCGGCGCTCATGCGCGACACCGGCCTCAACGTGCGCCGGACGCTCCTGCCCGGCAACATCTTCTGGGAAAACTGGAAGAGCTATCCCTTCTCAGCCACGCAATGGAACCACCGGCCGCTCGACGTGCAGGTGCTCGCGCTGGCCTATCGGAGCGGCGCCGCATGGAATGAAACCGGATTCGCAAATGCCGAGTTCGACCGGCTGCTCGACGCCGCCATGGCCCAGCCCGACCCGGAGGCGCGGCGCCCGATCGTGGAACAGCTCGAGACGATCCTGCGTGACGAGGGGGTGATCATCCAGCCCTATTGGCGCACGCTCTTCAACCATCACAACGGCAAGGTCGTGGGCGCCGACAAACACCCGGCGAACGAATTGCATCTCCACCGGATGGGCTTCGCGGCTTGAACATGCGTTCAATTATACCGGGCACCGGGTGAACACCCGTTCACCCATGCCCGCGCGGCAAAGGCCTAGCTTCCCCAGATGATCTTCACGTAATTGGTGGTTTCCTCGAAGGGCGGCACATCGCCGTATCTTTCAACCGCCTTCGGCCCCGCATTATAAGCCGCCAGCGCCAGCCGCCACGAATTGAACGTGCGGTATTGCAGGGCAAGGTAGCGCGCTCCGCCGTCGAGATTCTGGTAAGGATCATGCGGATCGACCCCAAGAAGCGCCGCAGTCTGCGGCATGAGCTGTGCAAGCCCGATCGCCCCCTTGTGCGACAGCGCCCGCGGGTTCCACCCCGATTCCTGCTGAACGAGGCGCAGGAAAAGGCTCTGCGGGATGCCGTGGCGCTGCGCCGCGGCCTTCGCCATGTCGAGATATTCGCCGCGGTAGCGCCCGTCATACTCCTTGCCGGAGCCCCATTTGGTGGGCGTGATCACCTTGCCCGCCTCGAGGCTCACGCTGTTGTTTCGCTGCTGCTGAACGCGCTTGTCGAGCACGCTCGCCTGAGAGCGGAACACCACCTTCTTGTTCTTTGAGCCGAAGAGCTCGGCCTGCGCGACCCCTGGCAGGGCCAACGCGCCAAACAGCGCCACCAGAGCAAGTGTCTTCATGGTTTTCACCATCCCCCGAATTCCTTGGTCGGCACTATACGCAAAATTCCGCGGATTTCCAGAATGGAGGCGCAATCGCTCGACGGGTGGCGGATTGCCACCGTAGGAAGCGCATTTTTTCCTTCCATTAACCATTCTGCGGTGATGTAACGGCGTCGAGACCGCGAAGAGTGAGCATCAAGCAGAAGGGAGACCCCGCATGGCCGGATCCGTGAACAAGGTTATCATCGTGGGCAATCTGGGCCGCGATCCGGAAGTGCGCACGTTCCAGAACGGCGGCAAGGTGTGCAACCTGCGCATCGCAACCTCCGAACAATGGAAAGACCGCAACACCGGCGAGCGCCGCGAGCGCACCGAGTGGCATTCGGTGGCGATCTTCTCGGAGCCGCTGGCGCGCGTGGCCGAGCAATACCTGCGCAAGGGCTCGAAAGTGTATATCGAGGGCCAGCTGGAAACCCGCAAATGGCAAGACCAGTCCGGGCAAGACCGCTACACGACCGAAGTGGTGCTGCGCCCCTACAAGGGCGAATTGCAGATGCTCGACGGGCGCGATGGCGGAAGCTCGGGCGGCGATTATTCGGGAGGCGGCTACTCGGGCGGCTATGATGAGGGCCCCTCGCAGGGCAGCCCCTCGCAGGCGCCCTCGCGCGATTACGACGACGAAATCCCGTTCTGATCGGACGGGCCATCGCCGCACGCTAACCCACCGCCCCGCGGCGGGCGCTTTCCCTCTGGCCATTCTGCGCGCGCGAAGGTAAGCCGCGCGCAAGTTATTCCCGAGGACAACCCCCAATGGACCTGCGCAACATCGCGATCATCGCCCACGTGGACCACGGCAAGACCACGCTGGTTGACGAGCTTCTGAAGCAATCCGGCGCCTTCCGCGCCAACCAGGCCGTCGACGAACGCGCGATGGATTCGAACGATCTCGAGCGCGAGCGCGGCATCACCATTCTCGCCAAGGCGACGAGTGTCGAATGGCGCGGCACGCGGATCAACATCGTCGACACGCCCGGCCACGCCGATTTCGGCGGCGAGGTGGAGCGCATCCTCTCCATGGTGGATGGCGTTGTGCTGCTCGTCGATGCCGCCGAAGGCCCCATGCCGCAGACCAAGTTCGTGACCTCGAAGGCGCTGGCCCTTGGCCTCCGCCCCATCGTGGTGCTCAACAAGGTCGACAAGCCCGATGCCGAGCCCGACCGCGCGCTCGACGAATGCTTCGACCTCTTCGCCAATCTCGGTGCGAATGACGACCAGCTCGACTTTCCGCATATGTATGCCTCTGGCCGCTCCGGTTGGGCCGATCACGAGCTCGACGGCCCGCGCAAGGATCTCTCGGCGCTCTTCGACCTGATCGTGAACCATGTCCCCGCCCCTCGGCAGCTCAAGCATGTGAACGAAGATTTCCGCATGCTGGCCACCACGCTCGGGGCCGATCCCTTCGTGGGGCGCATCCTCACGGGCCGGGTGGAATCGGGCCGGCTCAAGGTGGGGGCCACGGTGCAGGCCCTCGCCCGCCACGGCCAGAAGATCGAACAGTTCCGTGTGACCAAGGTGCAAGCCTTCCGGGGCCTGCACATGCAGGACATCCCCGAGGCGCAGGCGGGCGACATTGTCACCATCGCGGGCATGTCGAAGGCCACCGTGGCCGATACGATCTGCGCGCTCGCGGTCGACAAGCCGCTCGAAGCACAGCCTATCGACCCGCCCACGATCTCGGTGACCTTCGGCATCAACGACTCGCCCCTGGCGGGGCGCGACGGAAAGAAGGTGCAATCGCGCGTGATCCGCGAGCGGCTGATGAAGGAGGCCGAGCAGAACGTCGCGATCAAGGTTACCGACACGCCCGGCGGCGAGGCCTTCGAAGTGGCGGGTCGGGGTGAATTGCAAATGGGCGTGCTCATCGAGAACATGCGCCGCGAGGGGTTCGAGCTTTCCATCGCGCGGCCCCGGGTGCTGATGCGCGAAGACGAGAACGGCGCGCGGCTCGAGCCCATCGAGGAAGTCACCATCGACGTCGATGACGACTATTCCGGCGCAGTAATCGAGAAGGTGACCGGCGCGCGCAAGGGCGAGCTGGCCGAGATGAAACCGGCCGGCGCGGGCAAGACGCGGATCATCGCGCTGGTGCCGTCGCGCGGGCTCATCGGCTATCACGGCGAGTTCCTGACCGATACGCGGGGCACCGGCGTGCTGAACCGCGTCTTCCATTCCTGGGCACCGCACAAGGGCCCGATCCCGGGCCGGCGCGCGGGCGTTCTGATCTCGATGGAAGCGGGCGATGCTGTGGCTTATGCGCTCTGGAACCTCGAGGAGCGTGGCCGGATGTTCATCGGCCCGCAGGAGAAGGTCTACCAGGGGATGATCATCGGCGAGCACAGCCGCGACAACGATCTCGAGGTGAACCCGCTCAAGGGCAAGAAGCTCACAAACGTGCGCGCCTCCGGTACGGACGACGCGGTGCGGCTCACGCCGCATATCCAGTTCAGCCTCGAAGAAGCCATCGCCTATATCAACGATGACGAACTGGTGGAGGTCACGCCCAACGCCATTCGACTGCGCAAGCGGCATCTCGACCCGCACGAACGCAAGCGCATGGCCAAATCGGCCTGACCGTCGCAAGCCCCCCCGGCCCCTTGGCGGGCCGGGCCGGGTGTCACTTGCAGGAAATCTCCCGCATCACGTAATACTCGCCCTTGATGAGGGTTTTCTTTTCCTCATATACGGCCGGGTATTCGAGAAGTTCGTAGCGCCCGTTGCGCTTGACGTATTTGCGCTCGGGATCTTTGATCTTCCGCTTCGTCACGTGATATTCCGCCGGCACCAGCACCCGCTGATAGCAGCCCAGAAGCCGGGGCTCCTGCGCCTGCGCCATGCCGGCCGCGAGGACCATGCCCGCGCCAATGAGAAGGCTGTTCAATTTCATCTGCTCGACTCCGTAGACCCTGTTTATCGGTTTACCGAGAGATGATTGCCAAAGGAGCATGGCCAAAATGGGGGCCGGCTGTGCCAAGATTGTGAAAAGAATTCAACTCGAACCGGGGCGTTCCTGCCGTGATCCGGCGCGATCATGGCAAAGGCAAGGCCCGGAAGCGCGGGCTTCCGGGCCTTGCCGACGACACTCAGAGCACCCTTAGTTGCAGGGCGCCTTGCGCAGAACATAGTGGCCGGGTTTATCCACCATCTTCTTTTCCATGTAGACGGGCGGATAGTAGACTTTCACATATTGACCGTCGGCATGCTCCCACTGGGTCTTGGCGGCCATCTCGAGATGGTGGCTGACCTTATAGGTGGTGGGCACCCAGTGCTTGTCGTAGCAAGCGACCTTCTGGCCCTCCCAGGCAAGCGCCGGTCCCCCCAGAACCATCGCGGCGGCAGCAATAACAAATGTCTTCTTCATTAACTTTCTCCCTAAGGGTTGGCAGTGCTGCGATGGTAGCCCAGATCGGCGGATTCTTGCACATCGGCAGAGCGGCTTTTTTGGCCCTAGCCGCGCGACCTTGTTGGAATTTTTCGAAATACGGCGAAATTGTGGCGAAATGGCCATAGCGGGAAGAGCCGCGAATAAGCCTTTGAAAAGGCCAGCGTTTCCAATTCGGAAACAATGCATGGCAAAACAAGGGTTTTGCCTCGCCAAACGATGCGAGACAGCGAATCGATCACCGATTCGTTTGTCGCTCCTGGGCGGCCCTACTCGCTTGTCTCGACGATCAGCAGATCGCGCTCGGATGCGCCGCGCGCATGGCTCAGCGCTTCCTGGTATTCCGGCGAGCGGTAACAGGCCTCCGCCGCCTCAAGAGAGGGGAACTTCGCGACAACGTTGCGAGGGCGGTCGGTGCCTTCGAGTTGCACGTATCTACCGCCGCGGGCGATGAAATAGCCGCCGTGTTTTTCGATGGCGGGGCCCGCGAGCTTGGCGTAGCGACCATAGGCCTCGTCGTCGGTCACGGTCACATGGGCGATCCAGAGCGCTGGCATGACGGTCTCTCCCGGTCAGGCGGTTACATTGAGGATGACGGCCTCGGCCGCGGCGATGGCCTCGGAGGCGCGGGCCGCGTCAGAGCCGCCGCCCTGCGCCATGTCTGGCCGCCCGCCGCCACCCTTGCCGCCAAGAAGCGGCACCGCGGCCTTCACGAGGTCGACGGCGGAAAGCATTCCGATAAGATCCTCGGTCACCCCCGCCGCCACGGCGGCCTTTCCGCCCGCATCCGCGATCAACAGCACGGCGCCGGAGCCGAGCCGCGCCTTCTGCGCGTCGATGAGCGGGGGAAGATCCTTGCCCGAAACACCGCTCAGCACCTGAGCGAGAAACTTCACGCCGCCGAGGTCTTTTGCCTCTGGCCCTTCGCCTTGTCGCGCCCCGCCCGACATTGCCAGTTCGCGGCGCAGTTGCGCCACTTCAGAGGCCAGCGCCTTGCGTTCGTCGATCAGCGCCTCCACCCGCGCAACAGCATCCTCCGGCCGGGCCTTCAGCGCAGCGGCCACATCGGCCAGCCGCTTGTCTTGCAAGCTCAGATGCGCAAAAGCCGCCTCACCGGTCAGCGCCTCGATCCGCCGCACCCCGGCGCTCGACGCCCCCTCTGCCAGTGTCACGAAAAGGCCGATATCGCCCGTTTGCCGCACATGGGTGCCCCCGCAGAGCTCGATCGAATAGGTCTCGCCATCGGTGCCCTTGCCCGAACCCGTCTCGCGGCCCATCGACACCACGCGCACTTCGTCGCCGTATTTCTCGCCGAAAAGCGCCTGCGCGCCCAGAGCGCGGGCATCGTCCGGCGTCATGATCCGTGTCTCCACCGGCGCGTTCTGGCGGATGAAGGCGTTGACCTCGGTCTCGACCTGCGCAAGCTCCTCTTCCGTCAAACCCTTGGCATGGCTGAAATCGAACCGCAGCCGATCGGGCGCGTTGAGGCTGCCGCGCTGCGCCACGTGATCACCGAGCGCCTGGCGCAACGCCTCGTGCAGCAGGTGCGTGGCCGAATGGTTCGCCCGGATCGCGGTGCGCCGGGCATGGTCCACCACCAGCTGTGCGGCCGTGCCGGGCGCGATCTCGCCCTCGGTCACCTCGGCGAAATGCAGGCTCACACCGGCCGTCTTCTTCGTGTCGGTTACCCGCGCCACGCCGGTCTCGGTGCGGATCGTGCCGGTATCGCCCACCTGCCCGCCCGCTTCCGCGTAAAACGGTGTCTGGTTCAGGACGATCTGCACGGTTTCACCCTTGGACGCGCGCGCCACCTGCGCGCCGTCGCGCACCACGGCCACAATCTGACCCTCGGCCGTTTCGGTGTCGTAGCCCAGAAAATCGGTCGTGCCGCTCTTCTCGGCAATGTCGTACCAGATGGTCGCATCCGCCGCCTCGCCCGAGCCCGCCCAAGCCGCGCGCGCCTTTGCCTTCTGCTCGGCCATCGCCGCGTCGAACCCGGCGATATCCACTTCTACGCCCTTCTCGCGCAGCGCGTCCTGGGTCAGATCGAGCGGGAAGCCGAAGGTGTCGTAGAGCTTGAAGGCCGTCTCTCCGGGCAACGGCTGGCCTTCCGGAAGGCCTTCGAGCTCGGCGTCGAGCAGGTTCAGGCCCCGGTCGAGCGTCTGTTTGAAGCGGGTCTCCTCCAGCTTCAGCGTTTCCTCGATCAGTGCTTGCGCGCGCCCAAGTTCCGGGTAGGCCTGCCCCATCTGCCGCACCAGCGCCGGAACGAGGCGGAACATCACCGGATCCTTCGCGCCCAGCAGATGCGCATGCCGCATCGCGCGCCGCATGATCCGCCTGAGCACATAGCCGCGCCCCTCGTTCGAGGGCATCACGCCGTCGGCAATCAGGAAGGAGGTGGAGCGCAGGTGATCGGCGATCACCCGGTGATGCACATTGCCGGGCCCGTCCGCATCCTGGCTCGTCGCATTCGCAGAGGCCTCGATGAGGTCGCGCATGAGGTCGGTGTCATAATTGTCGTGCTTCCCTTGCAGAAGCGCACCGATCCGCTCGAGCCCCATGCCGGTGTCGATCGACTGCATGTCGAGATCGCGCTGGCTGCCGTCCTCGAAGCGCTCGTTCTGCATGAAGACGAGGTTCCAGATCTCGATGAACCGGTCGCCATCCTCCTCCGGGCTTCCCGGCGGGCCACCCCAGATTTCGGGGCCGTGGTCGTAGAATATCTCTGTGCAGGGCCCGCACGGCCCGGTCGCGCCCATTGACCAGAAATTGTCATCCGTGGCGATGCGGATGATACGGTCGTCGCTGAGGCCAGCATATTTCTTCCAGATCTCCGCCGCCTCGTCGTCGGTGTGGTAGACGGTCACCAGCAGCTTCGATTTGTCGATACCGAAATCCTTGGTAAGCAGATCCCACGCATAGGGGATGGCCTGCTCCTTGAAATAATCGCCGAAGCTGAAATTTCCCAGCATTTCAAAGAACGTATGATGCCGCGCCGTGTAGCCCACATTGTCGAGGTCGTTATGCTTACCCCCTGCCCTCACGCATTTCTGCGAGGTCGAGGCGCGGGTGTAATCGCGATGCTCGACACCGGTGAAGAGGTTCTTGAACTGCACCATGCCCGAGTTGGTGAACATGAGCGTGGGGTCGTTGCGAGGCACGAGGGGCGAGCTCGGCACGATTTCATGGTCGTTTCGTTCGAAGAAGTTCAGGAAGGTCGAGCGGATTTCGTTCAGCGTGGGCATCGGGGTCTCTTCCGGTCACGGAATTTGCGGGCGTCCCGCTGATTTAGCGGTGGCTGCAGCCCATGTCCACAGCAAGAAAAGGCCCGCGCCGGGGAGGCGCGGGCCGATGTCGTCATGCAGGGGGCAATCAGGCCTCGAGAATATCCTCGTCGCCACTCCCGTCATCGTCGCTCATGTGGAAATCCAGCCCGTGCGCCGCGCGGATCTTGTCCTCGATCTCAAGCGCCATCTTGGTGTTTTCCTTGAGGAAGGTCTTGGCATTCTCCCGTCCCTGCCCGATCCGTTCGTCGCCATAGGAGAACCAGCTGCCGGATTTCTCCACCACGCCAGCCTTCACGCCGAGATCGAGCAGTTCGCCGGTCTTGGAGATACCCTCGCCATACATGATGTCGAATTCGACCTGCTTGAAGGGCGGAGCAACCTTGTTCTTGACCACTTTCACGCGGGTTGAGTTACCCACCACCTCATCGCGATCCTTCACGGAGCCGATACGGCGAATATCGAGCCGCACCGAGGAATAGAATTTCAACGCATTGCCGCCCGTCGTGGTTTCCGGCGAACCGAACATCACGCCGATCTTCATGCGGATCTGGTTGATGAAGATCACGGTGCATTTGCTGCGCGCGATCGAGCCGGTGAGCTTGCGCATTGCCTGGCTCATCAGCCGGGCCTGCACGCCCACGCTCGAATCGCCCATGTCGCCCTCGAGCTCGGATTTCGGCGTGAGCGCGGCAACAGAGTCGACCACAACCATGCTAACCGCGCCGGAGCGTACCAGCGTGTCGACGATCTCGAGCGACTGCTCGCCGGTATCGGGTTGCGAGATCAGCAACTCGTCGAGATCCACGCCGAGTTTGCGCGCATAGATCGGGTCGAGCGCGTGCTCGGCATCGACGAAGGCGCACACACCACCTTTTTTCTGTTCTTCTGCCACGCAATGCAGTGTCAGCGTGGTCTTGCCGGAGCTTTCCGGACCGTAGATTTCAACGATCCGCCCCTTGGGCAGGCCGCCTATGCCAAGCGCAATGTCGAGCCCGAGAGACCCCGTGGAGGTCGACTCGATATCCTGCACCGGGTTGTCACCGCCCAACCGCATGATCGAGCCTTTACCGAACTGCCGTTCGATCTGTGCAAGAGCGCTATCGAGCGCTTTTTGCTTGTCGGGGTTGTGCTTGTTGCTCATCGTCAAAAGATCTGCCGTGGCCATGTTATTTGCTCCCTTATTCCATACCCGAAAACGGGCAGCAATCACTGCTTTCGTTCACCTCATGTTCCAGCCGTTATGGATACAAAAGAAGAACATTTCAAGAAAATTGTGTTCTCCTCGAGTTTTTGCCAAAACGGTTAAGGAGTGGTTTATAGGAACTCGAAAGTCATCCTTCGGAGGAATGTGGCGGAAATGCTCGTGTTTTCAAAGGCAAAGCTGGTGTTTCTCTCCGTTCCGAAGACTGGAAGCACGGCCTATCAGGCCGCGCTTGAGCCGATTGCCACGATGATCGTGCGCGACCCGCCGGAACTCAAGCATTCGCCCGTCTTTCGGTACAACCGCTTCTTTCGCCCGATGCTCGAGCGCTTCGTGGGCGAGGATCTGACGGTTCTGGCGGTAATGCGCGAACCGATCGACTGGCTGGGAAGCTGGTACAGGTACCGGCGACGGTCGTTTCTCGATGGGCGCCCGAGTTCGACACAGGAAGTGAGTTTCGAGGAGTTCGTGCAGGCCAGCATGCTTGGCGAGAAGCCAGAATTCGCGAATGTCGGCTCGCAAGCGAAGTTTCTTGAGCCGCAGCGCAATGGCACGGCAGTGACGCATCTCTTCCGCTACGAGGATCAGGACGGATTGCGCGCTTTTCTGGAGGAGCGGCTCGAAACGGAAATCCGAACGGAAACCCTCAACGCCTCACCGCGCATGGATCTCGAGATCTCCGACGCGATGCGCGAACGGTATCGCCGGAAATGTGCCGAGGAATTCGCGCTTTATGACAGCATACAGGAGGGCGGTGCCTACACCCCGCCCCCCACGCGACCAAAGCCCAAGTGAGCCTGTTTAAGAGGGCTCCAATAACTTAGGGCCGGTCGGTCAGAGCCTCATTGGCTCAGTTGTGCCTGCACCGTTTCGGTGAGCTCGGTCAGCGAAAACGGCTTCGGGAGAAACATCGAATTGGGAATGTCGCGTTTCGTGTCTCCGAAAGTTTCAGGCGCGTAACCGGATACGAAGACGACCCTCGTTTCGGGCCGGCTCTGAAGTGCCTTGCGCACCCAGGAAGGCCCGTCCATCCCGGGCATGATCACGTCAGTCACGAAGACATCGACCTTGAGCGAGGGATCGGCCAGCATTTCGAGCGCTTCCTCCGCGGAGGCCGCCTCGAGCACCGAAAGGCCCCGCATCTTGAGCGCCCGGCTGGCGAAGGCGCGCACCGGGGCCTCGTCTTCGACCAGAAGCACCACGCCCTCTGTGGAACGTTCACGCGCGGGCGGCGCGACGGGCGCCTTGACCTGCTGCGCGACGCTGTCATGCGCGGGCAGCATCAGGCAAAACTCGGCCCCCTCTCCCAACGCACTGTCAACGAAGATGAAACCACCGGTCTGCTTGACGATACCGTAAACGGTGGAGAGCCCGAGCCCGGTGCCCTCACCCGTCTTCTTCGTGGTGAAGAAGGGCTCGAAAACCTTCTGCAGCTTGTCGGGCGGAATGCCGAATCCTTCATCGACGACGCGTACCTTCACATATCTCCCCTCCGGCACCTCCACCTGGTCGCGCAGCATCGGCTCTGCAAGCCTGATGTTCTCGGTGGTGATGCGAATCTCCCCGCCCTCCGGCATGGCATCGCGTGAGTTGACCACGAGGTTCATGATCACTTGCTCGATCTGGCGCTTGTCGGCGCGAACCGACCAGAGCCCGGGTTCATGGCGCACCGAAAGCGAGACCCGCTCGCCCACGAGCCGGTTCAAAAGGTGGGTGATATCGGAGAGGACGTCGCGCATGTCCATGACTTCGAGCCGCAGGGTCTGCTTGCGCGAGTAGGCCAGCAGCTGGCTTACGAGGGCGGCGGCGCGGTTGGCGTTCTGGCTGATCTGGACGAGGTCGGGATACTCGGCATCGCTGCGATCATGCCGCAGGAGCAAAAGGTCGCAATGTCCCGAGATCGCTGTCAGCAGGTTGTTGAAATCATGTGCAACACCGCCTGCAAGTTGCCCGATTGCCTGCATTTTCTGGCTTTGTGCAAACTGCGCCTCGAGGGTCTTGAGGCGCGTTGCATCGTTGAGCACGGCGATGATCACCGTGCGCCCGTTATCAGCCATGGCATTGAGCGTCACCTGCACGTAGATCTCACGGTCGTCGCGGCGCACACGCAGGGTTTCGGTGCCGGCCGGCAGGCGGCCCGCCGCCACGTCGCCCACCCAGTCGACAAGCGGGCGGCCTGGCCCTTCCATGATCTCCGCGAAGCGGCAGCCCTCCACCGCATCGAGCCCGAGAACGTCCCGCGCCGGAAGGTTCGAGAGCAGGATCATCCCGTCGGTCGAGAGTTTGAGCAGAGGGACGGGCAGCGAATCGAAAAAAGTCCATCCTTGCGGGCTGTTGCCAACCGGTTGCATCGACGGGAAGAGATAGACATCGCGCTTGTCATCGTCGCGCGGGCATTCGAGGGCAAGGCAGGCGAGCACCCCGTCGGGCGAGTGAATATCGTTTATCTGGCCGGGCTTGATGCGACGGCCTGGGCAGAACAGCGCCAAGGAGGCCACATTGGCGCCCAGCAGGTCGCGCGCGGCGGCATTGCAGGCGAGCACCGTGTCGTCGGCATCGAGGCAGAAGGCTGGCACCGGCATGTCGGGCCCGGGCTCCCCCGTGGGCCGCGCCTGCCAATCGACCCGCCAGAGAAACCGACCCCGCCCGATGGCATTCACGGTAATCCGGTGCGTGCCCTCTGCGCCCTCGATGCTGCGCAGGCAGGCGCCCTGGGCCTGCGCCTCGGCCTCGAGTTGCATCAGGAGCGAGCCCGAGCCTGCGAAGACCGAACCGAGCGCCGCCGCGAGGGTTGTCTCGGCACGGGCCCCGAACGCCTCGTCTGCCGCGTGATTCACATAGAGCAACAGCCTGTCCGGCCCGGTCAGGAACGTCGGCGTTGGGTCATGCGCGCTCACCCGCATCACCAGCCGGATATCGGCCAGCGCAGTGCGATCGCGCCGGCGCGCCGAACTCCAGAGCCAGACCGCAATGGATGCGAGCATCAGGCCCGTGAGCAGGAAGGTGAGCCGCGCCGCATCATGCGCCAGCACGACGCCCGCCGCCATGAACAGGAGTGCCGCACCCATCACCGCCTTGCCGCGCGGGCGCAGGTAGGTCGATACGCGATCGACCCCTATGTCAGATGTGGCGACCAACCGCACCCGTCTCCTTCGACCAAGTCTTCTCCGACACCCCTCGTCGGACAAAAACCTTAAACTTGGATTAAGGCGGAAGCGGCCTTGCAGGTCAAGGTTGCAGAACCGATCACCCGGATCGCGCGAGACAAGAAAGAAAGAAGCCATCGCCCTCCGGCCCTATCGGCCAATGGCGGCGGTGAACCTCTCGCCATTCGGGAGTCTTGCTCAGGAACCGGGAAATCTGGCCGTCATTCTCCTGCGCAAGCACCGAGCAGGTCGTGTAGGCAAGCCAACCGCCTGGGTGTAGGAGCCCCGCAGCCTCGCCCAGAATTTTGGATTGCAATTCAACAAGTTCGCTCAGACGCTCGGGCGTGAGTTTCCATTTCGCATCGGGCGTACGGCGCCATGTGCCACTGCCGCTGCAGGGCACGTCGCAGAGCACCAGATCGTAAGGCGCCGCGTGCGCAGCATCGCCGGGAGGCAGCACATCGATGATCGCGCCCGCGCGCGCCGCGCGCTCTGGCAGGTCGCCCATCCGGCCGGCATCCGCATCATGGGCAAACCAGCGGCCCTGCGCCTGCGCGGCAAGTGCAAGCACCTTGCCGCCGCCGCCTGCGCAGTAATCCAGCACATTTGGCGCCTTGCCGTTGGCTTGGAACAGGTCCACGAGCTCCCGCATTGCCGCCTGGCTGCTGCCGTCCTGCAACTCCACGATGCCTTGCGCATAGGCCCGAGAGCCAGCAATCCGGGCGGCGCCGGAATGAACCGAGAGTGCGGTGGGCGCGATCAGGGCGCGTTCGGCCTCAATTCCGTCTTCCCGCAAAATTTCAATGGCTTGCGCAGAAGACTTCAACTGCTCGTTGACCCGCAGCATGACAGGCGCGCGCGCCCGCAGCGCAAGCATCGCTGCCAAGGCCTCGTCCTCGAGCGAAGCCCGGAATTCCATGACCAGCCAATCCGGCAGATCATGGGGCAAATCATCCATTCTTAACGCGGGAGCAGCGCGTTCGGAACTCTCGAGCGGCGCTGGCGCATGGCCCAAGCCTGTGAATACATCCTCCGGCACAATGCCATTTGCGCGAATGGCGCCCAGCATGATGCCCCGCCCGGTTTCAGCCCCGCCAAGCGCCGCGAAGGAACGTCGGCAACGCAGCGCATCGAAGACATGATCGCGCACGGCACGGCGGTCCTTCGAACCGGCATATCGCGAGGCTCGAGCCCAGCGGGTGAGTTCGGCCTCCGCAGGTGCCCCCGCGAGGATACGATCGAGCAGTTCGATCGCCGCCTGAACGCGCGCTGCCGGGGTCATGAAATTACATGAGCCATGGCTTGGAAATTATTGGAAATACTATCCAATCCTGTAATTCGGGCTTTCCCGCGTGATCTGCACATCATGCACGTGGCTCTCCTTCAGACCGGCACCGGTGATGCGAACGAATTCGCAATCCGTCCGCATGCTCTCGACCGTCGCGCAGCCCGTATAGCCCATCGCGGCCCGCAGGCCGCCCACGAGTTGATGAAGCACGGTGCCGGCGGGCCCCTTGTAGGGCACTTGCCCCTCGATGCCTTCGGGCACCAGCTTGTCGGAGGCGGCATCCTTCTGGAAGTAGCGGTCGGCAGAGCCGCGCGCCATCGCACCGAGCGAACCCATGCCGCGATAGGCCTTGAACGAGCGGCCTTGATACAGGATCACCTCGCCCGGGCTTTCATCGGTGCCCGCGAGCATCGAGCCCACCATCGCGCAGGAGGCGCCTGCCGCGATGGCCTTGGCGAAATCGCCGGAGAACTTGATGCCACCATCGGCGATGACCGGCGTGTCGCCTGCCGCCCGCGCGCAATCCATGATCGCGGTCAGTTGCGGCACGCCCACGCCCGCGACCATCCGGGTGGTGCAAATGCTGCCCGGCCCGATGCCCACCTTGATCGCATCGGCCCCTGCCCCGATCAGTGCGCGGGTGGCTTCGGCCGTGGCCACGTTGCCGGCAACGATCTGCACCTCGTTGGAAAGCGACTTGGCCCGTTCAACGGCCTTCGCCACGCCCTCGGAATGGCCATGTGCGGTGTCGATCACGATCATGTCGACGCCCGCATCGACCAGCGCCTGGCTGCGCTCGAACCCCGCATCCCCCACTGTGGACGCCGCGGCCACACGTAGCCTGCCAAGATGATCCTTGCAGGCCGTGGGGTTCAGCACGGCCTGCTCGCTGTCTTTCAGTGTAAGGAGCCCGGTGAGCTTGCCGTTCCTGTCGGTAACGAGCAGCTTTTCGATCCGCCGTGCACGCATCAGGTTGCGCGCCTCCTCGCGGTCGGCGGGCTCCTGCAGGATGGCAAGCTTGTCGGAGGTCATCATCACATGCACCGGCGTGTCGTCTGAATCGGCGAAGCGCATGTCGCGGTTGGTGACGATGCCGACCACACGGCGCTTTTCATCAACCACCGGGAACCCGGTGAACCCGTAGCGCTCGGTGAGCGCCTTGGCATCGGCCAGCGTCTGGTTGGGCGTGAGAGTGACAGGGTTGTAGACGATGCCCGACTCGAACCGTTTCACCCGCCGCACCTCGCGCGCCTGCTCTTCCACGGTGAGATTGCGGTGAATGACGCCCATCCCACCGGCCTGTGCCATGGTGATCGCCATGCGCGCCTCGGTCACCGTGTCCATGGCGGAGCTCAGGAGCGGGATGTTGAGGTCGATCGCGCGGGTCACGCGGGTGCGCGTATCGGCCGTGGCGGGCAGCACGCTCGACTTCGCGGGAACAAGCAGAACATCATCGAAGGTCAGTGCCTCACGAATCTCCATCGCGCATCTCCTGTGGCGGGATCGTTTGGCGGTTCCCTATCGCATGGATCGGAGCGAGTGGAAAGGGCGCGACGCGAGTATTTTCCCCAAGAAGAAGCAGCGGCTTGCCCGGGCCTTCTTCTTGGGGAAAATACTCACTCGCGGAATGCAGCCTGAAACGCTGCGGCAGATCGCGCTTGCCTCGCCGCTAGCCTTGGCGCACCGTGGCCCGCATGAGCGAGAACAGCTACGATACCGGCCGCCTGAACCTGCCCTTCGTGGGCATCTCCACCTTCGGCAAGCGGCCCTATGTGGAAGACTGGCGCGCCATCGAAGCCGATGCCGCGATCCTCGGCGCCCCCTTCGATTTCGGCACCCAATGGCGCGCGGGCGCGCGCTTCGGGCCTCGGGCGGTGCGCGAGGCCTCGACGCTTTTCAGCTTCGGCCATGCAGGCGCCTATGACCATGAAGACGACGCCACCTACCTGCCCGGTTCGGTGCGCCTCGTGGATTTGGGCGACGCGGATATCGTGCATACGGATACCGCCAAGAGCCATGCCAATATCGCTGAGGGCGTGCGGGCGATCCTCACGGCAGGTGCCTTGCCGGTGGTGATCGGGGGCGACCATTCGATCAACATCCCCTGCATCGACGCCTTCGAGGCGCAGGGCGACATACACATTCTTCAGATCGATGCGCATCTCGATTTCGTCGACGAACGGCACGGCGTGCGCTTTGGCCACGGCAATCCGATGCGCCGCGCGGCGGAGAAGCCTTATGTCACGGGCCTCACCCAGCTTGGCATCCGCAACGTGAGTTCGACCGCGAAGCAAGGGTATGACGACGCTCGGCGCATGGGGGCGGATATCCTCTCGGTGCGAAAGGTGCGCGCGCTCGGCCCGGAGGCGACCGTCGCGCGCATTCCGAAAGGCGCGCGGGTGTACATCACGATCGACATCGATGCCTTCTGCCCCTCCATCGCGCCAGGAACCGGCACGCCGAGCCACGGCGGGTTTCTCTATTACGACGTTCTGGAGATCCTGCAACAGGTGGCGCAGCGCCACGAGGTGGTGGGAATCGACCTCGTGGAGGTGGCGCCAGATTACGACCGGACGGGGAGCACCGCCATACTCGCGGCTCAAGTGCTTCTGAACCTTCTGGGCTTCATCTTCCACGCGCGAGGTGCGCGCTGACCGCGTTTTCTTGCAAAGAAAACGGGGCAGAGTCTTTTCAAGACTCTGGTGCGCCGCGCCCTGCCTTGCGCTCCGGAACCGGATCGTGGCCGCAATCGCCCCACGGATTGCATCGGGCGATGCGGCGGGCCGCAAGCCAGCCTCCCTTGAACGCGCCGTGCTTTTCGAGTGCCTCCAGCGCATAAGCCGAGCAAGTGGGCTGGTAGCGGCAATGCCAACCGACCCATGGCGAAAAGACCAGCCGGTAGAACCTGATGGGCAGTGCGAGGATATGAGCGACGGGGCTCATCTCACGGAATGGAGCCTGGAAAGGGCAAAGCGCAGATCGCCGAGGAGCGCTTCGAAAGGCCGCGCGACTGTGGCCTCGGGCTTGCCGATCAGCGCGTAATCCCAGCCTGCCCGGCCATGCTCGGCCATGACAAGGCGTGCGGCCTCGCGCAGACGTCGCTTGGCGCGGTTCCGCGCCACGGCATTGCCTACCTTCTTCGAGCAGGTAAACCCCACGCGGATAGTCTCTGCCGCGTCGTGCCGGTCGCGCCCCTGCACCAGCATCGAGGCCGTGCCTTGCCGCCTCGCGCGATTGAGCTTGAGGAAATCGGCCCGGTTTTTCAGGCGACAGACGCAAAAAGGCACCGCCGGGGGCGTATTCCCCGACCTTGTCTCGGGGGCCTCCGGCGGTGCCATGTGCATTCCCTGTGAGTGGCTGAGGCTCAGGCGCTCAGCGACTTGCGGCCACGAGCGCGGCGCGCGTTCAGGATCTTGCGGCCAGCCTTGGTGGCCATGCGCGCACGGAATCCGTGCCGGCGCTTGCGAACCAGGTTCGAGGGTTGAAAGGTGCGTTTCATCGCTCCGGTCTCCGGTTTGGCCGAGGCACGCGGAATCGCAGCCGCCTCGTGCATAAGATATCAGGCCTCGCCTATAATCGTGCCGTTCGGCCAAGTCAAACCCGGCAGGCGCGATTTGCAACAAAAATGCTGCACTCGGCGGTGAAACCGGGCGACCAAAGGCCAAGCCGGCACGGTTTCCTGTAACACGTCTACCGAAATCATCACCCTCCATCACCCCCGCGTGAGGCCTCTGGCGCGCGGGCATCGGATGACGCAACTATGGCAAGAGACCCGCTCACCGAGGACCCGGCACACGACATGGACCAGACCCAAGACATGAAACGGCACGGCCTGTGGCGGCATATGCCCCTCGCGGTGATCGTCGCGGTGGCGGTAACCGGGTTCTTCACGCTGGGCGATGTGCTGAGCTTCGAGACGTTGCGCGAGAACCGCGAGGCGCTGCTGGCCTGGCGCGATGGCAATTACGCCGTTGCCGCGCTGGCCTTCATGGGCGTCTACATTCTGATTGTCGCCTTTTCACTGCCGGGCGCGGCGGTGGCCTCCGTGACCGGCGGATTTCTGTTCGGGCTGGGCGTCGGCACCGGGCTCAATGTGGTTGCTGCCTCGATCGGCGCCTCGGCCATTTTTCTTGCGGCGCGCCACGGGCTCGGGCGAATGATGGCGGCGCGAATGGAGGCTTCGGAGGGCACCCTGAAGCGCCTCAAGAATGGCCTGCGCGAGCATGAAATCAGTGTGCTGCTTTTGCTGCGCCTCGTGCCCGCCGTTCCCTTCTTCGTGGCCAATCTCCTGCCTGCGCTGGTAGGGGTACGCTACTTGAATTTCGCCTGGACAACCGCACTCGGCATCATACCCGGCGCCTTCGTTTTCACATGGATCGGCGCCGGGCTCGGCGATGTCTTCGACCGAGGCGGCACGCCCGACCTATCGCTGCTCTGGGAGCCGCAAGTGATCGGGCCCATTCTCGGCCTCTGCGCGCTCGCCGCCCTGCCGATCCTCGTGAAACGCCTGCGAAACAGAAACGACCTCTGACATGCGCGTGCTGAAACCCGACCTTCTGGTGATCGGTGCAGGCTCCGGCGGACTCTCGGTGGCGGCGGGTGCAGTGCAGATGGGCGCCTCCGTTGTGCTGCTCGAAGGCGGAAGGATGGGCGGCGATTGCCTCAATTACGGCTGCGTGCCCTCGAAAGCCCTCATCGCCTCCGCCAAAGCGGCTTACGCGCAGGCCCATGCCAGCCCTTTCGGCGTTGCTGATGCCGCGCCCGAGGTGGATTACGCATCGGCCCAGGCGCATGTGGCCGACGTGATCGCGCAGATCGCGCCGCATGACAGCCAGGAACGGTTCGAAGGCCTCGGCGTGACCGTGATCCGCGAGTTCGGCCGGTTCGTCTCGCCGCGCGAGGTGCAGGCGGGTGATGTCAGCATCCGTGCGCGCCGCGTGGTGATCGCCACCGGTTCGCGGCCTTTCGTGCCACCGATCCCCGGGCTCGATGCCGAGCCTTATATTACGAACGAAACGCTCTTCGACCTCGAGGAGCGGCCGCGGCATCTGCTCGTCGTGGGTGGTGGCCCTATCGGCATGGAGATGGCGCAGGCGCATCGGC
>JAVKDQ010000173.1:0-22499 GCA_040222155.1 Roseovarius sp.
ATATCGCAGCGCATCACGCGTCTGGCATGTCTCTCGTCTGCATGGCCGTGCTCTCGGCCTGCTCGGCAGAGATGCCCGGGCCCGACAGGCTCGAGCTGGCGACGATCCCGCGCTGGAAGGAGGTGCCCCGCAGCACCCCCGCAACCTTCGTGCGCACCTTCGACACCTTCTGCGTGGAGCGGCCCGCCCGCCCCGAGGCGCGCGAGAGCGCGCTGCGCTCGGCCGGCTATGTGCCGAGGCCGCAGCAGGCCGCCGGCGCGCCGCGCGTCTTCGTGGTCGACGATCTGCGCCCCGCCGTCCTGTCGGGCGCACGCATCTGCGGTGTGCGCGCGGTGTCGCGCACCGGGCAGACGGAGGCGGTGCAGGGCTACGTCGCAAAGGCCTTCCCCGAGGCGCGCCCGGCAAGCCCCGCGCCGCTCGGGTCGGATGTGGAGCAGGCCTGGCAGGTAGAGGGCGGCATGCTCGCCACCACCCGCAATCACTGGGTCGGCAATGCCGCCACCTACACGCTTCTTCTCTACCGGCCCGATGCCTGAAACCAAGCCAGGGAACACCCACGCATGACACCCCGCGCAGAAACCGCAGCACGCCGCACCGCCCCCCGGGCGCGGGCCGCCACTGCCGCCGTTGCCGCGCGGGCCGAAACCACCCGAATCTTCAGCGGAGCGGCCTGCGCCCCCGTTGATCAAACCCGCCAGAACCCTGTTTCCGGTCTGGCCGGAAACGCATCAGACTGACGTTTCAAAGGAGGCCCGAATGGCCGTACTCGTAGATAAAACCACCAAGGTGATCTGTCAGGGCCTCACCGGGTCGCAAGGCACCTTCCACACCGAGCAGGCCATCGCCTACGGCACGCAGATGGTGGGCGGCGTGACCCCCGGCAAGGGCGGTCAGACGCATCTCGATCTGCCGGTTTACAACTCCGTGCACGAGGCGATGCACGAGACCGGCGCCAATGCCTCGGTAATCTATGTGCCCCCGCCCTTCGCCGCCGATTCGATCCTCGAGGCGATCGACGCGGAGATGCCGCTCATCGTCTGCATCACCGAGGGCATCCCGGTGCTCGACATGATGCGCGTGAAGCGCGCGCTGATGGACAGCAAGTCGGTGCTGATCGGCCCCAACTGCCCCGGCATCATCACGCCGGACGCCTGCAAGATCGGCATCATGCCCGGCCACATCCACAAGCGCGGCTCCTGCGGCGTGGTCTCGCGCTCGGGCACGCTCACCTACGAGGCGGTCAAGCAGACCTCCGATGTGGGCCTCGGCCAGAGTACCTGCGTGGGCATCGGCGGCGACCCGATCAAGGGCACGGAGCATATCGACGTGCTCGAATGGTTCCTCGCCGATGACGAGACCGAGTCGATCATCATGATCGGCGAGATCGGCGGCGCGGCCGAAGAGGAAGCCGCGCAGTTCCTCAAGGACGAGGCGAAGAAGGGCCGCAAGAAGCCGGTCGCGGGCTTCATCGCCGGCCGCACCGCGCCTCCGGGCCGCCGCATGGGCCACGCGGGCGCCATCGTCGCCGGCGGCAAAGGCGGCGCGGATGACAAGATCGAGGCGATGCGCTCGGCGGGCATCGTCGTGAGCGAAAGCCCGGCGGGCCTCGGCGAGGCCGTGCTCGAGGCAATCGAAAAGGGCTGAGGCCCCGAAGCGGGAGGACGGACCGATGAAGATGGACCTGCAGACCAGCGTGAAGACCTGCCTCACCGAGAAATACGCGGCCTTCTCGGGCCGCGCCTCGCGGCCGGAATACTGGTGGTTCATCCTCGCCTACGTGATCGGCGCGGTGATCTTCGCCATCATCGGCATCCGCCTGCTCTATCTCCTCTACGTGGTGGCGCTCATCGTCCCGCTCACCGCCGCCGGCTGGCGGCGGCTGCAGGATACCGGGCGGCCGGGCTGGTATATTCTCATCCCGGTGGGCTTCGGCCTTCTCACCACGCTCTTCGCACCGCGCGGCCCCGGCATGGGCATGGGCCAAATGGGCGATCCGGGCCAGATCCCCGACATGGGCAACGCCGGGCTGATGATGGTGCTGGGCCTGATCCAGCTCGCCATCACCGTGGTCTACCTCTGGTGGCTCACCCGCCCCTCCGATCCTGAAGCCAACGCCTACGGCCCGAAGCCGCGCGCATGAGCCGCCCCGCCCGCCCCCGAGGGAGATCCGCCAGATGATCCGATACCTGCGCCCCCTCCACCTCCCCCTTGCCGCGGTGGCCGCCCATGCGCCCGCCGCCCCCGCGCATGACCGGGTGAACGGGGCGCTTTACCGGATGATGGAGGCCGTCTGCCTCTCGCCCGGCCATTCGCTCGACGCGCGGCTCGCCGTGCTCTCCGAGTGGCGCGCCGCCACCGAGGAGGAAAGCGCGCAGATCCTGCCCGCCGCCGCCGAGGCGCGAGTCTCGTCGCAGGTGCTCAGGGGCGAGGCCGAAGCCGCCGCCCGCGCCGTGCTGATGGAAGACGAGGAGCGCCACCTGCGCACCATGCTCGAGGCCCCCTCCGAGGGCGCGCCCGAGGCCGCCCGCCTGCTGGTGCTCAAGGAAAACCGCGGCCTCGCCCTGCTGATAGACGTGATCGCCGCGCCCGGCATCGAAAGCCTCGGCTGCCAGCTTCTCCTGCGCACCCCCGAGCACGCCCTGCTGGAAGATCTCGTGGCCCGCTACGACATAATGCCCGCCCGCGCCGATGATGCCGCCAAGGTCTGGGCCGCCGAAACCACCTTCTTCTCGGAAACGCAGCGGCAGGTTCACAAGCGCGGCCTCGTGCTGCTGCTCGACGGGCGCGACACCCGCGCCGCCGTCATCCACACCATCTTCACCGTTCAGGACAGGTAGGACCACGCATGAAGGCCTTGTTTCTCACCCGCGGCCTGCCGCTTCTGACCGCCCTTTCGCTCTGGGCGCTGCTCGCCACCATGAGCCTCGCCCAGTCGCCCGGGCCGCTCGATGGCAAGATGTTCGGCTCCGGCAACCGGGCGCTCGTGGTCATCCTCCACGGCGATGTCAGCAATGGCGGGCCGGCCAACTACCATTACGCCCTCGCCCAGCGCATCGCGCAGGCCAACCCCGGCACCAGCGTCTTCGCCATGCTCCGCCCCGGCTACACCGATGGCAAGGGCGGCAAGTCGCCCGGTTCCAACAACAACCGGCGCGATCACTACACGCAGGCCAACAACGCGCTCGTGGCCAAGACCATCCAGAACCTCGCCCGGCAAACCGGCGCCTCGAGGGTGCTCGGCATCGGCCATTCCGGCGGCGCCGCGCAGCTCGGCGCCATCGCGGGCATGTATCCGGGCGTGATGAACAACGTCATCCTCGCCGCCTGCCCCTGCAACGTGCCCGAATGGCGCGCCTCGCGCGGCAAGTCGGATTGGAGCAACAGCCTCTCGCCCCACAGCTTCGCCGGCAAGGTGCCCCGCGGCACCCGCGTCTTCGCGCTGGTGGGCACGAAGGATACCAACACCCGGCCCGCGCTCTCCGAGGCGTATGTGGCCGCCCTCAAGGCGCGCGGCGTGCCCGCGCAGCTCGTGCCCGTCAACGGGGCCGGGCACAATTTCGGCGGGCTGGAGCGCTCCGTCGAGCAATTGGCAAACCAGATCTTGCGCTAGTCAGGAGACCAGCCCGAAAGGGTGGGAAGTGAACATGACCGATCAATCCCCCAACGACCAGTTCCACGCCTCTTCCTTCATGCAGGGGCACAATGCCGAGTATCTCGAGCAGCTCTACGCCCGCTATGCCAACGACCCGAACGCGGTCGACGAGGCGTGGCAGAGCTTCTTCCGGCAGCTCGGCGACGGCGAGATCGACGTGAAGCGCGAGGCCGCCGGCCCCTCATGGGCGCGGGCCGACTGGCCGCCCCAGCCCGCCGACGATCTGACCAGCGCGCTCACCGGCGAATGGCCCGCCGAGGCCGAGGCCAAACAGGCCGGCGACAAGATCCGCGCCAAGGCCGCCGAGAAGGGCGTCGAGGTGTCCGACGAGGCGGTGAAACGCGCAGTGCTCGACTCGGTGCGCGCGCTCATGCTCATCCGCTCCTACCGCATCCGTGGCCACCTCGCCGCCGAGCTCGATCCGCTCGGCCTGCGCGACCACGGCTACCGCCCCGAGCTCGATCCGCGCTCCTACGGCTTCACCGAGGCCGACATGGACCGCCCGATCTTCATCGACAACGTGCTTGGCCTGCAGGTCGCCTCGATCCGCGAGATCGTCGACATCGTGCGCCGCACCTATTGCGGCACCTTCGCGCTGCAATACATGCATATCTCCAACCCCGAGGAAGCCGCGTGGCTCAAGGAGCGCATCGAGGGGTTCGACAAGGAGATCCGCTTCACCCGCGAGGGCCGCAAGGCCATCCTCAACAAGCTGGTCGAGGCCGAGGGCTTCGAGAAATACCTGCATGTGAAATACATGGGCACCAAGCGCTTCGGGCTCGACGGGGGCGAAAGCCTCATTCCGGCGATGGAGCAGATCATCAAGCGCGGCGGCCAGCTCGGCGTGAAGGAAATCGTCATCGGCATGCCCCACCGGGGCCGGCTTTCCGTGCTCGCCAACGTGATGGGCAAGCCCTACCGCGCCATCTTCAACGAGTTCCAGGGCGGCAGCTTCAAGCCCGAGGATGTCGACGGCTCGGGCGACGTGAAATACCACCTCGGCGCCTCGTCTGATCGCGAGTTCGATGGCAACTCCGTGCACCTCTCGCTCACCGCCAACCCCTCGCATCTCGAGGCGGTCAACCCCGTGGTGCTGGGCAAGGTCCGCGCCAAGCAGGATCAGTATAACGACGAAGAGCGCACCACCGTGCTGCCCATCCTGCTGCATGGCGACGCGGCTTTCGCGGGGCAAGGCGTCGTGGCCGAGTGCTTCGGCCTCTCGGGCCTCCGGGGCCACAAGACCGGCGGCACAATGCATATCGTGGTGAACAACCAGATCGGCTTCACCACCGCGCCGCATTTCTCGCGCTCCTCGCCCTATCCCACCGACATCGCGCTGATGGTCGAGGCGCCCATCTTCCACGTCAACGGCGACGACCCGGAGGCGGTGGTGCATGCCGCCAAGGTGGCAACCGAGTTCCGCCAGAAGTTCCACAAGGACGTGGTCATCGACATGATCTGCTATCGCCGCTTCGGGCATAACGAAGGCGACGAGCCGATGTTCACCAACCCGATCATGTACAACAAGATCAAGAAGCAGAAGACAACGCTCGCGCTCTACACAGACCGGCTGGTGAAGGATGGCCTCATTCCCGAAGGCGAGATCGAGGACATGAAGGCCGCCTTCCAGTCCTACCTCGCCGACGAGTTCGAGGCCGGCAAGGAATACCGCCCCAACAAGGCCGACTGGCTCGATGGCAAGTGGTCGCATCTCGACCGCCAGAACGAGGATTACCAGCGCGGCGAAACCTCCATCAAGCCCGAAACTTTCGAGGAGATCGGCCGCGCGCTCACCACCGCGCCCGAGGGCTTCCCGCTGCACAAGACCGTGTCGCGGCTCCTGGAGACGAAGGCGAAGATGTTCGAGAGCGGCGAGGGCTTCGACTGGGCCACCGCCGAGGCGCTGGCCTTCGGCTCGCTGCTCACCGAGGGCTACCCGGTGCGCCTCGCCGGGCAGGACAGCACCCGCGGCACCTTCTCGCAGCGCCATTCCGGCCTCATCAACCAGGAGACCGAAGAGCGCTATTACCCGCTCAACAACATCCGCCCCGGCCAGGCGCAATACGAGGTCATCGATTCGATGCTCTCCGAATACGCGGTGCTCGGCTTCGAGTATGGCTATTCACTCGCCGAGCCCAACGCGCTCACCCTCTGGGAGGCGCAGTTTGGGGACTTCGCCAACGGCGCGCAGATCATGTTCGACCAGTTCATTTCCTCGGGCGAGAGCAAATGGCTGCGCATGTCGGGCCTCGTCTGCCTCCTGCCGCACGGCTTCGAGGGGCAGGGCCCCGAGCACTCCTCCGCCCGGCTCGAGCGCTTCCTCACCATGTGCGGGCAGGACAACTGGATCGTGGCCAACTGCACCACGCCGGCCAACTACTTCCACATCCTGCGCCGGCAGCTCCACCGCACCTTCCGCAAGCCGCTCATCCTGATGACGCCCAAGTCGCTCCTGCGCCACAAGCTCTGCGTCTCGAAGACCGAGGAGTTCACCACCGGCTCCTCCTTCCACCGGGTGCTCTGGGACGATGCGCAATACGGCAATTCCGACACCGAGCTGCAGCCCGACGAGAAGATCAAGCGCGTGGTGCTCTGCTCCGGCAAGGTCTATTTCGACCTGCTCGAGGAGCGCGACAAGCGCGGCATCGACGATGTCTACCTGATGCGGATCGAGCAATACTATCCCTTCCCCGCGATCTCGCTGGTGAAGGAGATGGAGCGCTTCCCCAAGGCCGAGGTCGTCTGGTGCCAGGAAGAGCCGAAGAACCAAGGCGCCTGGAGCTTCATCGAACCCAATATCGAATGGGTGCTGACCCGCATCAAGGCCAAGCACAAGCGGCCCGTCTACGTGGGCCGGCCCGCCGCGGCCTCGCCCGCCACGGGCCTCGCCTCCACCCACAAAGCCCAACAGGAAGCGCTGGTGGATACCGCGCTCACCATTGAAGGAAAGTGATCCGATGACCATCGAAGTACGCGTGCCCACGCTGGGCGAATCCGTCACCGAGGCCACCGTCGCCACATGGTTCAAGAAGCCGGGCGATGCCGTCGCCGCCGATGAAATGCTCTGCGAACTGGAAACCGACAAGGTCACCGTCGAGGTGCCCGCCCCCTCCGCCGGAACGCTGGGCGAGATCGTGGCGCAGGAGGGCGAGACCGTGGGCGTCGATGCGCTTCTGGCCACCATCTCCGAAGGCGAAGGCGCCGAGGCTCCAAAAGCCTCCGACAAGGGCGAGAAATCCGAGAAGGCCGAAACCGTCTCCAGCGGCGGCACCGGCGGTCCGGGCGGCAGCGGCGGCAATGGCAGCGGCAATATCGACGTGATGGTGCCCACGCTGGGCGAGTCGGTCTCCGAGGCCACCGTCTCCACGTGGTTCAAGAAGGTGGGCGACAGCGTCAGCCAGGACGAGATGCTCTGCGAACTGGAAACCGACAAGGTCTCCGTCGAAGTGCCCTCGCCCGCCGCCGGCACCCTCACCGAGATCCTCGCCAAGGAGGGCGAAACCGTGCAGGCCAGCGCCAAGCTCGCCGTGCTCTCGGGCGCGGCCGATGGCATGGTGGAGCCCGCCGAGCGCCCCGACGACACCGCCGGCTCCAAGGCCGATGCCAATGGCGGGCAATACACCCCCCCGCCCGCCGGTCGCGATATCGAGGATGCCCCCTCCGCCAAGAAGGCCATGGCCGAGAAGGGCCTTTCCCCCGATCAGGTGCAGGGCACCGGCCGCGATGGCCGCGTGATGAAGGAGGATGTCGCCAAGGCCGCCTCCGCCGCCGCAAGCGCCACCACCTCCGCCCCCGCGCCCGCCGCCCCGGCACAAGCGCCGCGCGCGCCCGTCTCGGCAGATGACGCCGCCCGCGAGGAACGGGTGAAGATGACCCGCCTGGGCCAGACCATCGCGCGCCGCCTGAAAGACAGCCAGAACACCGCCGCCATGCTCACCACCTACAACGAGGTGGACATGACCGAGGTGATGGCGCTCCGCAACGCCTACAAGGACGAGTTCCTCAAGAAGCACGGCGTGAAGCTCGGCTTCATGTCCTTCTTCACCAAGGCCTGCTGCCACGCGCTGAAGGAGGTGCCCGAAGTCAACGCCGAGATCGACGGCACCGATATCGTCTACAAGAACTTCGTCCACATGGGCATCGCCACCGGCACGCCCACGGGCCTCGTGGTGCCCGTGATCCGGGATGCCGATTCGATGTCCTTCGCCGATATCGAGAAGCAGATCGCCGAGAAGGGCGCCCGCGCCCGCGACGGCAAGCTCTCCATGGCCGAGATGCAGGGCGGCACCTTCACCATCTCCAACGGCGGCGTCTACGGCTCGCTGATGTCCTCGCCCATCCTCAACCCGCCCCAGTCCGGCATCCTCGGCATGCACAAGATCCAGGAACGCCCGATGGTGGTGAACGGCGAGATCGTCGCCCGGCCCATGATGTATCTCGCGCTGAGCTACGACCACCGCATCGTGGATGGCAAGGGCGCCGTGACCTTCCTCGTGCGGGTGAAGGACGCGCTGGAAGATCCGCGGCGGCTGCTGATGGATCTGTAAGCAGTGGGGTGAAACCCCACCCTACGCGCCCGTAGGGCGGGGTTTCACCCCGCCCCGCGCTTCCCGAAAACCTCTCAGGAGCCCAGACGTGTCCACCCAACTCCTTCTCCGCTACGACAGCTTCGACCAAGAGGCGCATCACGCCCATGCCGAAGACCGCGCCGATGCCGGGCTGTCACAGCTCCAGCTCTGGCGGGAAGAGGGCGGAGCGCATTGGGCGCTCTTCGACGTGAACGATGTCGACCGCGCGAAGGACTGGGTAAAGAAGGAAAAGGCCCTCGGCCACGGCCCGTCCGCCTCTCACCTTCTGGAAACGAAATGACCCCCGAACTCACCGCCCTCACCCTCGCCGCCCTCCTGCAGGTCGTGCAATACGCCCTCATGGCGATCCCCGCCAATCTCGAGCTGGGCGTCGGCAAGACCCTCTCCCCCCGCGACCCCGAGCGCCTCAAGCAGCCGCTCATCGAGCAGGTCAGCCCCGGCACGGGCCGCCTCTTCCGGGCGCTCAACAACCATTTCGAGGGGCTCATCCTCTTCACCATCGCCTGCGTGATCGTCACGCTCGGCGAGGCCTCCACCCCCTTCACCGCCGCCTGCGCCTATGCCTATCTCGGCGCGCGGGTGCTCTACATCCCCGCCTATTACTTCGGCTGGGTGCCGTGGCGCTCGCTGATCTGGGCGGTGGGATTTCTCGCAACCACCCTCATGCTGCTGGCCGCGCTTCTGACCTGAGGCGCGCGCCGTTCATCCAATCTGGCCAATCCGGCCATCGCACCGACGCGATACCGACGTTATACTGACGTGATACCGACGCCGGAAATTCGAACGAGGAGACAAACATGGCAAGTTACGACGTGATCGTCATCGGCTCGGGCCCCGGCGGCTACGTGGCCGCCATCCGCTGCGCCCAGCTCGGCCTGAAGACGGCCTGCGTGGAAGGCCGCGAGACACTCGGCGGCACCTGCCTCAACGTGGGCTGCATCCCCTCCAAGGCGCTCCTGCACGCCAGCCACATGCTCCACGAGGCCGAGCACAACTTCGCCAAGATGGGCCTCAAGGGCAAATCCCCCTCCGTCGACTGGAAGCAGATGCTCGCCTACAAGGACGAGACCATCGGCCAGAACACCAAGGGCATCGAATTTCTCTTCAAGAAGAACAAGATAGACTGGCTCAAGGGCTGGGGCTCGATCCCCGAGGCGGGCAAGGTGAAGGTGGGCGACGAGACACATGAGGCCAAGAACATCATCATCGCCACCGGCTCGGAGGCCTCCAGCCTGCCGGGCGTCGAGGTCGACGAGAAGGTGGTCGTCACATCCACCGGCGCGCTGGAGCTTTCCAAGGTACCGAAGAAGATGGTGGTGATCGGCGCGGGCGTGATCGGGCTGGAGTTGGGCTCCGTCTATGCGCGCCTCGGCTCCGAGGTCACCGTGGTCGAGTTCCTCGACGCGATCACCCCCGGCATGGATGGCGAGGTGCAGAAGTCCTTCCAGAAGATGCTGAAAAAGCAAGGGCTTGAGTTCATCATGGGCGCCGCCGTGCAATCGGTGGAGGCGATGAAGACCAAGGCCAAGGTCAACTACAAGCTCCGCAAGGACGAGAGCGACTACCAGCTCGACGCCGACGTGGTGCTGGTCGCCACCGGCCGCAAACCCTTTACCGACGGGCTGGGCCTCGACGCCCTCGGCATCGAGCTCACCAAGCGCGGCCAGATCAGCACAGACGATCACTGGCAGACCAACGTCAAGGGCATCTACGCCATCGGCGACGCCATCGAGGGCCCGATGCTGGCCCACAAGGCCGAGGATGAAGGCATGGCCGCCGCAGAGGTGATCGCGGGCAAGCATGGCCACGTCAATTACGGCGTGATCCCCGGCGTGATCTACACCCATCCCGAAGTGGCCGCCGTGGGCAAGACCGAGGAAGAGCTGAAGGAGGAAGGCCGCGCCTACAAGGTCGGCAAGTTCTCCTTCATGGGCAACGGCCGCGCCAAGGCGGTCTTCGCGGGCGACGGCTTCGTGAAGCTCCTCGCCGACAAGGAAACAGATCGCATTCTCGGCGCCCATATCATCGGGCCTGCGGCGGGCGATCTGATCCACGAGGTCTGCGTGGCGATGGAATTCGGCGCCTCCGCCGAAGATCTCGCGCTCACCTGCCACGCGCACCCGACCTTCTCGGAAGCCGTGCGCGAGGCGGCGCTCGCCTGCGGCGACGGGCCGATTCACAGCTGATACAAGGCTTTGATCAAAAATGAGTATTTGACCCAAGAAGAAAGCGCAGATGGTGCTTCTTCTTGGGAAAAATACTCACGGCGGAAGGGTTATCTCAAAGCGCAGCGCCAGGATTTTGCGCCCTACCACATCCGCGGGCGGGCGCGCTCTTCGTAATTGGCGTCATAGTCGGGGCCACCCTCGGCCCCGTCTGTCATCTCCGCCATGATCTGTCCCACGGTCGGAACCGTGTCGCGGTCGTCGCGCCCCCAGAGCCCGGAGCGCATCAGCGCCTTGGCGCATTGGGTATAGACCTCGGCGATCTCGATGACGATCACCGTGGCCGGCAGGATGCTCTTGCGGGCGAAGCTCTGGCGAAGGCTTTCATCGTCGGTCAGCACGGCGCGGCCATTGACCCGCACCGCGGTGTTCGAGCCCGGCACGAGAAAGAGCAGCGCCACGCGCCCGTCTTCCACGATGTCGCGCAGGCAATCGAGGCGGTTATTGCCGCGCCAGTCCGGCATGGCGAGCGTCCGGTCGTCCTCGACGCGCACCACCGGGCCGTCATCGCCGCGCGGGCTGCCATGCACCGCCTCCGGCCCGACGGTCGAGAGAATGCAGAAGCGCGACCCTTCGATCCATTGCCGGTATAGCGGTGTGAGGCACGGCGATACTTTTGCCAGCGCCAGCGGCACCGCGTCGGGGTAGAGCGCCGTCAGCGCCTCCACGCTCTCAATCCGCCGCATCGAAACCAGCCTCCTTCATCAAACGGTTGGAGGCTGCCTCCACCTCGTGTTCGAGCCGCGCCATGAATTCGCCCTTGGCCAGGCCCGGCGCAATGGGCGGCAAGAACTCTACCACCGCCAGCCCCGGCTTGCGCAGGATGCCCTTGCGCGGCCAGAAGAGGCCCACATTGGTGGCCGCGGGCACGCAGGCCTGGCCCAGCTCCTCGTAGAGCACGCCGGTGCCGATCTTGTAGGGCGCCTTGACGCCCGGCGCGATCCGCGTTCCCTGCGGGTAGATGATGAGCTGCCCCGGCTCCTGCCGGCCCTTGGCCACGTCCTGCACCATCCGCTTGATGGCTTGGCTGCGCTTGCCCCGGTCGACCGGCACGCAACCGATCTTGAGCGCATATTGCCCGATCACCGGGGCCCACATCAGCTCGCGCTTCATGATGAACTTGCCCGCCGGGATCGCGCCGAAGATCAGGATGATGTCGAGGAAAGACTGGTGCTTGGCCGCGATCACCACCTCGCCCGAGGGGGGCGTGCCGCGCACCTCGGTGTGCAAACCCACCATCCAGCGCGCTGTCCATCGCACCCAGCGGCACCATGTATGGCAGGCAGTGAGCGCGCCTTTGCGGCTCACGATGGCCCAAGGGAAGAAGGCGATGCCCATAAGGCCCATCATCAGGTAGGCGCTCAGCACGAAGACGAGCGAGCGGAGCCATTGCAGCGCGCCCATCACGGCATCTCCCGCAGCGTACGCCGCGCCGCCATGCGAGTGGCCGCGAAGGCCACCCCCCCGGCGAGAACCGGGATCAGGAAGGGCCAGAACCATTGCCAGCCCCGAAACCCGAGCCCGGTGAGAAACCCGCCCTCCGGTTGGGCCGAGGGCAGCAGCGCGATGGAGACAAGCCCGAGCGCCATGCCGATCGTGGCGCCGGAGATGGCGCGCAGGGTGAAGCGCCGCTCGAAGGCCTGCGCGATATAGGCATCGCGCGCGCCCACCAGCCGGAGCACAGAGATCACCTGCGCATTGGCCGAAAGCGCCGCATTGGCCGCGAGCGTGATCATCGCCGCCGTGGCGGCGCCGATGAGCAGGATCGAGGCCCAGCCCAGCATCCGCAATCGCGCGGCGGCGCGCACGAGGGGCCGGCGCCAACGGGTGTGGTCGTCGAGCACCGCGCCGGGCGCCTCCGCCGCGAGCCGCAGCCGGAGGCCGGCGGCATCGAACCCCTCGCCGCTTTCGATCACCTCCACGAGGCGCGGAATGGGCAGGGTCTCCACCGGCAGGTCGGGGCCGAACCACGGCTCCAGCAGCGCCTTCTGCTCCTCGTCGGTGAGCGCGCGGGCCGAGGCCACGCCACGGGTGGAGGCCAGCACCGCCAGCACCGCATCCGTCTGCGCCTGAAGCTCCTCGGCGGGGGCCGAGATGCGGATGGTCGAAGAGCGCGCCAGCTCGTCGCTCCAGCGCTCGGCAAGCCGCCCGGCGGCCATCGAGAGCGCCAGCGCGAAGACCGCCAGAAAGGCCATCGCCCCCGCGCTGAAGAGTGTGAGCGTGGCGGTGAACCCGGTAGGCGGCACCACGCGGTCGGCCTGCGTGTCGCCTCCGGTGAGGTCGAGAAGATCGGGCAGCTTCACCATCTCAGAGATCCGCCCCCGCCAGTTGCAGCCGCCGGTTGGAGATGCGCAGCACACGCGCCTGCACATGGGTCTTGGCCGCGCGGATCAGCGCCAGATCGTGCGTGGCGATCATGATCGTCTTGCCCATGCGGTTGAGCTCGATCAGCAGCCGCAGAAGGCGCTGCGACATCTCCCAGTCGATATTGCCGGTGGGCTCGTCGGCCAGCACCACATCGGGCGACATGATCACTGCCCGCGCCAGCGCAGCCCGCTGCCGCTCGCCGCCCGAAAGCTCGGGCGGGAGGGCGTTGGCGCGGTTGGTGAGGCCCACCCAGCTGGTCAGTTCCTTGAGGTTCGCACCCTCCGCCAGCAGGTCGCGGCCCGCCACCATCAGCGGCAGGGCGATGTTGTCCGACACCGGCAGGTGATCGAGAAACTGGCAATCCTGATGCACCACGCCGATCCGCCGGCGAACGAGGGCGATATCGTCGCGCTCCATCTGGCGCAGGTCGGCCTCGAAAAGCCGCACCTGCCCAGCGGTGGGAAACAAGGCGCCGTAGCAGAGCTTGAGAAGCGTCGTCTTGCCCGAGCCGGAAGGGCCCGTGAGAAAATGGAACGAGCCGGGCGAGAGCTTGAGCGAAATGTCACTCAGAAGCTCGCCTCCGCCGTAGTTGTAAGCCACGTTCTCGAGCTCGATCAAAACCGGCCTCCGGGGAAAAGACTGCCCCTGTTCATGCCCCAGAGCCCGGGCCAGTGCAACGATAACCGCCTCAAATTGCTTTGCCCTTTTGCAATGCAGCCGTTACACCTTACAAAAACGGGCCGCGCGGCCGTGGAAGGGCCGCCTTGCGGCGGAAGCATAAGGCAACGGGTGACCGAATGAGGCTGATCTGCCCGAATTGCGGGGCGCAGTACGAAGTCCCTGACGAGGTGATACCGGAAAGCGGGCGCGACGTGCAGTGCTCGAATTGCGGCGATACGTGGTTTCAGCCGCATCCCAGCCAGAAGCAGGAGGCCGGAGCGCCGGCGGAGTTTACCGACGAGACCGAATTCGAGGACGAGGCCGATTGGGCGCTCGAGCCCGACGAGGACGACGAGGAGGATTTCGCCCCTGGCTTCACCCCGGCCGAAGAGGAGGCCGCCGCCGCCGAGGAACGCCGCCGCGCGCTCGACCCGGATGTGGCCAGCCTGCTGCGCGAGGAAGCCGAGCGCGAAGCCGAAGCGCGGGCCGCCGAAGGGCGCGGCGCGGGGCTCGAAACCCAGCCTGATCTCGGGCTGTCCGAAAGCGAGGACGAAGCCGACAAGCGCTCGCATCAGGCCAAGGCCCGCATGGCCCGGCTGCGCGGCATGGCCACGCCCACTGACGCGGTGGAAGACGACGAGGATGACGACATCGACCCCGGCTCGCGACGGGACCTGCTGCCGGATATCGAAGAGATCAACTCGTCGATCTCCACCCATCCCGAGGACGGGCAGATCGACCGCTCCGCGCGTGATGGCACGCGGGTGCAGACGGGCGCGGAGGCGGGCGCGGGCGGGTTCCGGCGCGGTTTGCGGCTGGCGGTTGTGCTCGCGATCATTCTCACCGCGCTCTACATGTTCGCCCCGCAGATCGCGGGCGTCGTGCCGCAGGCCGCGGGCCCGCTCTCGTCTTACGTGGCGGCGGTGGATGCGGGCCGGGTGGCGCTCGAGCAGAGCCTCGGCGATCTGCCCGCAACGCTGCGCGCGCTGATCGGGCGCTGATCCTGCAAGGCTCCGCCCTGGCCGCGCAGCCTGCACGGGGCCGAAAGGCCTAGAACCTGTCCAGCAACCTGCGGAGGTAGTCGCGCTCGATTTCCGGGCGCTCGCCCTCGCCCGCGCGGCGGCGGATCTCATCGAGCAACTCGCGGGCACGGCGATACACGTCTTCGCCCTGCAGGAGATTGTCCTGCGTGCCCACCTGGCTGCCCTGCCCGGGCGCGCGGCCGAGCGGGTCGTTCTGCTGATTGCCGAAGCGGCCCTGCGCCTGCCCCTGCGCCCCGGGGCTCTGGTTGTTCTCCGCCAGCGCCTCGCCGAGGTTGCGCATCCCCTCGCGCAGCGCTTCCATGGCCTCGGCCTGACGGTCGATCGCCTCGGCCAGATCGTCCTGCCGCAACGCGTCTTCGGCGCCGCGCATCGCATCCTCGGCCCGTTCGAGCGACTCGCGCGCGGCGTCGCCCGCCTCGCTGCCCGCTCCGGGAAGGTTGCCGCGCTGACGCTCGAGCTCGCGGCGCAGCGCCTGTTGCCGGTCTGCGAGCGCGCCCTCTCCGGGCTGGCCCTGATCGGCGCGCTGCCCGTTCTGGCCCTGCCCGGGTTGGGTGCCCTGCTGGCCGAGGCCCTCGCCCTGCTGGCCCTCGTGGCTCTGGCCCCGCCCCTGATCGCCGCTACGGCCCTCGTTCTGCTGCGACTGGCCGCTTTGCGCATTGGGGTTGAACTGCTCCTGCAGGTCGCGGAACGCCTGATCGGAAAGCCCCTGCTGGTTGCGCAGGGTCTCCGCGAGCCCCTCCATCGCCTCCTGCCCGGGATTCTGCCCCTGCTGGCCCTGCTGGCCTTCGGTGACGCGGAGGTTCTCCATCATCTCCTGGAACTCGCGCAGCGCCTGCTCCGCCTCGGCAAAGCGGCCCTGCTCCATCAGCTCCTGAATGCGGTCCATCATGTCCTGCAGATCCTGGCTGTCGAGCATCTGCATGTTCTCGGAGAGCTGCTGGTCGCCGTCGTTCTGTTCGTTTTCGCGCTGCGCCTGCTGGGATTTCTGCCGCAAGTAATCCTGCGTGGCGTCGCGCAGCTCCTGCATGAGCCGGGCGATCTCTTCCTGGCTCGCACCGTTGCGCATGGCCTCGCTCAGCCGCTCTTGCGCCTCGCGCATCCGCTCCAGCGCATCGCCGATATCGCCATCCTCCAGCAGAATCGCCAGATCCCACATCGCCTGCGCGAGCTCTTCCTGCGCTGTGTCGGTGATGCTGTCATGCCGCGCCAGCGTCTCCAGCCGCCGCAGGATCACGCGGTAGCGCAGATAGGCTGTCTCCGAACGGAAAAGCCCGTCGTCGGGGCGGTGCGATACGGCGCGAAGCACCTGCGAGATGCGCGGCGCGTTGGCGCGCGACCAGAGCAGATCGCGCCGCATCTCGATCACCGAGGCCGCGAGCGGGTCGAAGAAGCGCCGCGCGGGCAGGGCCATCGGCTCAGGCGCGCTCTTGCCCGCCTGCCCCGCGGCATCCTCCACGCTCAATTCCAGCGTCACGGGCAGATGCGCCCAAGGGTGCTGCGAGAGGTTCTCCACCAGCGTCTCGGTAAACTCCGCCCGGTCGCCGGTGATCGGCATCGGCAGGTCGAGCACGATGGGCTCGCGCGGCTCGGGCTCGGCGGCGAGGCCATAGCGGCGCTCCACCCGGTCGAGATCGAGCCGGAAGGTGGCGGTGCCGCGCTCGACGCCATAATCGTCCTGCACTTCGAAAGGTTGGCTCATCTGCCCGTCGAAGGTGGTTTCCGCGCCATCCTGCACGAGCGCCACGCTGGGCATCCTGTCGGGGATCGCGGTGATCTTCCACTCGCGCCCGCTCGCCCCGGCGATCGCGATCGTTCCGTCGCGCTCGATGGTGAAGCTCTGCTCGGGGTCGGTGGCCGCGCCCAGATCTTCTGTGCGGCCAGATACGGTTTCTGCCACGCTGAGCGCGCCCAACTCGCCGTAGAGCCTGAGCGTTACCCGGCTACCCGCCGGCGCGCTGATCTCGCCCTTCTGATCGTTGAGATAGAGGCTCGGCAGGCCGGTATAGACAGGCGGCTCCACCCAGCCTTCCCATGCCGGGCCCGTGGCGAGATCGGGGCCGGTGCCGGGGCCCATCTGCGCCACCGAGCCCACGCGCATCACCGAGCCGAATAGCAGCGCCACCACGAGGCCAAGCAGCGCCACGTAACGCAGACCGAACGGGTCGCGGCGCGACAGCCGCAGGTCGGGTTCCACCGGGCCGGCGGTTGCGGCGCGGGCGGCCATGCGCGCCTGATGCGCACGCCAGAGCGATTCGGAAGCCGCATCGCCCTTGCCGATGGCCATGTGATCGGCCAGCGCCGCCAACGGGCGCCCGGGCAAGGCGCTGTCCATCCGGTCGAGCGCCTCCTGCCGTCGCGGCCAGCGAAAGCGCAGGAAGCCCAACACCGCGAAGGCCGCCATCCCCAGCACCACGAGCACCACGCTCACCCAGACCACCTCGATGGGCAGAACATCCTGCAGGCCAAGCATGAGCGCGGCAGCACTGGCTGCAAGCAAGGTCCAGAACGGCCAGAAGGCACGCACAAGGCGCTCCGCGATCAGCCCGGCCCATGTCAGCATGAGCGGGCGGCGAAGCGTGTCCATCACGGGGTTGCGTTGGGGTGTCTCGGCCATGCTCCCTTCCGGTTCGCGGCCCGGCGCGGGGGATACCGCGTTACAGCCACTCGGGAATGGTATCGCGATTTATCATCTCGTCAAAGGTCGGGCGTGCCCGGATGACGGCGAATTGATGCTCATGCACCAGAACCTCCGGAACAAGCGGGCGGGTGTTGTATTCGCTGGCCATCACCGCGCCATAGGCACCCGCGCTGCGGAAGGCCACCAGATCGCCCTCGCCGAGCGGCGGCATCATCCGGCCCTTGGCAAAGGTATCGCCGCTTTCGCAAACCGGCCCGACGATGTCGAACGGCGCCTGCTCGGCGGCGGGTTCGGGCTCCACCACCGGCACGATGTCGTGATGCGCGTCATACATGGCCGGGCGGATGAGGTCGTTCATCGCCCCGTCTAGAATGAGGAAATTCCGCCCCTCGCCCTCTTTCACGTAGATCACCCGGCTCACGAGAATCCCGGCATTGCCCGCCACCAGCCGCCCGGGCTCGATCTCTATCTCGCAGCCCAGATGCCCCACCTCCTCGCGGATCATCGCGCCATAGTCCGTGGGCAGCGGCGGCGCTTCGTTGGAGCGGGTGTAGGGGATGCCGAGGCCACCGCCGAGGTCGAGGCGGCGAATGTCGTGCCCATCGGCGCGCAGCGCTTCCGTCAGCGCCGCCACCTTGCGATAGGCCTGCCGGAAGGGCTCGAGCTCGGTGAGTTGCGAGCCGATATGCACGTCGATCCCGATGGCCTTCAGCCCCGGCAGCCGCGCGACCTCGGCATAGACCTCGCGCGCCCGGGCGATCGGGATGCCGAACTTGTTCTCCGATTTGCCGGTGGCGATCTTCGCATGGGTCTTGGCGTCGACATCCGGGTTCACCCGCACCGTCACCGGCGCCTCCACCCCAAGCTCGGTGGCCACCGCGCTCAGCGCCCGCATCTCCGGCTCGCTCTCCACGTTGAACTGCCGGATACCGCCCTGAAGCGCCATGCGCATCTCGTCTCGCGTCTTGCCCACGCCGGAAAAGACGATCCGCTCCCCCGGCACGCCCGCCGCCTTCGCCCGCGCATATTCGCCGCCCGAAACCACGTCCATCCCCGCTCCGAGCGCCGCCAGCGTCTTCAGGATCGCCTGGTTCGAGGCCGCCTTCATCGCGTAGCACACAAGGTGGTCCGTCCCCTTGAGCGCCTCATCGAAGAGCCGGAAATGGCGCGTCAGCGTGGCCGTGGAATAGCAGTAGAAGGGCGTGCCCACCTCCGCCGCGATCTCCGGCAGGGGCACGTCCTCGGCATGCAGGATGCCGTCGCGATAGAGGAAATGGTCCACCCTCTCAGCCCTCCGAGGCCCGCAATTTCATCTTTCCGAAAATACTCAATCGGCGCTGTCAGCCCCGATAGCCCATCCGCAGGAACAGATAAAGCGGCAAGCCGCAGCTGACCCCGATGCAGAATGTCGCCGGAATGGCGATGAGCCCCACCCAGTGCCGCCGGGTGACGACCTCGTAGAGCACCCAGACCGTGAGCGCCACGGCAGCCACCGTCAGATCCCACACCAGCCCGCTGGTGGCGGCGTTCACGTGCCACGCATCGACCATCGCCATCAGGTCATAGCCGTTCTCGTTGAACCACTGCAGGAAATAGGCCATCGGGTGGATGGCCCCCCAGATGGCGATGGCCAGAAAGACGTATCTCACAGCCCCACGCCCCAGCCGAGCGAGAACGGCCCCTTCTTCACGCGCAGGCCCGTCGAGGCGCTCACGCCATTGGTGCCCACGCCAATATTGGTGTTCATCGAGGGCTGGACGGGCTCGCCATCCGCCCCGCAGGCGCCGAGCACGAGAAGCGCGCAGAGTGCGGCGATGCGTTTCATTGCAAAATCTCCTTCCAGCGGGCGATCTGCTCTTTCACGCGCACCGGCGCCGTGCCGCCTTGGCTCGTCCGGGACGCAACCGAATTATGCACACCCAGCACGTCGAATACATCCCCCCTGATGCCGTCGTGCACCGATTGCATCTCCTCAAGCGTCAGGTCCGGCAGGTCGCAGCCCTTCTTCTCGGCCATCGCCACGAGGCTTCCAGTTACATGATGCGCCTCGCGGAAGGGAAGGCCCAGCACGCGCACCAGCCAGTCGGCAAGGTCCGTCGCGGTGGAAAAGCCGGTGCCGGCGGCGGCTTCGAGGTTTGCGGTCATCGGCGTCATGTCGCGCACCATCCCCTCCATCGCGGCAAGCGCCAGCATCAGGTTGTCGGCGGCGTCGAAGACCTGCTCCTTGTCTTCCTGCATGTCCTTGGAATAGGCGAGCGGCAGCCCCTTCATCACCATCATCAGCGCCACGTTCGCCCCGAAGATGCGCCCCACCTTGGCGCGGATGAGCTCGGCGGCGTCGGGGTTCTTCTTCTGCGGCATGATCGAGGAGCCGGTGGAGAAGCGATCCGATAGCGCCACGAAGCGGAACTGCGCGGAAGACCAGATGACGAGCTCCTCGGCCAGCCGGCTCAGGTGCATGGCGCAGATCGAGGCGACCGAGAGAAACTCCAGCGCGAAATCCCGCGCGCTCACGGCGTCGAGCGAATTGGCCATGGGCCGGTCGAAACCCAGCGCCTTCGCCGTCATCTCCCGGTCGATCGGGAAGGACGTGCCCGCAAGCGCCGCCGCGCCGAGCGGGCTTTCGTTCATCCGGGCGCGGGCATCCCGCACGCGGGAAAGGTCGCGCCCGAACATCTCCACATAGGCCATCATGTGATGGCCCCATGTCACCGGCTGGGCCACCTGCAGATGGGTGAAGCCCGGCATCACGCTCTCCGCGCCCGCCTCGGCCTGTGCGACGAATGCCCGCATCAGCGCCAGCAGCCCCGCCTCCGTGGCATCGAGCTGGTCGCGCACCCAGAGGCGGAAATCGGTCGCCACCTGGTCGTTGCGGCTGCGGCCCGTATGGAGCCGCCCGGCAGGCTCGCCGATGATCTCCTTGAGCCGCGATTCCACGTTCATGTGGATGTCTTCCAGCGCGGTCGAGAAGGCAAACTCGCCCCCCTCGATCTCTGACAAGACCGTGAGCAGCCCTTCCTTCATGGCCTCGGCGTCGCTATCACTCACGATACCCGTTGCGGCCAGCATGGCGGCATGTGCCCTCGACCCGGCGATATCCTGGCGCGCCATGCGCTTGTCGAAGCCGATCGAGGCATTAATTGCCTCCATGATCGCATCGGGCCCGGCGGCAAACCGCCCGCCCCACATCTGATTGGAGGTCTTTTCGCTCATGGTTCTGCCCTTCGGAGGGAAATTGAAATTCCTGTCTGCGCTCGTCGTTTATACGGGCCTCGCCCTTGGTGCAAACGCGGGTTTCGCCGATATGTCGGCGGTGGAGGCGCTGCGCGAGGGCGACATGAAGAAGCTCGCCTTCCATTCCGAGCCGCGGCCCGTTTCCGAAAGCGCCTTCGAGACGGAGAGTGGCGAGAGCATGACGCTCGCGGAGTTTGAGGGAAAGGTGGTGCTGCTGAACTTCTGGGCCACGTGGTGCGCGCCCTGCCGCAAGGAGATGCCGATGCTCTCGGAGCTTCAGACGGAGCTGGGCGGCGAGCAGTTCGAGGTGGTCACGCTGGCCACGGGCCGCAACCCGCCGCCGGCGATGAAGGCCTTCTTCGAGGAGATCGGCGTGGAGAACCTGCCGCTCCACCGCGACCCGCAAAGCAAGGTGGCTAGAGAGATGGGCGTGCTGGGCCTGCCCATCACGGTGATCCTGAACCGCGAGGGCGAGGAGATCGCGCGGCTGCAGGGCGACGCGCATTGGAGTTCGGACAGCGCCAAGGCGATCCTTCGCGCGCTGATCGAGCCGGGCACCTGAGCGCGACGACAAGGCCGATTGCGCGCACGAGGCGAAAGAGTCATCCATGTGGTGGTGGATGACTTCCGAAAGCCTGCGCGGTGAAACCCAAGATCCTGACCACCCTCGCCACCTATGACGCCCCGACCTTCCGCGCCGACATTCTGGCCGGGATCACCGTGGCCATGGTCGCGCTGCCCCTCAGCATGGCCATCGCCATCGCCTCGGGGGCCGAGCCCGCGCAGGGGCTCGTCACAGCGATCGTCGCCGGCTTCCTGATCTCGTTGCTCGGCGGGAGCCGGGTGCAGATCGGCGGGCCGACAGGGGCCTTCATCGTGGTGGTCTACGGCGTGATCGCCGAGCATGGCTATGACGGGCTGGTGCTGGCGACCCTGATGGCGGGCGCGATCCTGCTCGTTGGCGGCGCCTTCCGCGCGGGGCGGCTGATCCGGCTGGTGCCCGAGCCGGTGATCAACGGGTTCACCATCGGCATCGCGGTGATCATCGCGACGAGCCAGATCAAGGATCTTCTGGGCCTTTCCCTCGAAAACGTGCCCGCCGCCTTCTTCGAGAAGCTGGCGGCCCTTTGGGCTGCGAAAGAGAGCGCAAGCCCTGCCGCCATGCTCGTGGGCATCGGCACCATGTGCCTTATCGTGGCTTTCCGCAAAGCGTTTCCGCGCTGGCCCGGCCTGATCGTGGCAGTGGCACTCACCTCGGGGGCCGTGGCGCTCTGGGCGCTGCCGGTGGAGACCATCGCGGCGCGGTTCGGCGCCCTTCCCAACAGCCTGCCGCTGCCCGCGCTGCCCGAGGTGACCCTTGCGCGGATGGTGGAGCTGCTGCCCTCCGCGCTGGTGATCGCCTTTCTCGCCGGGATCGAATCGCTCCTCTCGGCCATGGTGGCCGACCGGATGATCGGCGGCCGCCACCGGCCCAATGCCGAGCTGCTGGCGCAGGGCACCGCCAATATCGGCTCGGCGCTCTTCGGCGGCCTGCCCGCGACCGGGGCGATCGCGCGCACCGCGACCAATGTGCGCGCGGGCGGCAAGACCCCGGTTTCCGGCCTCGTGCATGCCGCCACGATCCTCGTGGTGATGCTCCTCGCCGCGCCGCTGGCGGGATACCTGGCCATGCCGGCGCTGGCGGGGCTCCTGATCCTGACGGCCTGGAACATGAGCGAGCCGCATCGCTGGGCCGGATACCTGAAGGAGCGCCGCTCCGATCGGTTTCTCCTCGGGCTCACGCTGGTTCTGACGGTGGTCGCCGACCTGACGGTCGCCATCGGGGTGGGCGTGGCCATCGGGCTTGCCCTGCGCCTGCAGCGCCGCGAGGTGCCGCCCCCGGATTGGGACGTGCCCGACCGCTAGGCGCGCCGCAGGGTGCCTGGGCGCCGCTCCGCGCGGGGCACGGGCAAATCGCCGCGAATCAGGGTTAACACGCTGAAATGGCGAAATTTTCTAATTCTGCATCACGTCGGTATCACGTCGGTATCGCGTCGGTGAGAACACGGCGCCGGGGCATCTCTGGCGCGGGTTGAGCGACCGCGCGTTGCG
>JAVKDQ010000174.1:0-4806 GCA_040222155.1 Roseovarius sp.
CGCGGCGCCTCGGCGCTGCGGCCCGGCTCGCGCGATGGCAGGGGCAGCCCGCCGATCATACGGGGCGCGGCCACCTGCGAAGGTTCGCGGCGCGGCGGCACGACGCGGCCCTGCCCGTTGACCGCCCCGATCTGCTCCACCGCCATGCCCAGCACCCGCGCGAGGCTTTCGGCCGTGAGGCTCGGCGAGAGGATCACGTGCGGCGCGCTCTCGAGCGCGTCGAGTGGCGTGGAGAAGACGGGGGCGCCGCCCTCGCTGTCGCTGTAGCCGATCGCGATGTAATAGAGCCGCGAGGGCTTCGGCTCGACGCTCACCACATCGCGCAGGAAGGCGCGGGGCAGCATGTAGAAGCCGGTCTCGATCTCGATCGGGCGGTCCTCGAAATCCTGCCGGCTGATGCGGAAGTTCTTCGCGGTGCGCCGATGCGCCTCCTCGGCGCGGAAGAGCATCGGGTCGGTCGCGACCACCACGTCGAAGAACCTCGCCTCGGTGGCGGTGACCTGAAACGAGAGCGCGGGCTCGCGCCGGTCGATCTCGGGGCGGGAGGCGGCGATGCGCACGGCCGGCGGCCCGGATGACACCTGCCGCTGGCCGCCCGGGTAAAGGCTGGGGGTTGCGGGCCGGACGATCTGGTTGGTCGTCATCATGGTCTGCGCCTCCTGGTGCTGGGTTTGGCCTCTTCCGGCGTGCCCGCCCGCGTCATCAGCAGCTCCAGCAGCTCAGGAACCTCCGCGAGATCGCGGAAATCGACACGGTCGTCGGTCTGCATGTCCATCTCGCGCTGGCGCGGGTTGGGCACGCGCTGCACCCAGCCGCGCCAGATCGTCGCCGCGCCCTCGATCTCGCGGGTCTCGCTGCGATAGACGAGCACGAAGCGGTGCGATTGGGCCGGCCCGCCGGGGTTTGCGCTGGATGTCACGGGGTCAGGGCTCCGCCTTGAGAGTGATTCCCTCCAGCAGACCACGCCCCTGTCTTCGCCAACTCACGCGGCGGTCACCGCGCTATCACAGGGAATACATCCATATATCAATGAGTTGCGCGGGCATCAGCCGGAGCTTGTGAGAGCGGGGCCGCAACGGCGCGCGAATGTGGCGCAAATGTGGCGGCGCGGGGCCATGTGGCGGGCGTGGGCTGGCCGGTGCGGTCAGGCGCGCAGGCGCCGGAGCCAGCCGAGGCTCTCCTCGGTGGGGCCGCCGGGGCGGTATTCGGCCCCGAGCGGGCGCGTCCAGCCGATTGCGGCGATCTCCGCGAAGACATCGTCATAATCCACCTCGCCCCGGTCGGGGGCCCCCTGTCGGGCACCGCGGCAAACTGGATATGGCCGAGCAGCGGGGCGAGCGCGCGAAGGCGTTGCACCATGTCTCCCTCGGTCCGCCCGACATGGTAGCAGTCGAACATCAGCTTCACCCCCGGCAGCGCCAGCTCGGCCAGAAGCGCCGCCGCCTGATCGGTCGTGCGCAGAAAATAGCCCGGCGCGTCATGCCGGTTGAGCGGTTCGACAAGCAGGGTGATCTGGGCGGGGCAGAGGGCGCGCGCGTGGCGCAGATTGGCGAGGAAGGCTGCCTGCGCCTCGGGCCCCTCGGCCACACCGGCCATCATGTGAATCGCCCGCGCCCCGATCGCCTCGGCATAGGCGATGGCCTGCGCGATCGCGTCGCGGGCCTCGGCCTCGCGCCCGGGAAGGGCGCAAAGCCCGGTCTCGCCGGGCGCGCCGGGCCGCGTGTTGAGGCCAAGCATCGGCAGGCCGGTCTCCGCGAGCGCGGCCGTCACCGCGGCGGGGTCGACATCGTAGGGCCAGTGACACTCGACCGCGTCGAACCCGGCGCGATGCGCGGCGCGGATCGCCTCGGGCAAGGGCCTGTCGGCCCAGAGAAACCCGAGATTGGCCGAGAATTTCAGTGTCGTCATCGGGGCCGTCATCGGGCGCGGGCTTTCGGTGTCATGGCGGCCTTCGGGTTGTTGGATCGGGTCTTCTGGCCAGAGTTCCCGGTTTTGCGCCCGCGCGCAATCCGCGCCGCGCGGTTCGGAAGCCCGCGCGGCCCCTTCAGAACGGCCCCGCCACGCCGCGCCCGACCTTCGAGATCGCCTCTGTGCGGCTGGTGACGCCGAGGCGCTTGTAGATGCGCGAGAGATGCTGCTTGACGGTGCCTTCCGAAAGCCCCAGCCGCGCGCCGATATCGCGGTTCGACGCGCCCATCGCCACCAGCTGCAGGATCTCGAGCTGCCGCCCGGTGAGGCGCGGTGCGCCGCCGGTCTCGGCCTCCATCGGCACGGGGCGGCCCGCCCGGTCTGCCGTGTCGACAAGCTCCTGCCCGGCGAGAATGGCACTTGAGAGGGCGGCGAACTGCGCCTCGAGCGCGGCGAAGGCGGGCCGCTGGCCGGGCGTGATCTGCGCGGCCATGCGCGCCAGCGCCGCCTGCGTCTCGTGGAGCCGCTCCTGCAGGTCCTGCGCCGCGATGGCGGAGAAGCGATCCTCGGTGGTTTCGCTGTCGCGCACGCGGGCGAGCATGGTGGAGAGCGTCTCGAGCGCCTCCTTGCGGTCGTGGATGTCGAGCGCGACGCCGTCCCAGATGATCGAGCCGTCGGGGCGCGCGCGCGGGTGGCCCACGGAGCGCACCCAGCGATAGCCGCCTTCGGGGCGCTCCACCCGCACCTCCTCGTCGAGCGGGGTGAGCTCGGCGGCGGAGGTTTCGAGCGCCTCGAGAAAGCGCGGCCTGTCCTCGGGGTGAACCCATGCGTGATCGACCTCGCTGCGCTGCATCAGGTCGTCGGGGTCGAGCCCGAAGAGGTCGCGCACGCCCGCGCCCACATAGCCGTAGCGATACCGCCCGTCGGGCGTGCGGACGCGCTGCATGGTGTGGCCGGGAAATCCACGGCCGAGCAGCGCCTCGACGGCGCGCGCCGGTTTGAGAGACTCTCCGTTGCTCATGTAACCTTAGTTACCAAAATCAGGTTACCATGCAACCCTCTTGTAACTTTAGTCTGGATTTCCGCGCGGGTTTCAGGGAACGTGGCCGCAAGACGAGGGAGGAGCGAGTGCAGAAAATCATCATAGAGGCGCGCGTGAACGAGCTGGCGACGCGGCGGGGCAACCCGCATGTGCCCTTCGTGCCGCGCGAGGTGATCGCCGATGCGAAGGCCTGCTACGACGAGGGCGCGGCCATCGTGCATTTTCATGGTCGCAAGGAAGATGGCGCGCCGGAGCACGACCCGGCCTATTACCTCGAGGCCAACGCGGGCATCCGCGCGCAATCGGATATCCTGATCCACCCCACGCTCGGCTACGTCGCCAACGATACCGATGCGAAGGGCCGCTTCGCCGCCATCGAAGAGATGATGAAGGCCGAGGAGACAGCCCCCGATTTCGCGCCGATGGATACGGGCTCGGTCAACGTGGATTGGTGGAACCCCGAGGAGAACCGCTACGACACCACCGAGCTCATCTACAAGAACTCCACCGGCACGCTCATGCATTTCGCCGAGCGCATCCGGCATTACGGGCTCACGCCCTACCTCGTGAGCTGGAACGTGAGCTTCACACGGCAGATCGAGCAGTTTCTCAAGATGGGGCTGATCCAGCAGCCGGCCTATACCTGCTTCTGCCTGACCGACGAGATCATCTTCGCGGGCCATCCCGGCACCGTGGCGGGGCTCGACGCGCATACCGCCTTCCTGCCGCCGGCCTTCGAGACGGTCTGGACAGTGGTCAACTACAAGGGCGACCTCTTCCAGCTCACCGAGAAGATCATCCGCGAGGGCGGGCATATCTCCATCGGGCTCGGAGACTATGCCTATAGCGAGGGCGGGCGGAACCTGACCAATGCGGAGGTGATCGCGAAGGTGGTGGCGCAGGCCCGGGCGATGGGGCGCGAGCCTGCCACCGTGGCGGAGACCCGCGAGATATTGCGGATGCCCGAGAAGCGCATCGCGGCATGAGCGTGAATAAGCGCCGCGGCCCGTGCGCCGCGCGAAAGAGATCAACAGGGAGGACTGAACGAATGAAACTGAAGATGGCCCTGATGGGCACCACCTTCGCCGTGGCGGCCACGGCCGCGCAGGCGGAGGAATTCCGGATGCAGACATTCCTCGGCGCCACAGCCGCCACCACCACCGCCTTCGAGGCGATGGCGGCGGAGCTGGCCGAGACGACCGGCGGCGAGGTGCAGATCACCGTGCTGCCGGGCGGCGCGGTGGTGGGTGCCTCCGAGACGATCGAGGCGATCCAGAACGGCATTCTCGACGGGCAATACACCGCGCCCTCCTATTTCGCGGGCTCCGACCCGGCGCTGGGCGTTCTGGGCGACACGCTCGCCGCCTATCCCGACAGCGCCACCCGCGACCGCTGGTTCACCGAGGGCGGCGGGCTCGATCTGGCGCGCGCGCTCTACGAGCAATACGACCTCAAGTTCATCTGCCCGATCTACTGGCCGCCAGAGCAGATCCCTTCCACCGTGCCGATCGAGACTGTGGCCGATTTCGACGGGCTGAAGATGCGCGCGCCGGGCGGGCTCGCCTCCGATCTTCTCAGCCGCGCGGGCGCCTCGCTGGTGACGATGGGCGTGGGCGACAGCGTCACCGCGATGGAAACCGGCCAGCTCGACGCGACCGACCTCGCCAACGTGGCGCTCAACGTGGCACTGGGCATGCACAACCAGGCGAAATACTCCGTGCTCGCGCGGCATTCGATGGCGGTCACCGAGATGTCTGTCTCGATGGAGAAGTGGAACGCGCTGAGCCCGGAATCGCAGGCGGCCTTCGAGGCGGCGTGCAATGCCATGTCGGCGAGCCTGCGCGACACGCTGACCG
>JAVKDQ010000175.1:0-14682 GCA_040222155.1 Roseovarius sp.
GTGCGGCGCGCGCGAGATCGAGCCGGAGCACGTCGCGGCCGCGGTAATCCTTGAGGCGCACGGCCTCCGCACGGATGCCCTTTTCGCGCAACCCCGCACCGAGTCCCAGCGCCTCGATCACGCGATAGCCGTTCGGGCTCACCTGCAGCCCGGCGCCCACCTCGCGGATCTCCGGCGCCTGTTCCAGAAGGGTCACCTGCGCGCCCCTGAGCGCCAGCGCGCGGGCCGCGGCGAGCCCGCCGATGCCTGCGCCGATGACGACGATCTTCATGCCTTCGAGCGCCATCCGCCCTCCTCTTCTCCCGGGCCGCGCCTGCTCAAAGCCGCGGTGAAAAGACGAACGCCGGAGCTTTCGCCCCGGCGTCTGATGGTGTTCCGCCGTGCGGGCGATCAATCGTCGCGATGCACCTTTTCGCGGCGTTCGTGACGCTCCTGCGCCTCGAGGCTCATGGTGGCGATCGGGCGCGCGTCGAGCCGCTTGAGGCTGATCGGCTCGCCTGTCACTTCGCAATAGCCATATTCGCCTTCCTCGATCCGGCGCAGAGCGGAATCGATCTTGGCAACCAGCTTGCGCTGGCGATCGCGGGTGCGCAGCTCCAGCGCGCGGTCTGTTTCTTCGGAGGCACGGTCCGCCACATCGGGGATGGCGCGTGTGCCATCCTGTAGCCCCTCGATCGTGTCGCGGCTGCCTTCAAGCAGTTCCTGCCGCCACATGATGAGCTTTCTGCGGAAATATTCGAGCTGCCGCTCGTTCATAAAGGGTTCGTCTTCAGCGGGCGAATAGTCTTTTGGCAGAAAGACTTCGGCTTTCATGGTTGCTCCCTCATCAAGGCCAGTGTCCGGCATTGTATTCTCCTGAGACATTTGGCGCTCCCGTTCGGCGCTCTCATACTCTTCTGCCCGGGGATTGTCACTACACAAATCCGCGCCATTGATGTGTTTTACCCCCGGCGCTAGGTTGCCGGACAAGGGCCGGAACCCCATCGCGAAAGGGACTGAAATCACATGAAATTCCGTGGAACCGACTCGTATGTCGCCACCGAGGACCTGACCGTGGCGGTCAATGCCGCCGTGACGCTCGAGCGTCCGCTGCTGGTGAAGGGAGAGCCCGGAACGGGCAAGACGGAGCTCGCGCGGCAAGTGTCCGAGGCGCTCGGGCTCAGGATGCTGGAGTGGAACATCAAATCCACCACCAAGGCCCAGCAGGGGCTTTACGAATACGACGCCGTGAGTCGCTTGCGCGACAGCCAGCTGGGCGACGAGCGGGTGCATGACGTGAAGAACTACATCCGCAAGGGCAAACTCTGGCAGGCCTTCGAGACCGACGAGAAGGTGGTGCTGCTGATCGATGAAATCGACAAGGCCGATATCGAGTTTCCCAACGACCTCCTGCAGGAACTCGACAAGATGGAATTCCATGTCTACGAGACCGGAGAGACCATCAGGGCAAGGCAAAGGCCCATCGTCATCATCACTTCGAACAACGAGAAGGAGCTGCCTGACGCCTTCCTGCGGCGCTGTTTCTTCCACTACATCCGCTTTCCCGACGCCGAGACGATGCGCAAGATCGTCGAGGTGCATCACCCCGGCATCAAGGAGAAGCTCCTGACCGAGGCGCTCACGCAATTCTACGAGCTGCGCGAGCAGAGCGGGCTGAAAAAGAAGCCTTCCACCTCGGAGGTGCTCGACTGGCTCAAGCTCATCCTCGCCGAAGATCTCACGGCGGAAGACCTGCGCCGCGACGGGGCGGATGCGCTGCCCAAGCTGCATGGGGCGCTCCTGAAGAACGAGCAGGATGTGCACCTATTCGAGCGGTTGGCCTTCATGGCGCGCCGGCAACGATGATGGCGGCTCCAGAGGGCTCGGCCCGGCAAGGGGCTTCCGGCCGGCGGGAAAGCGTGTAGGCTGGGGCCAAAGCGTGGATGCGGCGGGCTTCGAGAGGGCACAATGCGCCAGTGCACAGGAGAAACAATCGCGCCGTCTTGGCAGGATCGTTTCCACGATCCGCGGAGCGGGTGGCCGAGGCAACGGGCCTGAGGGGGCAAAGGGCCGAATCGGCCCCTTGCGTGGCGGTGACAGAAAAGGCGGCAGACGCCGCGAAAAGGACATGAACCCACCTTCGGACCGCCTTGCGCGGGATGCAGAGAGGTGGCGCGCGAAACGGGCAAGGACGGGGCAAGCGTGGGCATTGGAATTCGGAACGGCGGGCTGAGGGCAAAGGGGCTTCTGGCGGGCATGGCGCTCTTGCTGGCGGCCTGCGGCGATGTGCCGGGCAGCGGCGAGACACCCTCGCGCGCCGCCATGCCGGGCGCCATGCCGATGCCCGCGATGAAGAGTTTCGCCGCGCCGCGCCCGCAGCCGCCCGCCCGCTCCAACCGCGACATCGCGCGGGATTTTCTTGAACTGACCTTCCAGCTCGAATCCGGGCGCGAGCTCGAGCGTTTCTCGCGCTTCGAGCAACCCATTGCAGTGCGGGTCACCGGCGCGCCCGCCCCCACGCTGATGCCCGATCTCACCCGGCTGCTGGCCCGGCTGAGGAGCGAGGCGGGCGTGGATATAGGCCGCGCCTCCGGGCGCGCAGGCGAGGCGCAGGCGCTCATCACCATCGAGGCGGTGACGCGGGCGGATATCCGGCGTTTCCTGCCGAAAGCCGCCTGTTTCGTGGTGCCCAATGTCTCGAGCCTCGAGGAGTATCGCAGCGCGCGCCATTCAAGGCAGACAAGCTGGAGCGCGCTGACCGAGCGCAGCCGGATCGCCATCTTCGTGCCGGGCGACAGCACCCCGCAGGAGTTGCGCGATTGCCTGCACGAGGAGCTTGCGCAGGCTATCGGCCCCCTCAACGACCTCTACCGTCTGCCCGACAGCGTCTTCAACGACGACAACATGCACACGGTTCTCACCGGGTTCGACATGCTCATCCTGCGCGCCTATTACGCGCCCGAGCTCAAGGCCGGCATGACGAAGGCCGAAGTGGCCGCAAGGCTGCCGGCAATTCTGGCGCGGCTCAACCCGGCGGGCGAGGCGATCGCGCCGCGCGCGCTCAAGCCCACGCCCCGCGCATGGATCCGCGCCATCCAGACGGCGCTTGGCCCCGGCACCGGCATCGCCCAGCGCCGCGAGGCCGCGCGCGAGGCGCTGCGCATCGCGCAGGCCGAGGGATGGCGCGACCACCGTCTCGCGTTCAGCCATATCGCGCTTGGGCGCCTCACCCAGACCTCAGACCCGGAATTCGCCTTCCGCCAGTTCATTGCCGCCGAGGCCGCCTACCGGCAGGCCTCCGACACTGAGCTGCACCGCGCCTATTCGGCCTCGCAGTTGGCCGCCTATGCCATCAGCCAGGGCCGTGCGGGCGATGCGCTGCGCATGGTCGAGCCGCATGTCGCCACCGCCGAACAGCATGAAAACGCAGCGCTTCTGGCCACGTTGATGATGTTGCAGGCCGAGGCGCTCGAGATGGAGGGCCGCGTGGCCGAAGCCCGCGCGGTTCGGCTGGACAGCATGGGCTGGGCGCGTTACGGGTTCGGACCGGATTGGGCGGTGCGCGCGAAACTTCAGGAAATCGCGCAGCTCAACCCGCTGAAGGATACGAACGGGTAGGCTCATGATAGTTCTGATCGGCGCCATCGCAGGCGCGCTCATCGGCGGGATGATCGCCCGCCGCCGCAAAGGCTCGCTGGCGGATATTCTGCAATACGGTTTCGTCTATGCCGTGGCCTTCGCGCTGGCGGGGCTCTTCCTGACGCTGATCATCCACCGGATGTCTGTCTGACGTCGGTATCGCGTCGGTATCGCGTCGGTATTTTCGCGCGCAAACCGGGAACGCCCGGCACGGGGTAGAGGCCTCCCGGCCGCGAGCTTGAAGCGGCGCCCATACCCTCCCCGCCGCAAAGCTGCTAGAAGGCCTCGGAACAAGAACCCGGAGGCGCCCATGTTCCTGCCCTTCTTCGAAAACCTCCGCCGCTCCGGCGTGCCGGTGTCGCTGCGGGAATATCTCACCTTTCTGGAAGGCATGTCGGCGCATCTGGTGATCTACGACGTCGAAGGCTTCTACTATCTCGCCCGCACCGCGATGGTGAAGGACGAGCGGATGATCGACCGCTTCGACCGCGCCTTCGCCGAGAGCTTCAAGGGGCTGGAGGGCATCTCGGTGGAGCAGGTGCTGGAGGCGGTCGACCTGCCGCAGGAATGGCTCGAGAAGATGGCCGAGAAGCACCTCAGCCCCGAAGAGAAGGCCGAGATCGAGGCGCTTGGCGGGTTCGACAAGCTGATGGAGACGCTGAAGGAGCGGCTCAAGGAGCAGCAGGGCCGGCATCAGGGCGGCTCGAAATGGATCGGCACCGCGGGCACCTCGCCTTTCGGCGCCTATGGCTACAACCCCGAGGGCGTGCGGATCGGACAGAGCGAAAGCCGCCACCAGCGCGCGGTGAAGGTGTGGGACAAGCGCGAGTTCCGCAATTTCGACGATTCGGTGGAGATCGGCACGCGCAACATCAAGGTGGCGCTCAAGCGGCTGCGCAACTGGGCGCGCGAGGGGGCAGCGGATGAGCTGGATCTCAATGGCACGATTCGCGCCACCGCCGAGCATGGTTATCTCGATGTCAAGATGCGCCCCGAGCGGCACAATGCCGTGAAGGTGATCCTCTTTCTTGACGTGGGCGGCTCGATGGACCCGCATGTGAAGGTGGTGGAAGAGCTCTTCTCCGCCGCGCGCTCGGAGTTCAAGCACCTCGAATACTACTATTTCCACAATTGCCTCTACGAAGGCGTCTGGCGCGAGAACCGCCGCCGCTGGGACGCGCAGACCTCGACCGAGGAGGTGCTGCGGACCTATGGCCCCGATTACAAGTGCATCTTCGTGGGCGATGCCTCGATGAGCCCCTACGAGATCGCCTATCCGGGCGGGGCGAACGAGCATTGGAACGCGGAGGCCGGGCAGGTGTGGCTGCAGCGGGCGCGGGAGCAATGGCCGCAGCATCTCTGGATCAACCCGGTGCCGGAGAAATACTGGCCCTACACCCAGTCGATCCAGATGATCCGCGAGATCTTCGAGGAGCGAATGGTGCCGATGACGCTGGCGGGCATCGAGGCGGGGATGAAGGTGCTGGGGCGGTAGGTTTCAGGCCGAGGCCTTCCCCGGCCCGGGAACAGCACGAAGTGCCCCGGGCCAGCGCCCGTCCGCCCCGGAGGGCGGGCGCTTTGGCGACGTTGGCGCGCGTTCAACCCTTTCTCGTGGGGGGCACCATAAAGCGAGGACCCCAGAAGTTGCGGCGCCCACCCGCAGACGGGCCCTGCCCCTCCCGTTTCGCATGGCAAATCCGCGCCACCCCCGCGCAAGCATGGTGGACAAATCCGCGCCTCCGTGAGACAGCCTCCCCATGAGCGCGCGCAAGATCATCATCGACACCGATCCGGGCCAGGACGACGCCGTGGCGATCCTGCTGGCGATGGCGAGCCCGGAGGAGATCGAGCTTCTGGGGATCACCTGCGTGGCGGGCAACGTGCCGCTGCCGCTGACCGCCAGAAATACGCGCATCATATGCGAGCTTGCGGGCCGCACCGATATCTCCGTTTACGCGGGCTGCGACGCGCCGCTTGAGCGCAAGCTCGTGACCGCCGAGCATGTGCATGGCCGCACCGGGCTGGATGGCCCCACCCTGCCCGAGCCGCAGATGCCGCTCGCCGAGGGGCATGCGGTGGATTTCATCATCGAGACGCTGCGCCGGGAGCCTGCCGGCTCGGTCACGCTCGTGCCCATCGGCCCGCTCACCAACATCGCGACGGCTTTCAGGAAAGCCCCGGATGTGGTTGAAAAGGTGCAGGAAATCGTCCTCATGGGGGGCGCCTATTTCGAGGTGGGCAACATCACCCCGGCGGCCGAGTTCAACATCTATGTCGACCCGGAAGCGGCCCGCGAGGTTTTCGCCTGCGGAGCGCCGCTCACCGTGATGCCGCTCGACGTGACCCACAAGGCGCTTGTCACCAAGCCGCGCAACGAGGCCTTCCGGGCGCTTGGCACGCCCGTGGGCGTGGCCGTGGCGGAGATGACCGATTTCTTCGAGCGCTTCGACCGCGAAAAATACGGCTCCGAGGGCGCGCCGCTGCATGACCCCTGCACGGTGGCCTACCTCATCGACCCCACCCTATTCACCGGGCGGCATATCAACGTGGAGATCGAAACCGGCTCGGAGCTGACCCTCGGCATGACCGTGGCCGACTGGTGGCGCGTGACCGACCGCGCGCCCAACGCGCAGTTCATGGGCGGCATCGACGCCAAGGGCTTCTTTGCCCTCCTCACCCAACGGCTTGCCCGGCTATGACCCAGCTCACCCTTGCCAAACCCGAGCATTTCGACGTGCTGATCAAGCTGGTGGAGGATTTCCACCGCGAGGAAGGCGTGGAGAGCACCGAGACGACGCGCCGCGAGGGGCTGATGCCGCTCTTGGAGGGCAGCCCGCATGGCGCCGTCTACATCGCCGGGCCGACGCGCGCGCCCATCGGCTATGCGATCATCTGCTTCGGCTGGTCGCTCGAATTCGGCGGGCTCGACGGGTTCGTGGACGAGATCTTCATCCGGCCCGGCGTGCGCGGGCGCGGTATCGGCACCGAGATCATGCTGAGCCTGCCCAAGACACTCGCCAAGGCGGGGATGCGGGCCATTCACCTCGAGGTGGACCGCGAGAACAGCAAGGCGCGCAAGCTCTACGAGAAGATGGGTTTCGCGCCGCGCGAGCGTTACATGCTGATGACGCGGCGCTTCGATGATTGACCCTCTGGCGCTCCTGCCAAGAGCGCTTATCTTGAGCCCATGACGCTCACGATACCCTTCGACAACAGCTACGCGCGCCTGCCCGCGCGCTTCTTCACCCGCATCAACCCCGCGCCGGTGAAGGCGCCTCGGCTCATCCGCTTCAACGAGGCGCTCGGGGCGGAGATGGGGATTACCGCGACCGACCCGGAGGCGCTTGCGCTGGTCTTCTCCGGCAACACGGTGCCCGAAGGCGCCACGCCCATCGCGCAGGCCTATGCGGGCCATCAGTTCGGCGGGTTCTCTCCGCAGCTGGGCGACGGGCGGGCCAACCTCATCGGCGAGACGCTGGTGAACGGAGAGCGCCGCGACATCCAGCTCAAGGGCTCGGGGCCCACGCCCTACAGCCGCATGGGCGACGGGCGGGCATGGCTCGGGCCGGTGCTGCGCGAATACGTTGTCTCCGAGGCGATGGCGGCGATGGGCATTCCCACCAGCCGGGCGCTGGCGGCGGTGGAGACGGGCGAGAAGGTTTATCGCGAGACGGGCGCGATGCCGGGCGCGATCCTCACCCGCGTGGCGGCGAGCCATATCCGCGTGGGCACCTTCCAGTTCTTCGCCGCGCGGCGCGACGTGGAGGGGTTGCAGGCGCTCTTCAACTATTGCGTCGAGCGCCATTACCCGCAGGCGAAAGACCCGCTCGACCTGCTCGAAGGCGTGATCGAGCGGCAGGCGAAGCTGGTGGCGGCGTGGATGGCAGTGGGCTTCATCCACGGCGTGATGAACACCGACAACACCACGATCTCGGGCGAGACGATCGACTACGGGCCTTGCGCCTTCATGGATCAGTTTCATCCCGACACGGTGTATTCCTCGATCGACGCGCATGGGCGTTATGCCTATTCGAACCAGCCCAACGTGATCGTCTGGAACATGGCGCAGCTCGCCACCGCGCTCGTGCCACTGATGCCCGATCAGGAGGAGGCCATCGAGGCCTTCACCAAGGCGGTGTATGCGATGCCCGCCCGGATCGAGGCGGAATGGCGGGCCGCCTTCGGGCGCAAGATCGGGATCGCGGTGGCCAGCGAGACGGATGCCGCGCTGATCGAGGCGCTGCTCACCGCCATGGCCGAGAACCGCGCCGATTTCACCAACACCTTCCGGGCGCTGGCCACGGGCGGCCCCGCGCGCGACCAGTTCCTGCGGCCCGAGGCCTTCGACACTTGGGAGGCCGGTTGGCGCGAAAGGCTCAAGGCGGAGAAAGACCCGGAGGCGGTGATGCGCGCGGCGAACCCCGCCTATATCCCGCGTAATCACCGGGTGGAGCAGATGATCGCCGCCGCCGTGGCGGGCGATTATGCGCCCTTCGAGCGGCTGCTTTCGGTGCTCTCGAAGCCCTATGACGAGCAGGACGGCGCGCAGGATCTCGCCCGCCCGCCGGAGCCCGCCGAAGTGGTGCGGCAAACCTTCTGCGGCACCTGAGCGCGCGAACGGGTTTCAGGGCGTGTCTTAACGGTGGATTCGGGCACAGAATCCCGGTATCCAGATTGCCCGACGAGACGTGAGCGACGCCCATGACCGACACCATCACAGACCGCTGCGAGGCCAAGGGGCTGCGCATGACCGGCCAGAGGCGCACCATCGCCGCGGTGCTGGAGGAGTCGGAGGATCACCCGGATGTGGAAGAGCTCTATGCCCGTGCGTCATCGCGCGACCCGAACATCTCGATCGCCACGGTCTACCGCACGGTGAAGCTCTTCGAGGAGGCGGGCATTCTCGACAAGCTGGAATTCGGCGACGGGCGCGCCCGCTACGAGGATGCCGAGCGCGACCACCACGACCACCTGATCGACATGAATTCGGGCGAGGTGATCGAGTTCGTCGATGCGGAGATCGAAGAGCTTCAGGAGCGCATCGCACGCAAGCTGGGCTACAGGCTCAAGGGCCACCGGCTGGAGCTTTACGGCGTGCCGCTCAAGAAGGGCTGAGTGCGCAAGGCGGGTTTGCAGGCCTGCCGCCGCTTTTCGCTTGAGCCCCGTGCGCGGCTGCGGCAAGGCTCGTGACAATCACGCGCGAGGGCAAGAGATGAGCAACATCCACGGCATCCTGCTGGTGGTGGCCGCGATGGCCGGCTTCACCATCGAAGACTTGCTCATCAAGCAGCTCACCGAAACGCTGCCCGTGGGGCAATTGCTGATGATGCTGGGCGTGGCGAGCGCAGTGATCTTCGCGCTGCTGTCGCGGCTGCGCGGACATTCCGTTTTCGCGCGCGCGGCTTGGCGGCCTGTCTTTCTCGTGCGGGCGCTTGCAGAGGCGGCGGCGGCGCTCAGCTTCGTGACCGCGCTGTCGCTTGTCGACATCTCGGTCGTGGCGGCGGTCTTTCAGGCGACGCCGCTGGTGATCACCATGGGGGCCGCGCTCTTTCTGGGCGAGCAGGTGGGCTGGCGGCGCTGGAGCGCCATCGGGCTCGGATTCCTCGGGGTTCTGGTGATCATCCGGCCCGGCTTCTCGGGGTTCGAGCCGGCGGTGCTTTTCGTGCTCATCACGGTTGCGGCCATTGCCGCGCGCGACCTGGTGACCCGGCGGATGGATGTGTCGGTGCCTTCGATGGTCATCGCCTTTCAGGGCTTCGCGGTGCTGGTGCCGGCGGGCGCGGTGCTTCTGGCCCTCGGCCCTGCCCCGGCGCAGGGCCTGACCGGCATGCAGCCGTGGATGATGCTCGGCGCGGTCGCCACCGGGGCCGCGTCCTATTACTGCATCGTGCATGCCATGCGGATCGCCGATGCCTCCTCTGTCATGCCGTTCCGCTACACGCGGCTGCTCTTCTCGCTCATCGCCGGGGTGCTCGTCTTCGGGGAGCGGCCGGATGCGCTGACGCTGGGCGGGGCGACGCTGATCATGGCGACGGGGCTCTATACCTTCCTGCGCGAGCAGCGGCTGGCGCGAAGGGCGCGGCGGGCCGACGCGCTGGCATCCGGGCCCGGGCGCGCCTCGTTTCGCCGTTAGCGCCACCCCTCGTTGCAATCGCCCGAGAACTTGGTAAGGGACAGGCCAAACCAGCCAACCGCCCGAGGGACACCCAACCATGAGCATCATCATCGACATCCACGCCCGCGAGATTCTCGACAGCCGGGGCAACCCCACCGTCGAGGTGGACGTGGTGCTGGAAGACGGCACGATGGGCCGCGCCGCCGTGCCTTCGGGTGCCTCCACCGGCGCGCATGAGGCGGTGGAAAAGCGCGACGGCGACAAGGGCCGCTACCTCGGCAAGGGCGTTCTGGAGGCGGTGACCTCGGTCAACGGCGAGATCGCCGACATGCTTTCGGGCTTCGATGCGACCGAGCAGGTTGCGATCGACGAGGCGATGATCGAGCTTGATGGCACACCCAACAAGGCGCGGCTCGGGGCCAACGCGATCCTCGGCGTGTCGCTCGCGGTGGCGAAGGCCGCCGCCGATTTCACCACCCAGCCGCTCTTCCGCTACGTGGGGGGCACCGCCGCGCGGGTGCTGCCGGTGCCGATGATGAACATCATCAACGGCGGCGAACATGCCGACAACCCCATCGACATCCAGGAATTCATGATCATGCCGGTGGCCGCCGAAACGATGCGCGACGCGGTGCGCATGGGCTCGGAAGTGTTCCACACGCTCAAGAAGGAGCTTTCGGGCGCGGGCCTCTCCACCGGCATCGGCGACGAGGGCGGCTTTGCCCCCGACATCAAGTCGACCCGCGAGGCGCTTGATTTCATTCTGAAATCCATAGAGAAAGCAGGCTACAAGCCGGGCGATGAGATCTATCTCGCGCTCGATTGCGCGGCGACCGAATATTACAAGGGCGGGCGCTACGAGCTTGCGGGCGAAGGCCTGAGCCTCACTTCGGAGGAGAACGTGGCTTACCTAAAGGCGCTCACCGCCGATTACCCGATCATCTCCATCGAGGACGGCATGAGCGAGGATGACTGGGAGGGCTGGCGGATGCTCACCGCGGAGATCGGCGGCAGCGTTCAGCTGGTAGGCGACGATCTTTTCGTGACCAACCCGGAACGGCTGGCGATGGGCATCGAGCGGGGCGCGGCCAATTCGATGCTCGTCAAGGTCAACCAGATCGGCACGCTCACCGAGACGCTGCGCGCGGTCGAGATGGCGCACCGGGCACGGATGACCAACGTGATGAGCCACCGCTCGGGCGAGACCGAGGACAGCACCATCGCCGATCTGGCCGTGGCCACCAATTGCGGGCAGATCAAGACCGGCTCGCTCGCGCGCTCGGACCGGCTTGCGAAATACAACCAGCTCATCCGCATCGAGGAGGCGCTGGGAGACTCGGCGCTTTATGCCGGGCGCTCCATCCTGCGCTAGGCGCCACAGCGTTTTCTTTCAAAGAAAACGGGGCGGAAACTTTCTGAAGTTTCCGGCGCCTGGGGCCGGGCTAGCCGCGCAGGAACTTCCGGCGCGCTTCCTCGGCGATGGCCTGGCGCAGGGTGAGATGGGCCAGCTCCGCCATCGCGGATTTGCGCGCCTCGGTGTCGGTGATGGTGGCCATGCGGGCCTTCAGGGCCTCGATCTTCTTCTTGAGGATGATCTCCTCGGGCAGCACGCCCGCCTCGGCCATCATCCGGAACCCCGCCGCCTCGCCCGCGTCGAGATGCGCCTCGCCGCTGCGGTCGGGCAAGGGCTTGCCCTCGCCCTCGAGCCCCTGAAGCTGGCCCTCCGCGCGGGCCTTGAGGATGCGGCGCTCGACCAGCCTGTCGAACCATGCCATGGCCTGTTACGCTCCCGTGATGATTGCGTGGCAGGCTTGCCTGCGGCCGCGCGCCTGTCAATCCGTCAATCGGGTGGCGCGGCGGATCTGCGCGCAGGCCCGGCCTTCCGTGGCGCCCCGCGAATTGAAACCGCACGGAAAGGCCGCACATAGGCTGGACGAGACTGGAAGACGAAGGAGGCGCCCATGGCCGACACCCCGATCGACACCTCCGCGCCCGTTCTGGTGACGGGCGCCACGGGCTATGTGGCGGGCTGGATCGTGAAGGGCCTGCTGGAAGCGGGCGCGACGGTGCATGGCGCGGTGCGCGACCCGGAGGCGCCGAAATGCGCGCCGCTCAGGAAGATGGCGGAAGGCCTGCCCGGCTCGCTCAGGCTCTTCGCCGCCGATCTGCTCACGCCCGGCGCCTATGCGGAGGCCATGGCGGGCTGCCGGGTGGTGATTCACACCGCCTCGCCCTTCACCACCTCGGCCCGGAACCCGCAGGCCGAGCTCATCGCCCCGGCGGTGGAAGGCACGCGCAACGTGCTGGAAGAGGCCAACCGGGTGGAGAGCGTGGCGCGCGTGGTGCTCACCTCGTCCTGCGCGGCGATCTACACCGATGCGGTGGATTGCGCCCGCGCGCCCGGCGGGCGGCTCACCGAGGAGGTGTGGAACGAAACCGCCTCGCTCGATTACCAGCCTTATTCCTACTCCAAGACCCTCGCCGAGAAGGCCGCGTGGGAAATCGCGGAGGCGCAGGCGCGCTGGCGGCTGGTGGTGATCAACCCGAGCCTCGTGCTGGGGCCGGCCACGCACGGGCTGCCCACCTCGGAGAGCTTCAACATCGTCAAGATGCTGGGCGACGGGCGGATGAAGCACGGGGCGCCCCGGCTGTCGCTCGGCATCGTCGATGTGCGCGACGTGGCCGAGGCGCATCTGGCCGCCGCCTTCCTGCCCGAGGCGGAGGGGCGGCATATCGTGTCGGGCCACGAGACCGACCTGCTGGAGGTGGCGCAGGCGATCCACGCCCGGTTCGCGCCCGACTGGCCGGTGCCGCACCGCGCGCTGCCCAAGTGGCTGGTGTGGCTCGCCGGGCCGATGCAGGGCATCGAGCGGCGCTTCGTGGCGCGCAACGTGGATGTGCCGTGGCGCGCCGATAACGGCAAGAGCCGGCGCGCGCTGGGTGTCACGTATCGCCCGCTCGCGGAGACCGCGCAGGAGATGTTCGCGCAGATGGTCGAGGCCGGCGCCTTCGGGCGGCGCTGAGGCGCTTCGGCCCTTCCCTTGCGCCGCGCCCTCCCCTACCCTGCGCGCATGAGTGCCGAAGAGATCATCCAGACGCTGGGGCTCGCCCCGCATCCCGAGGGCGGGCATTTTCGCGAGACATGGGTGGCCGAGGGCGCGGGCCGCCCCAACGGCACCTGCATCTATTTCCTCCTGCAGGGGGGCGAGACGAACCGCTGGCACCGGGTGGATGCCGCCGAGATCTGGCATTTCTACGCGGGCGCGCCCCTGCTCCTGCGCATCGCCGAGCACGCAGAGGGCCCGGCCGAGCGCCACGTCCTCGGGCCCGATCTGGCCTCGGGCGCGCGCCCGCAGGTGCTGGTGCCGCCGGGCCACTGGCAACGCGCCGAATGCACGGGCGACTGGACGCTGGTGGGCTGCACGGTGTCGCCCGGCTTTCTCTTCGAGCGGTTCGAACTGGCGGAAGACGGGTTCGACATCCCCGAGGCCGACGCGAAATGATTTCGCAATTTCAGTAGCTTGCACTTGCCGATCTGAAATTCTCCAAAAGCGGTGAAACTTGTGCGCGCGGCCTGCGTGGCTCTTGCCATGTTTCGCGGCCCACCTGCGTTTGATCGGATCGGGCCGCGGTTGATATCTGGGAGAGACCACATGCAAGCCAACCTGTTCCTGACCGCGCTCGCCGGCATCGCCATCGGTGGCGCGGCCTTTGCCGCCAACCCGATGGTGGGCGGCGCGCCGATGCTGGAGACGCGCACGATCGTCGAGAACGCGGTCAATTCAGCCGATCACACCACGCTGGTGGCCGCCGTGAAGGCCGCGGGCCTCGTGGAAACGCTGAGCGGCCCCGGCCCCTTCACCGTCTTCGCGCCGGTGAACGCCGCCTTCGAGGCGCTGCCCGAAGGCACGGTGGAGACGCTTCTCAAGCCCGAGAACAAGGCGATGCTGCAGAAGGTGCTCACCTATCACGTGGTGGCGGGAGACTGGTCTGCCGCGCAGATCGTCTCGGCGATCCAGAGCAGCAAGGGCGGCAGCTTCATGTTCGAGGCGGTCTCGGGCGACAGGCTCACGGCGCGGCTCCGCGGGGGCCAGGTGGTGCTGACCGACGAGTCGGGCAACAACGCGATCGTGACCATCGCCGATGTGGAGCAATCGAACGGCGTGATCCACGTGATCGACACCGTTCTCGTGCCGCGCTGAACGGCCGCAAGGATGGCCCCTCGCGACGGCATCTCGAAGGTGCCCCGCGGCGGGCCGATTTTTTTTCGCCCCCGGTGAAACTCCTTGCGCCATGCCGCGTGGCTACAGGCGTATGCACGGATCGGCTCCCGGGGCATGTCGGATTTCCGCAATCCCTCCCCGACAAGGCCCGACCCTTTCGTTCCTTCGGGCCGCTCCCCAGCCTTGGGGGCCGCGCCGTGCATATCGGGGGCTGTGTGTTTCCCCGGTCGGACAGGGCCGGCACCTGTGAACGAGTGGTGTGAGTGCAAGCGTAACGAGTTCGGTGAGTTCTGTGCCGGTTCGAGTCCGGGGCGCGCGAGCGCTCCGGGCGCCTGGTTCGAACCTTGAGCGCCCGCGCGGCGAAGTGTGCGCGCCGCGCGCGGTGCGTTCGAGCCAGGTCGTTGGCCCGGAATGCGGCGCCCCCGCATTCCGGGTTCTTTTTTTGCCCTCATCCGGGCCGGGCTCAGCGCCCTCGAGCGCCTTGCGCGGGCCCACGGCAGAAGGCCAGAAGCTGGCGGGTGGAGCCGTCCTTGCCCGCGTCGCTCTCATCGCCGGTGAGCATGGGCTCGATCTCGGTGGCCAGCACCTTGCCGAGCTCCACGCCCCATTGATCGAAGGAATTGATCCCGAGGATCACCCCTTCGACGAAAACCCGATGCTCGTAGAGCGCCACGATCTGCCCGAGCCGGCGCGGGGTGAGCCTGTCATAGACCAGCGTGGTGGAGG
>JAVKDQ010000176.1:0-2535 GCA_040222155.1 Roseovarius sp.
GCCAGCGTCCGCGCAAGGTCGTGCAGAAGGCCCGCGCGGTCGCGGGTGTCGACTTCGATGATCGTGAAGATCTCGGAGCCCTCGTTGTCGAAGGTGATGTGGGTGGGCACGCGGAAGGCGCGCTCGCGTTTCTTGATCTTGTCGCGTGAGCGGATCGCCTCGGTGGCCAGCACCTCGCCCTTGAGCGTCTTGGTGATCATCGAGCGCAGGCGCGGCAGCTTCTCTTCCTCGTAGGGGCTGCCATCGGCATCCTGGATCCAGAAGGCGGCGGTGGCGAAGCCGTCCTTGGAGGTGTAGGTGCGGGCATCGACCACGTTGGCCCCCACCAGCGCCAGCGCGCCCGCGAGGCGGGAGAAGATGCCGGGGTGATCGGCCAGCGCGAAACAGGCGCGGGTGGCGTCGCGGTCGTCGTCGATGGCGAGGTCGATGGCGATCTCGTCTTCGTGGAGCCCGCGCAGGAGGCGCGCGAAGACCACGTGGGCGGTGACATGGAGGCCCTGCCAGTAGGGATCGTAATGGCGGGTGGTCTCGGCCTTGAGATCCTTCTGATCCCAGTCGGACAGCGCCTCGCGGAGGTTGCGCTTGGCGTCGGAGCCGCGCTGCTCGCGGTTGAGCGCCTCGAGCCCGCCCTCCATCGCGCGGCGCGTCTGCCGGTAGAGGGCGCGGATGAGCGAGGCCTTCCAGTTGTTCCACGTAGTGGGCCCGACGCCGCGGATGTCGCAGACGGTGAGCACGCAGAGCAGGTCGAGCCGCTCCTTGGTCTGCACGGCCTTGGCGAAGTCACGCACGGTGCGCGGGTCGGCGATGTCGCGCTTCTGGGCCATGTCGGACATCAGCAGGTGATAGCGCACCAGCCATTCGACGGTGTCGACCTCCTTGGGCTTGAGCCCCAGCCGGGGCCCCACCTTGCGGGCGATCTGGGCGCCGAGGATGGAGTGATCCTCGTCGCGGCCCTTGCCGATGTCGTGCAGGAGCAGCGCCACGTAGAGCACCCGGCGGTTGACGCCCTCCTTGAGGATCGAGGAGGCGACGGGCAGCTCCTCGCGCAGCTCGTGGCGCTCGATCTTGTCGAGCTGGGAGATGCACTGGATGATGTGCTCGTCGACCGTGTAGCTGTGATACATGTTGAACTGCATCATCGCGCGGATCGGCTCGAACTCGGGGATGAAGGCCGAGAGCACGCCCAGCTCGTTCATCCGCCGGAGCGCGCGCTCGGGATTGCCGTGCTTGAGCAGGAGGTCGAGGAAGAGCTTCTGCGCGGCCGGATCGTTGCGGAAGGCGTCGTCGATCAGGTCGAGATGGGCGGTGACGAGGCGCATGGCGTCGGGGTGGATCAGGAGCCCGGTGCGCAGCCCCTCCTCGAAGAGCCGCAGGAGGTTGAGCCTGTCGGCGAGAAAGAGGTTCTCGTCGACGATGGCGAGGCGGCCATGCACCTCGGCGTAATTGTCCTTGAGCTTGCGCTTGCGCTTGAAGAGCCGCTGCAGGAGCGGCTCGGATTTCACATGCGCGGCCTCGAGCTTGGTGAGGAAGATGCGGGTGAGCTCGCCCACGGCGGTGGCGTGGCGGAAATAGTGCTGCATGAAATGCTCGACCGCGCGGCGCCCGGACATGTCCACGTAGCCCATGCGGCTTGCCACCTCGACCTGCATGTCGAAGGTGAGCTGCTCGGTGGCGCGGGAGGTGGCCAGATGCAGGTGGCAGCGCACCGCCCAGAGAAAGTTCTCGGCCTGCGCGAAGGTGTCGAACTCCTCCTCGGTGAACATGCCGAGCTGCACGAGCTCGGCCACGTCATCGACCTGGTGGAGATACTTGGCGACCCAGAAGAGGCATTGCAGGTCGCGCAGGCCGCCCTTGCCCTCCTTGACGTTGGGCTCGACCATGTAGCGCACGCCCTGCTTGCGGTGGCGCTCGCCGCGCTCCTCGAGCTTGGCCTCGATGAACTCGCGCTCGGTGCCGTCGAAGAGCTCCTCGCGGAGCCGCTTGCGCAGGGTCTTGGCCAGCGCGGCGTCGCCGTAGAGGAAGCGCTTTTCGAGAAGCGCCGTGCGGATGGTGAAATCCTCGGCGCCGAGGCGCAGGCAATCGCGCACGGTGCGGCTCGAATGGCCCACCTTCAGCTTCAGATCCCACAGGATGTAGAGCACGCTCTCGATCACGCTCTCCGCCCAGGGGGTGATCTTGTAGGGGGTGAGGAAGAGCAGGTCGACATCCGAATAGGGCGCCATCTCGCCGCGCCCGTAGCCGCCCACGGCGAAGAGTGCGAGGCGCTCGGCATCGGTGGGGTTGGGCAGCGGGTGCAGGTGGCGGATGGCGAAATCGAGCGCGGTGGTGACCACGCAATCGGTGAGCCAGCTGTAGGAACGGGTGGCGGCGCGGGCGGCGAAGGGATCGGCGGCGAAGGCCTCGGCGATGGCGGCGCGGCCGCTCTTCATCGCCTCCGAGAGCGCGCTCACGGCGGCGCGGCGGCGCTCGGGGGCCTCGGGACCGGCCTCGGCCAGCGCGCCCTCGATGCGCGCCTCCACGGCGGGCGCGTCGAAG
>JAVKDQ010000177.1:0-3888 GCA_040222155.1 Roseovarius sp.
TGCGCCGCGCCGCTTGGCGAGTTGCACCAGCGCGCCGCCCACGCCGCCCGAGGCGCCGGGAACCAGCACGGTGTCGGCCTCGGTGACATTGGCGCGGGTGAGCATCCCTTCGGCGGTGGAATAGGAGCAGGAGAAGGTGGCCAGCTCGGCATCCGAGAGGGGCGAGTTAACCGCCAGCGCGTTCTGCGCGGGGATCGTGGTGTATTCCGCGAAACCGCCGTCGCGCTCGGAGCCGAAATAGGCGGCCTTGTCCTTGTCGTCAGGATCTTCTGCGTCGCGCAGCCAGTTGTCGGTGATCACCCGCTCGCCGATGCGCGCAGGGTCTACGCCTGCGCCCACGGCCACGATCTGCCCGCAGACATCTGCGCCCTGGATGCGCGGGAAGGTGATCGGGCGGCCGCCCCATGTGGGGTCGTCCTCGCCGACTTGGGCGAAGGCGCCGCCGGTGGTGCCTTCGTTCACCGTCTTGGAATACCAGCCCGACCGGGTGTTCACATCGGTGTTGTTGAGCCCGCAGGCGCCCACCTTCAGCAGCACCTCGCCGGGGCCCGGCTCGGGGCGCGGCCAGTCTTCGTGCAGCACCATCTGTTCGAGCCCGCCATGGCCCATGGTGACCATGGCGCGCATCGTGGCAGGAAGAGTCATTGTGCGGCCTCCACCATATCGCTTGCATCGGCGCGGGGGCGCAGGCTTTCCGGGTCGTAGGCGGGGGCGCCCAGCACGCGCGCCGCGCGCGGCTTGCCGGCGATCACCACCTCGAGCGCCGTGCCGGGCGCGGTGGCATGTGGCTTCACATAGGCGAAGGCGAGGATCTTGCCGACGCTGTGCCCGAAGGCCACCGAGGCGGTGGAGCCTACCACGCGCCCCTCGAGCAGCACCGCCTCGCCGCCATGCCCGTCTTCCACGCCGTCGGGGGCGATCTCGAGATAGGTGCAGATCCAGGGCAGTTGGCCCGCCTCGGCCTTCGCCGCGCTCTCGCGGGTGGCCTCGACGCCGAGATAGGCCTTGTCGAGCTTGGCGAAGCGCATCACATCGGCCTCGGGAAGCGTTACCTCGTTGGTGAGTTCCGAGGCGCCCTTGAAGCCCTTCTCCATCCTGAGCGCGTTCATGGCGAAGGAGCCGTAATCGGCGATGCCATGCGGCGCGCCCGCGGCGGAGAGCGCATCGTAGACCTTGAGCGCGCCCTCGCGGGGGATGTGCAGCTCCCAGCCCAGCTCGCCCGCATAGGACATGCGGAACGCCCAGAGCGTGACGCCCGCCACCTCGATCTCCTGCGCGGTGAGCCAGCGGAACCCCGCATTGGAGAGGTCGGCATCGGTGCAGGCACCCAGCACCTCGCGGGATTTCGGACCGTTGAGAGCAAGGGCGGCCCAATCGTCGGAGCGCAGGATGATCCGTGCGTCCTCGCCCGAGAGGTGCTGGGTGAGGTGATCGAGCAGGCGCTGCTCGAAAAAGGCGGCGCAGACGAGGTAGTAGCGGCCCTCGGCCAGTTTCACGACGGTGGTTTCCAGCTCGATCCGGCCGCGCGCGTTCAGCATGTGGGTGAGCGCGATGCCGCCCACTTTCGAAGGCAGGCGATTGGCCACCAGCCGGTCGAGAAACGCCTCGGCACCGGGGCCTGCCACCTCGACCTTGGTGAAGGCGGAGATATCCATGATCCCCACCCGCTCGCGCACCGCGCGGCATTCCTCGGCCACCACGTCATGCACCGCCGTGCGGCGGAAGCCGTAGTGGTCGCGCTGCTCCACGCCGCCCTTCGCGAACCAGCGGGGGCGTTCATGGCCGTAGACTTCCTCATGCACCGCACCCTTGGCTTTGAGGCGTTCGTAAAAGGGCGAGGGCTTCACCGGCCGCCCGGCAAGGCGGTTGAGATGGGGGAAGGGGATCTCGTGGCGCAGGCAGTAATCCTCCTCGGCCTTGATCACCTGCCATTCCTTCGTGGCGTAGCTACCGAAGCGGCGTGGGTCGTATTCGCGCATCGAGATATCGGCGGCGCCATGCACCATCCAGCGGGCAAGCTCGCGGGTCAGGCCCGGGCCCCAGCCGATACCGATCTGCGTGCCGCAGCAGCACCAGTAGTTGCGCACGCCCGGCGCGGGGCCGATGAGCGGGTTGCCATCGGGCGGGTGCGAAATCGCCCCATGCACCTCGCGCGTGATGCCAAGCTCGGCGAAGATCGGCATCCGCCCCAGCGCGTTCTCGAGCCACGGCATGATCCGGTCGTAATCGGCATCGAAAAGCCAGTTCTCGTAATCCCAAGGGCAATGGTCGTGCCAGACGGAGTTGGGATTCTCCTTCTCATAGATGCCGATCAGGCCGCGCTTCTGCTCCATGCGGATATAGCCCGAGACGAGCTTGTCGTCGCGGATCACGGGCAGTTCGCGCTCCAGCTCCGCGAATTCCGGCACCGGTTCGGTGACGAAGTAATGGTGCGTCATCGAGGTCATCGGCAGCTGCAGGCCAGACCATTCGCCCATCTGCCGCGCATAGGTGCCGCCGGCGTTGACCACGTGCTCGCAGGTGATGGTGCCTTGCTCGGTTTCCACCACCCATTCGCCATTGAGGGCCTGCGTTATGTTGGTGGCCCGGCAATGGCGGATGATGCGCGCGCCAAGCTGACGGGCGCCAGCGGCCATGGCCATGGTCACGTTGGTGGGGTCCACATGGCCGTCATCGGGGGTGTGCAGCGCGCCCAGAACGCCCTCGAGGTTGTAGAACGGGTGCAGTTCGGCGACGCGCTCCGGGCCTACGAGCTCGATGTTGAAGCCCAGCGAGCGGCCCACCGAGAGCGTGTGGCTCAGCCAGTCCATCTCGTCCTCGGTATAGGCGAGGCGGAAGGAGCCGCAGCCATGCCATGTCACGGCCTGGCCTGTCTCCTTTTCCAGCTTCCCGGAATAGAGCCCGATATTGTAATCCACGCATTTTCCGAGCCCGAAGGAGGAGGTGGAATGGGTGATCTGCCCTGCCGCGTGCCAGGTGCTGCCCGAGGTCAGCTCGGCCTTTTCCAGCAGCACCACCTCGGGGCCCCAGCCCTCATGCGCGAGGTGATAGGCAAGGCCAACTCCCATGACCCCGCCGCCGACGATGACCACGCGGGCATGGGTGGGAAACGCTTTTTCAGACATGCGAAATTTTCCTTTGGGCAGAGTCGCGATTTCGATGGACAGGGTATGCGCACATTTGTACCATCGTCAATCATGAATGATACAAATGTACAAAACCCGATTCCGAGCGCCGTGCTTGACCGTCTCGCCTCCGAGTGGGGGGCGCTGACGCCGGAGGCGCAGAAGGCCGCGCGCTACGTGCTCGAAAACCCTTCCGACGTGGGGGTCTCCACGGTGCGAGAGATCGCCGAGGCGGCCAACGTGAAGCCCAACACTTTCGTGCGTATGGCCCGGCAGGTGGGGTTCGAGGGCTATGACGATTTCCGCGCGCCCTTCCGCGAGGCCATCCGGCGCGGGCAGGTGAGCTTTCCGGACCGGGCGCGCTGGCTGCAGGATATCTCGCGCTCGGGCGAGCTGGGCGGGCTCTATGCCGATATGCTGGGCGCCGCGATCCGCAACATCGAAGAAACCTTCGCGGGGATCGACGCGCGCGCGCTGCAGGCGGCGGCCGAGGCGATCTGGAACAGCCGGCAGGTCTTCGTGCTGGGGGTTGGGGTGAACAACGCCAATGCGCGCAACTTCACCTATCTCGCCTCTACCGGCATGACCCAGTTCCATGCCATCCCGCGCCCCGGTTCGGTGGCGGCAGACGATCTGGCCTGGGCCGACGAGCGCGACGTGCTCATCGCCATGACATGCCGGCCCTACCGCACCGAGGTGATCGAAACGGTGAAGCTCGCCCGAGCGCAGGGCGTCACCGTGGTGGGGATCTCCGACAGCCCCG
>JAVKDQ010000178.1:0-9575 GCA_040222155.1 Roseovarius sp.
TCTGGGCCTCCTCTGGGCGTCGCATGGTGGGGTTGAACCCCACCCTACGCGCGGATCGGTTATCCGTAGGGTGGGGTTCAACCCCACCTTGCGGTTTGTCTTACGCGGCTTCGGCCGCCATCTTCTCGGCCTTGGCGACCACGTCGTCGATGCCGCCGACCATGTAGAAGGCGCCCTCGGGCAGGTGGTCGTATTCGCCGGCCACGACCGCCTTGAAGGAGGCGATGGTGTCTTCCAGCGGCACCTGAACGCCGTCGGAACCGGTGAAGACCTTGGCAACGTCGAAGGGCTGCGACAGGAAGCGCTGGATCTTCCGGGCGCGGGCCACGGTGAGCTTGTCCTCTTCGGAGAGCTCGTCCATGCCGAGAATTGCGATGATGTCCTGCAGCGACTTGTAGCGTTGCAGGATGCCCTGCACGTCACGCGCAACCTTGTAGTGCTCCTCGCCCACGATCGCCGGGTCCATCAGGCGCGAGGTCGAGTCGAGCGGGTCCACCGCGGGGTAGATGCCCAGCTCGGAGATCGCGCGCGACAGAACGGTCGTGGCGTCGAGGTGGGCGAAGGTGGTTGCGGGCGCGGGGTCGGTCAGGTCGTCCGCGGGCACGTAGACGGCCTGGATCGAGGTGATCGAGCCGGCCTTGGTGGAGGTGATGCGCTCCTGCATCTGGCCCATGTCGGTGGCCAGCGTCGGCTGGTAGCCCACGGCGGAGGGGATCCGACCGAGAAGGGCCGACACCTCGGAGCCCGCCTGCGTGAAGCGGAAGATGTTGTCGACGAAGAAAAGAACGTCGGTGCCCGAGGCATCGCGGAACTGCTCGGCCAGCGTCAGGCCGGTCAGAGCGACGCGGGCACGGGCGCCCGGAGGCTCGTTCATCTGGCCGTAAACGAGGGCCACCTGGCTTTCCTCGAGGTTGTCGGGCTTGATGACGCCGGATTCGATCATCTCGTGGTAGAGGTCGTTGCCTTCGCGGGTCCGTTCGCCCACACCGGCGAAGACCGAGTAGCCCGAGTGCACCTTGGCGATGTTGTTGATCAGTTCCATGATAAGAACCGTCTTGCCCACGCCGGCGCCGCCGAAGAGGCCGATCTTGCCGCCCTTGGCGTAGGGGGCCAGCAGGTCGACCACCTTGATGCCGGTCTCGAGCACTTCCGACTCGGTCGATTGCTCTTCGAACTCGGGCGCGGGCTGGTGGATCGCGCGGGTCTCTTTCGCCTTGATCGGCGCGCCTTCGTCCACCGGTTCACCGATGACGTTGAGGATGCGGCCCAGCGTGGCATCGCCCACGGGAACGGAGATCGGGCCGTCCATGTCGGTCACTTCCTGGCCGCGCACGAGGCCCTCGGTTGCGTCCATCGCGATGGTGCGCACGGTGCTCTCGCCGAGGTGCTGCGCCACTTCCAGAACCAGGCGCTTGCCATTGTTGTCGGTTTCCAGCGCGTTGAGGATCGCGGGCAGGTGGTCGCTGAACTGAACGTCCACCACGGCGCCGATCACCTGCGTGATTTTGCCCTTTGCGTTTGCCATGTCTCGTTTCTCCGGTTCGGTTAGAGCGCCTCGGCGCCCGAAATGATTTCAATCAGCTCGTTGGTGATGACGGCCTGACGCGAGCGGTTGTACTCGATGGTCAGCTTGTCGATCATGTCACCGGCGTTGCGGGTGGCGTTATCCATCGCCGACATCCGGGCCCCCTGTTCGGAGGCGCCGTTCTCCAGCAGACCGCTGAAGATGGCCGTTGCCACGCCGCGCGGCAGAAGATCCTTCAGGATCGCCGTTTCGTCCGGCTCGTAATCGTAGAAGGCGCCATCATCGTCGGCCGCGTCGCCCGTCTCGACGTCGGCAGGGATCACCTGCTGCTTGGTCGGGATCTGGCTGACCACGTTCTCGAAACGCGAGTAGAAGATCTTCGCCACGTCGAACTCGCCGGCGTCGAACCGGTCGAGCACGTTCTGGGCCACGGCTTGCGCATCGTCATAGCCCACGTTGCGCACGCCGGTCAGGTCGACATGGTCGATGAAGAGGTCGCGGTGGTCGCGCTTGAGCGCGTCGCGGCCCTTCTTGCCAACGGTGATGATCTTGACCGTCTTGCCATGCGCCTTGAGCGACTCGATCTCGGTGCGCGCCAGCTTCGCGATGTTGCTGTTGAAGCCGCCGCAGAGGCCGCGCTCGGCGGTCATCACGACGAGCAGGTGCACATCGTCCTTGCCGGTGCCTGCCAGAAGGCGCGGCGCGTTCTCGGCATCGCCGACAGAGGCCGCGAGCTTCTGCATCACCGCGTTGAAGCGCTCCGCATAGGGGCGCGCCATCTCGGCGGCATCCTGTGCCCGCCGCAGTTTCGCGGCGGCCACCATCTGCATGGCCTTGGTGATCTTGCGGGTCGATTTGACCGACTCGATCCTGTTCTTAAGGTCCTTAAGACTCGGCATCGCCCAATCTCCTTTCCGCTGTCCTCGTTTTACGCGAAGTCAGCTGCGAACTCGTCCAGTGCGGCCTTGATCTTGTCTTCGGCTTCGCCTTTCACCTTCGGGTCTTCCTTGGTGATGTAGTCGAGCAGGTCCTGGTGCTTGCTGCGGAGGTGGTTGAGCAGCCCCGCCTCGAAGCGGCCGACCTGGTTGACGGCGATCTTGTCGAGATAGCCCTTGGTGCCCGCGTAGATCATGCAGACGATCTCGGCATTGGTGAGCGGCGAATATTGCGGCTGTTTCATCAGCTCGGTCAGGCGCGCGCCACGGTTCAGCAGCTGCTGGGTGGCGGCGTCGAGGTCGGAGCCGAACTGGGCGAAGGCCGCCATCTCGCGATACTGCGCGAGCGACAGTTTCACCGGGCCGGCCACGGACTTCATCGCGTTGGTCTGCGCCGAGGAGCCCACGCGGCTCACCGAGAGGCCGGTGTTCACGGCGGGGCGGATACCCTGGTAGAAGAGCTCCGTCTCGAGGAAGATCTGGCCGTCGGTGATCGAGATCACGTTGGTCGGGATGAAGGCCGACACGTCGCCGCCTTGCGTCTCGATGATCGGCAGGGCCGTCAGCGAGCCCGCGCCGTTATCCTCGTTGAGCTTCGCGGAGCGCTCGAGCAGGCGGGAGTGAAGGTAGAACACGTCGCCCGGATAGGCTTCACGGCCCGGCGGGCGGCGGAGCAGCAGCGACATCTGGCGATAGGCCACGGCCTGCTTGGAGAGGTCATCGTAGACGATGAGCGCGTGGCGGCCGTTGTCGCGGAAGTGCTCGGCCATCGCGGTGGCGGAGTAGGGCGCGAGAAACTGCATCGGCGCGGGGTCGGAAGCGGTGGCGGCCACGACGATGGAATACTCCATCGCGCCGTTTTCCTCGAGCTTCTTCACCAGCTGCGCCACGGTCGAGCGCTTCTGGCCCACGGCCACGTAGACGCAGTAGAGCTTCTTGCTCTCGTCGTCGCCGGCGGCGTCGTTGTAGACCTTCTGGTTGAGGATCGTGTCGAGCGCCACGGCGGTCTTGCCGGTCTGGCGGTCGCCGATGATCAGCTCGCGCTGGCCGCGGCCGATCGGGATCATGGCGTCGACCGACTTGAGGCCGGTGGCCATCGGCTCGTGCACCGATTTGCGAGGGATGATGCCCGGCGCCTTCACGTCGGCCACGCCGCGGTTCTTCGTCTTGATCGGGCCCTTGCCATCAAGCGGGTTGCCGAGCGCGTCGACCACGCGGCCGAGAAGCTCGTCGCCGATCGGCACGTCCACGATCGACTTGGTGCGCTTGACGGTGTCGCCTTCCTTGATCTCGCGGTCGGAGCCGAAGATCACGATGCCGACGTTGTCGGATTCGAGGTTGAGCGCCATGCCCATCACGTTGCCGGGGAATTCGACAAGCTCGCCGGCCTGCACGTTATCGAGCCCGTAGACGCGCGCGATACCGTCACCGACCGAAAGAACCCGGCCGACCTCGGCCACTTCGGCCTCCTGGCCGTAGTTCTTGATCTGGTCCTTCAGGATCGCAGAAATCTCTGCTGCTTGGATACCCATTTATCCGACCTCTTTCATTGCGTGCTGGAGGGAATTGAGGCGCGAGCGGATCGAGGTGTCGATCATCTTCGAGCCCACCTTGACGACTAGACCGCCGATGAGGCTCTCATCCACGGTCGCATTGATTTTCACATCCTTGCCCATGCTCGCCTTGAGCGTCTTGGCAAGCTTGTCGGCCTGGGCCTTCGTGAGCGCCTTGGCGCTGGTCACCTCTGCCGTGATCTCGCCCTTGTCGTCGGCGATCATCTGGCGCAGGCTCGCGATGAGCTGGGGCAGAACGAAGAGGCGGCGCTTCTCTGCCATGAGCGCCAGCGCGTTCTGCAGCACCGCTTCGAGCTCCATCTTCGAGGCAATCGCGGTAATCGCGGCCTTCTGCTCGGAGCGGGCGAGGATCGGGCTGGCGATCAGGCTGCGCAGGTCTTCACTGGCGTCAAGCGCGGCCGCGAGATCGGTGAGGTTTTCTTCAAGCTTGGCGAGAGACTTTGCGTCTTTCGAAATCTCGAAGATGGCGGTGGCATAGCGCGCGGCGATGCCGGAGGAGATCGAAGCTGGTTCGGACACGTCCACCCTTCCGATTTCTGGCCCCGGTTCAACAAAATGACGGCACATAAGTACCGTCGTCCGGGGGCGTTGGGATACGATGCGCGGCAGTTACATCGAAATTCGGCTGGGGTGTAGCAGAGCCTTGCACACCTAGCAAGCCGCTTGGGTAGGGGGGCACAAGGGTTAAACCTTCGTGTTTTCATAGAGTTACCCCCAGTGCGACCGATTGCGCAAATTTTCAGCGCGGAAAAAGCGACGGTTTTGCCGCGAAATTCGCGATTCCCGCTCGCGAAACCATGAGCCGGGCGCCAAAACGGGGCCTGCAAGCGTTATCGCTACCATCCCGAACGGCGCCTCGCGGCGGCCCGGGCAGCGACCGGCTGACCTTTGGGTGCGGTGCTTTTTGTAGCGTCATCGGCGGGGGTCGGAGGGTGTGGCAGGCTTTCGCGGTTTCCCGGGCTGCGCAGGCCTCTCGCGTGAAACCTTTTGCCCGCTTCTGCGTGGCTAGAGCCACAGATGGCCCGCATGGCGCGGGCCAATGGTGTTTCAATGAAGGAATGTGCAATGTTTCACAGAGTTTTTGCTGCCACCTCCGCATTCGCGCTGTCTGCCGGTGCCGTGCTTGCCGATGGGCATGGCTCCAAATCCGGTTATGCGGTGGCCGAGGGCGGCATGACGCTCGCCGTGATGGCCGACCTTTCGGCGCCGGGCGAGATTGCGACCTTTTCGCTCGCCAACCGCGTGGACGCGATCGCGTGGCGCCCGGTGACGGGGGCGCTGCTGGGCTTCACCAACGGCGCGGTCTACGAAATCGACCCGACCTCCGGCGAGATGACCGACCTTGGCGCCATGTTCATGGAGAATGCCACGGTGGCCGAGGGCGCCATGGTGGCCTTCGACTTCAACAACAAGATCGACGCGGTGCGCGCCGTCTCCTCGGCGGGCGACAACCTCGTCTACTTCCCCGAGGGCTTCGGCAATGGCGACGAGAAGGCGGGCTCGGTGCGCCGCTTCAACGATCTCGCCTATGCCGAGGGCGATGTTAATGCGGGCGCGACCCCGATGATCTTCGCCAATGCCTACACCAACGCGATCAACGGGATGACGGCGGGCAGCACGTTTCAATATGCGCTCGACGCCGGCACCGACGCGCTGGTGAGCCTCGCCAACAACGAGGGCACACTGGCCACCATCGCGCCGATCATGGTGGACGGCATGGCGGCCGATCTCTCCGGCATGGGCGGGTTCGACATCGCCTCGGCGGCAGAGGGCGACGACCATGCCTATGCGATCCTCCAGATGGAAGGTGCCGAGAGCGCGGGGCTTTACGCCATCGACCTCGAAACCGGTGCCGCAACGATGCTGGCCGATCTCGGCATGGGCGGCTTCAGCGGCTTCGCGGTGTCGATGGGCATGTAAGGCGCGCCGGGCGGGCGGCGTGCGCCGCCTGCCCTCTCACACCGGCTTGGCCTCGGGGCGCGCCTTGGGGCCGAGCACCTGCAGCGGGCGGCGCACCGTTTCGCGCAGCGGCGTGCCCGTGGGGGCGTGGACGCGCTTCGAGGCCTGCACCATGAGCACACCGCCCGCCGCGACCATCGAGAGATGCCCGCCCATGCGCTCCCACATTCCGGCAGTCTTGCGCCAGAAGCGCCGCTCGGAGGGCGGTTGGTAGAGCGTGGTGAGGTGGCGCTCGGGCATGAAATTATGTGATTTGAGCTGGGTTTCGAGCTGGCTCTGGCTGTAGGGCCGGCCGAAGCCGAAGGGCGTGCGATCGGAGCGCGACCAGAGGCCTGCGCGGTTGGGCACGATGAAGAGCGCCGAACCGCCGGGGCCGAGCACGCGCCAGCATTCCTCCAGCAGCGCGCCGGGCTGTTCGGAGGTTTCGAGCCCGTGGACCATGAGCAACTTGTCGACATGGCCCGTTTCGATGGGCCACCACGTTTCCTCGCAGAGCACCGAGACGTTGGGCATCCCCTGCGGCCAGGCAATGACACCTTGCGGCGCGGGCATCAGCGCCACCACGCGCTTGGCGTCCTTTAGGTAGGGGCGCAGGAAGGGCACGGCGAAGCCGAAACCGGCCACCGTCTGCCCCTTCGCCTCGGGCCAGAGCTTGCGCATCTCGGCACGGATGACGGATTGCGCCGCGCGGCCGAGCGCGCTGCGGTAGTAGAAATTTCTCAGATCCTGCACGTCGAGATGCATTGCGGGCCGTGGCTCGTTCCGTCAGACTCGACGCTAACAATAACCGGCGAATGGGGAAACACCATGACACTTCAGATCGAGACTATTCCCTGCCTTTCGGACAATTACGCCTATCTCGCGCATGACCCCGAAAGCGGCGAGACGGCGGTGGTGGATGTGCCCGAGGCCGCGCCCATCCTGAAGGCGCTGGCGGAGAAGGGCTGGCGCGCGAGCACCGTGTTTCTCACCCATCACCACGCCGACCACGTGCAGGGGCTTTCGGAGCTTCTTGCGGCGCATGACGCGAAGGTGGTTGGCGCCAAGGCCGATACGCACCGCCTGCCGAAGCTCGACATGACGGTGAAGGAAGGCGATGCCTTGGAGATCGGCGCCGAGCGTGGCACGGTGATCGACGTTTCGGGCCACACGGTGGGGCATATCGCGCTGCATTTCCCGCACAGCGCCGTCGTCTTCACCGCCGACAGCCTGATGGCGCTCGGCTGCGGGCGGGTCTTCGAGGGGACGATGCCGCAGATGTGGGAGAGCCTGAGCAAGCTCGCCGCCCTGCCCCCCGAAACGGTGATCTGCTCGGGCCACGAATATACCGCCGCAAATGCCCGGTTCGCACTGACCATTGAACCGCGGAATGCCGCGCTTATATCCCGAGCAGAGGCGGTGAACGTCGCCCGGTCGAAGGGCCTTCCGACAGTCCCCTCCACCCTTGCCGACGAGTTGGCGACGAACCCGTTTCTGCGGGCGTCAGAGCCTTCATTGCAGGCGCAGATAGGCATGGAGGGCGCGGCCCCGGCAGAGGTCTTTGCCGAGGTCAGACGCCGCAAGGACAGCTTCTGAAACACGCAATGCGGGTATCGGTTTCGCGCAGCCTCCGCAGAGGCCGGAAAAAGATGCAAAAGCTCAATATCCGCGCGAAATGTGATTAAGCTTTATGAAAAAAAACTTGAAGGCCTGCCCATATCGACCAAACTTTAACCCTATGAGGTCACGTTTTCGGGGTGAGGCCCCGATGCAGATCAAGAGGAGCACCCAAAGTGCCATCATTCTCGACCACCCTTGAGCAGGCCATTCACGCAGCGCTGGCGCTTGCCAACGCGCGACGGCACGAATTCGCGACGCTGGAGCATCTCCTGCTCGCGCTGATCGACGAGCCAGACGCCTCCAGGGTGCTCAAGGCCTGTGCCGTCGACACGGAGGAGCTGCGCGCGACGCTGGTGGAATTCATCGACGAGGATCTCTCGAACCTTGTCACCGATATCGACGGCTCCGAGGCGGTGCCCACGGCAGCCTTCCAGCGGGTGATCCAGCGCGCCGCGATCCATGTGCAGAGCTCGGGCCGCACGGAAGTGACCGGCGCCAACGTTCTGGTGGCGATCTTCGCGGAGCGCGAATCGAACGCGGCCTACTTCCTGCAGGAGCAGGACATGACCCGCTACGACGCGGTGAACTTCATCGCGCATGGCGTGGCCAAGGACCCGGCCTATGGCGAGACGCGGCCCGTGCAGGGCGTGAACGACATGGAGAACGAAACGCCCAAGTCCGAAAGCTCGGGACCGGAGCAGGTGGATGCGGGCGAATCGGCGCTTGCCAAATATTGCGTCGATCTCAACGAGAAATCCCGCCGCGGCGATGTCGACCCGCTGATCGGGCGCGATCACGAGGTGGAGCGCTGCATCCAGGTGCTGTGCCGCCGCCGCAAGAACAACCCGCTTCTGGTGGGCGACCCGGGCGTGGGCAAGACCGCCATCGCCGAGGGCCTCGCGCACAAGATCGTGCAGGGCGACACGCCGAAGGTGCTCTCGAAAACAACGATCTATTCGCTCGACATGGGCGCGCTTCTGGCAGGTACCCGCTATCGCGGCGATTTCGAGGAGCGGCTCAAGGCCGTGGTGACCGAACTCGAGGAACACCCTGACGCGGTGCTCTTCATCGACGAGATCCACACGGTGATCGGCGCGGGTGCCACCTCGGGCGGCGCGATGGATGCCTCGAACCTTCTGAAGCCCGCGCTGCAGGGCGGCAAGCTGCGCTGCATGGGCTCGACCACCTTCAAGGAATTCCGCCAGCATTTCGAGAAGGACCGCGCGCTTTCCCGCCGGTTCCAGAAGATCGACGTGGTGGAGCCGACGGTGGAAGATTCCATCAAGATCCTGAAAGGGCTGAAGCCCTATTTCGAGGATCACCACAGCGTGAAATACACGGCCGAGGCCATTCGCTCGGCGGTGGATCTCTCGGCGCGCTACATCAACGACCGCAAGCTGCCCGACAAGGCGATCGACGTGATCGACGAGGCGGGCGCGGCGCAGCACCTGATGGCGGCCTCGAAACGACGCAAGTCGATCGGGCCGAAGGAGATCGAGGCCGTGGTGGCCAAGATCGCCCGCATCCCTCCGAAGAACGTCTCGAAGGACGATGCCGAGGTGCTGAAGGATCTCGAAGCGACGCTCAAGCGCGTGGTCTTCGGGCAGGATGCGGCCATCGAGGCGCTTTCCTCGGCGATCAAGCTTTCCCGCGCCGGGCTGCGCGAGCCCGAGAAGCCCATCGGCAACTACCTCTTCGCCGGCCCTACGGGCGTCGGCAAGACGGAAGTCGCCAAGCAGCTGGCGGATTCGCTGGGCGTGGAGCTTCTGCGCTTCGACATGTCGGAATACATGGAGAAACACGCGGTGAGCCGCCTCATCGGCGCGCCTCCGGGCTATGTGGGCTTCGACCAGGGCGGTCTGCTGACCGACGGGGTGGACCAGCATCCGCATTGCGTGCTGCTCCTCGACGAGATCGAGAAGGCGCACCCGGACGTGTTCAACATTCTCCTGCAGGTGATGGACCACGGCAACCTGACCGACC
>JAVKDQ010000179.1:0-2704 GCA_040222155.1 Roseovarius sp.
TCCATGGTCAATTGTGTCACCCATGTCTCCGAACAGGTGTTACCCATCTCCCAAGTCCATACACGGGGAGAGGGAAGGGGCCCGGCCGCGCCTTTAGGCGCGGGTGGGAAGGGTGAGGGGGCCTCCCGGCATCCGCGCCTGCCGCGCCAAACTCCCCCAATGCGCGGCCATCGGCGTGGAGGGCAGGAAGGCCGGGTTTTCGGGAATTTTCCGGACCCGTCCGTACCAGCGCTCCGCTGCCGCATCGGCCTCGCGCCAGATCGCGCGGGAAAGCGCGCTCGCCTCTTCCGCGCTGCCGCCCCGTGCCAGCAGGGCTTCCACCCGCTCCCCGAATGAGGCCTCCAGCCGGTCGCGCTCGCCCGCATAGGCGGCCATGCGTTCGGGATAGTTCCTGAGCACCGCCCGGTGCAGCCGCTCGTGCCGCCACCAGCGCGTGCGGGCGTCATATATGTCGGTGGGGGCCGGCCCGAAATCGGGCAGCGCCGCGCGACTTTTTTCATCGGCAAACCCCGGCCCGAAGAACACGGGTTTGAAAATGCCGGTATCGGGCGCCGCCGTGGCCGTCAGCCAGTGGACAGCCCTGCCATTGCCCACTTCCGCCACCCATGAGCCGGTCGTCTGGCCGAAGCGCCGCACCGGGCCGTAAGTCGCGTGCGCCGAAACCGCGCCGCCGAGAATGCCGTCCGGCCGCCAGTCCTGCTGTCGCGCCGCCTGCGCCCCATGGTCCCGCAGGAAGCCCATCATCTCCGCCGCCCTGAGCCCGCCGCCGCGGCCCGTGAGAAGCGCGCTCGTCCGGCACCAGCGCTGATGCCCGCTCGCGAGTGCCGAGCGCTTCCGGTTCGCGAACGCTCCTGCGAAGTCGAGCGCCTCGCCCTCGCGCATCAGTCCGTGTTCGATGGCGAGCCGCTCCGCCCCCTGGCTCGTCCGCTCGAAATCCCGCCCGATCGTGTAGCTGTTCGAGATGCTGCGCCGGGTCTCGACGCGCTCCACCGCCCATTCGCGGCCCACCGTTTCGAGCACGAAGGCGTCGGCCGCGTCCGCCACGATGAAGGAGTTGTGATATTCGAACCGGCCCTTATGGGCGCAGTTGCCGCCCTGGCCGTGTTCGCCGAGTAGTGAAGTGATGACGTCGAGAGCCTCTTCCGCGCTGGCGCCGCGCTCCAGCCCGAGCCGCAACAGGTCCATGCCGATCAGCGCGGGCGCCGCCCCGGGCGCGATCTTCGCATGCACCGCCTCGTTGCCGATCGCGACGCCATGCTCGTTCGCGCCCATCTCCGCGCCCCACATCCAGAACGGCCGCGACAGCAGCACGGCATGGGTGCGGGCTGCCTGCGGGATCTCGATATAGGTGCAGCGCAGCCGCGCTCCCGCCCCATGTGTCGCCGCCGGGACGAACAGCGGATATTGCGCCTCGTTCGCCTCCCGGTCGGAATTCTTGGCGAAAAGCATCGCGCCGCTCGCCGTCGTCCCGCCCTTCGCCACCAGCGTATCGCACATCGCCCTCGTCCCTCGCCGTCCTCTGTGTCCATGCTATACTGCGTGCCGCAGCATAGGCGAGGAGGCCAGAATGCCGGAAGCCGTGTCGGCCTTTGAATTCGAATTCCGCACCCTCACGGGCGAGGCGCTGCCGCTCTCGCGCTTCGAGGGAAAGCCTGTCCTCATCGTCAACACGGCGAGCCGCTGCGGCTTCACCCCGCAATATCGCGAGCTTGAAGGCCTCTGGGAGCGCTACCGCTCGCGCGGTCTTGCCGTGATCGGCGTGCCCTCGAACGATTTCGGCGCGCAGGAGCCGGGCACGGAAGAGGAGATCGCCACCTTCTGCGAGGTCAACTATTCCGTCACCTTCCCGCTCACCGCAAAGCAGCAGGTCGTGGGCGCCGAGGCCCATCCCTTCTATCTCTGGGTCACGGAAGTCGCGGGCGAGGATGCGCGCCCCCGCTGGAATTTCCACAAATATCTGATTGGCCCGTCGGGCGAACTCGTGAACATCTATCCGAGCAAGGTGAGCCCGCTCGACAAGGCGCTTGTCGGCGAGATCGAAAGACTGCTGGGATGAGCGGCTACGGGCCCATCGCCGCGGAGCTTTCGCGCTACAACCAGTGGCAGAACGAAAAGCTCTACGGTGTGCTGGCCGCGCTGCCGCCTGAAGAACTCACGCGGGACCGCGGCATGTTCTTCGGCGACATGCTCGCGACGCTCGACCACATCCTCATGGTCGACTCCTATATTTTCGGCTGGATCAACGGCATCGCGCCGCCGCCTTTCGACGCCAAAGCCCGCATCGAGACGGAATTCGAAAACCTCCGCGCCGCCCGCGTGGGCCTTGACGCGCGCCTCCGCCTTTCCTGCGAAACGGCGGAGACGGACTGGTTCGACGAGGAAATCGTGATGCCCTCCGGCCGCCGCCTGCCGCGCAGCTTCTGGTGGTCGCAGCTCTTCAACCACGGCACGCATCACCGCTCGCAGGTGACGTCGGAACTCACCCATATGGGCGTCGACTACGGCAATACCGACATGCCCTACAATCCGCTGACGGGTTTCCCCGCACCGTGAAATAGCAAAAAGGCCCGGCGTTTCCACCGGACCTTTTCCTTTTCTTCTTCACCTCCCCCTTGCGGGGAGGTCGGATTGCGAAAGCAATCCGGGTGGGGGTCAGCTCGTCGTCAGCGGCCGCAGGCGAATTTCCACGCGGCGGTTCTGTTCG
>JAVKDQ010000180.1:0-56109 GCA_040222155.1 Roseovarius sp.
ATCATGCCCACCCTGCCCATCACCATCCTCGCACCAATCGTGCTTCTGGCCGTGGCCCTTCTGGCCGCCTTCCGGCCCGGGCGCCGCCCCGGTTTCCTGCCGCGCCTTTCCGAGGGGGCGGCGCTTGCGGCGCTGGGCCTCGCGGTGGCGGGCCTCGTGCAGCTTCTGGCCTCCGGGCCCGCGCTGGCGGTGCTGGCCGAAGGGCCGCTGGCGCTGCTCTTCCGGCTCGACACGCTCGGCGCCACGATGACGGTCCTGGTGGCCTTCGTCGGCTGGATCGTGATGCGCTATTCGCGCAGCTACCTGGACGGCGAGGCGAAGGAGGGCGCGTTTCATGGGCTGATGCTCGCCACGCTCGCCGCCGTGCTGATCGTGACGCAGGCGGGCAGCCTCGTGGTGCTTCTCGCGGCCTTCATCGCCGTGGGCATCGGGCTGCGGCATCTCCTGCTCTTCTTCAACGAGCGCGCTGCCGCTCGTCGGGCCGCGGTGAAATTCGCGCTGGTCTGGCATGCGGGCGACGTGGCGCTGGCGCTGGCGGCGGTGCTGCTGGTTGTGGCCTTCGGCACGGGCGACATTGCCGCGATCACCGCGGCAGCCGCCACGGGCGAGGCCCTGCCGCTTGCCGCGCAGGTGGCCGTGGTGCTGCTGGTGCTGACCGCCGCGCTGAAGACGGCGGCCTTCCCGCTGCATGGCTGGCTCACCGAGGTGATGGAAGCGCCCACGCCGGTTTCGGCGCTGCTGCATGCGGGCATCATCAACGCGGGCGGCTTCCTGCTCATCCGCATGGCGGACCTCGTGCAGGCGAGCCCCGGCGCGATGGCCGCGCTGGTGATGATCGGCGGGCTCACCGGCCTCTTCGGCGCGGTGGTGATGCTGACCCAGAGCGCGGTGAAGACGGCGTTGGCCTGGTCGACCGTCTCGCAGATGGGCTTCATGCTGCTGCAATGCGGGCTTGGCCTCTGGGCGCTGGCGCTGCTGCACATCGTGGCGCACTCGCTCTACAAGGCGCATGCCTTCCTCGCCTCGGGCGGTGCCGTGACGGCCGTCAACGCCCTGCGCCGGCCCGGCCCGATCGCGGTGCCCGACCTCGGCGCGGTGATGAAATCCTTCGGCCTGGCTCTGGCGCTCTATGCCGTTGTCTCGGTGAGCTTCATGCTGATCGCCGGCCCCAAGTCGCCGCAGGCGCTGGCGCTCGGTGCGATGCTGATCTTCGGGGTGGCCTACCTCGTGGCGCAGGGCCTGGCGGATGCCGCGCCGGCGGAACTCACCCGCCGCACCGGCCTTGCCGCGCTGGCCGCCGCGCTCACCTACTTCGCCTTCCAGCAGGCCGCCCACGCGCTTTGGGGCCCGGCCCTGCCTGCCGCCCCGGTGGCCGGACCGCTGGAATGGTCGCTGATCGTGCTCACGGTGCTCTCCTTCGGGCTCGTCGCCTTCGCGCAGACGCTCTTCCCGCTCTGGGCGCACCACCCCTCCACCGCCGGGCTGCGGGTGCATCTCGCCAATGGCCTTTACCTCAACGCACTGCTCGACCGCCTGATCGGCGGGTTCCGGGTGGCGAAATCCAACTGATCAGGGAGAGACTCAGATGTTCATGAAACACACGCAAATCGCCCCCGCACGGGTCTCCAGCCTGCTCGACGCAGCGGAAGCCGCCGCAAGGGCCATCCCCCCGGCCTTCCCGCTCGACGCCACGGTTGCGGTAAACCCCTTCCTCGGCCAGGCAGGGGAAGACCTTGCCACCGCCGCCGCCCGGCTGGCCCGCGTGGCCGGCGCGCCTCTCACCCGGCCCCGCGCCGAGTATGCCGCCGAGATCGCTGCCGGGCGGATCACCGATGACGATCTGGCCACAGCGCTCATTGCCAACCCTTCGCCCTTCAAGCCCGATGATCTGGCGATGCTGAAGGCGAAGGCCACCGGCGAGAGCCCCGCGCCCAAGGCGCTGCCCACGGTGGCGGAGCTGGCGATGGAAGCCACCGGCACCGACTGGCCCGCCGTGATCGACCGGACGTTCGGCCTCTGGGCCGCGGGCTACTTCGACCGGGGCCAAGCGCTCTGGTCGCCCGCGCCGGGGCAGGGGGCTTTTGCCGCCTGGCGGGCCTGGGCGGGGCGTGACCTCACGCCGGAAATCGCCGGTCTCGAGGGGTTCTGCGCGCATGTCGATACCGCGCCCGACACGCCCGAGCGCGCCATCCTGCGCGCCGCCGAGCGGATGGGCGTCACCGAGGCCGCGGCGGAAAGCGCCTTCCACCGGCTGCTGATGGATCTGAGCGGCTGGGCGCAGCATGCGCGCTGGCTGCTCTGGCAGGCCGAGCTTGCCGGCGAGACAGATGGCACGCTGGCCGACCTGCTGGCGATCCGGCTGGTCTGGGAAGAGGCGCTGATCGCGCATGTGCCGCAGGTCGAGGACAGCTGGAAGAAGGTGGTGGCCTCTCATGCGGCGCCGCTTCAGCCCACCCCCGACCAGGTGATCGACGCGATCCTGCAGGAGGCGGCGGAGCGCGCGCATCAACGCAGGCTCGCGGCCGAGCTCATGGGCCCCAAGGTGGCCGAGGCGCGGCCCGTGCTGCAGGCGGCCTTCTGCATCGACGTGCGCTCCGAGGTTTTCCGGAGGGCTCTCGAGGCTCAGGATCCGGGCATCGAGACCATCGGGTTCGCCGGATTCTTTGGCCTGCCGCTGGCTCACAAGGCGCATGGCTCGGATATCATCGAGAATCACCTGCCGGTGTTGCTCAACCCGGGCATGCACTCCACGAGCCAGCAGGACGAAGGCGCCGAGCAGCAAAGCCGCATCGCGGCGCGCGCGGTGCGGGCCTGGGGCCGGTTTCGGCAGGCGGCGGTCTCGTCCTTCGCCTTCGTCGAGGCGGCAGGGCCTGTCTATGGCTGGAAACTGGTGCGCGACGCTCTGGGCCTGCCGCATGGCGACACCAAGGCCGAGCCCGCGCCCAAGCTCGCCACCGAGCTCGACGCGGCCACCAAGGTGAAGACGGCCGCAACCGTGCTGAAGGCCATGAGCATGACGAAGGGCCATGCGCCCACCGTGCTGCTGCTGGGCCATGGCGGGAATGTCGCCAACAACCCGCATGAGAGCGCCTATCACTGCGGCGCTTGCGGCGGCTACACGGGCGATGTCTCTGCGCGGCTTCTGGCGGCGCTGCTCAATGACCCTGAGGCGCGCAATGGCCTTGCGGAACATGGCGTCGATCTGCCGGAAGACACAGTCTTCGTGGCGGGCCTGCACGACACCACGACCGACACGGTCACGCTCTACGACACCGATCCGGGCTGCACGCCGGGCGCCGACTTCAAGGCAATCAAGGGCTGGTTCGAGAAAGCAGGTGCGGCGGCACGGGCCGAGCGGGCGATCCGCCTGCCCAACGCCACGCCGGACACGGTTGCGTCGCGGGCTGCCAACTGGGCCGAGATCCGGCCCGAATGGGGCCTCGCGGGCTGTGCGGCCTTCATCGCCGCGCCGCGCGCCGTGACCACCCGCACCGATCTGGGCGGCAGGGCGTTCCTGCACAGCTACGAATGGACAGCCGACGAGGGCTTCGGCACGCTCGAGCTCATTCTCACCGCGCCCGTGGTGGTGGCGAGCTGGATAAGCCTGCAGTATTACGGCTCTTCCGTGGCACCCGACACCTTTGGCGGAGGCAACAAGCTGATCCACAACGTGGTGGGGGGCATCGGCGTGGTGCAGGGCAATGGCGGGCGGCTGCGGCCGGGCTTGCCATGGCAGGCGGTGCATGATGGCGAAGGCCTCGCGCACGAGCCGCTGAGGCTCTCGGTGATGATCGAGGCGCCGCAAGAGGCCATGGGCGAGATTCTCGAGAAGCACCCGCAGGTGAAGGCGCTCTTTGACAATGGCTGGCTGCATCTCTTCGCTCTGAAGGAGGGCAAGCCGGTGGCCCGGTATCGGCCCGGCGGCAAATGGGCCGATACCGAGGATCTGGGCCTCGCGGCCTGATCCTTCGGCATCGACACTGAGGCGGGCCCGGCGGCGGTCCGCCTCGCCAAACGATCCGGGGGCGGCACCGCACCTCGGAAAGACATCCGCACCCGCGTTGCACCCCATGGCGGCGCGGACCTGCGGATCCGGGCGCGCGCGGCAGAGCCTGCCGGCGCGCTCGGTGCGTTTCGCGGCAAGCAGCATCGCGCCGCGAAACCCCTCCCCCATTTCGTGACGAATTGGCCCCTAGCGCTATGTGATTCTTTGCGCAACAGGCGGGGTTCGATCTCTTGAAGACCATATCCATCTGGAAGCAGGCCATGCTGGCCGTGGCGCTCGTGGCAGGAGCCGGGGCTGCGTGGCACCATCGCGCCGATATCGCAACGGTACTCTCGCCCATCGCGGGCGCCAAGCCCGAGGCGCGTGAAACGCTTGCTCTTCCCGAGGGCCGCCCGGTGATCGTGGCCAATGTCGAGGTCGCGCGCGACGATCTCACCTATTCGGCCATCGGCACCGGCTATGCGCAGCGCTCGGTAACGTTGCGGGCGCCATCGAGCGGCGAGATCACGGCGCTGGCCATCGAACCGGGCCGCAAGTTCGCGGCGGGCGAGGTGCTGATGCGGCTCGACGACCGGGATGCGCGGCTGGCCGTCGCGTTGGCCGAGGCGCGGCTTGCGCGCGCCACCTCCGAGCGCGACCGCTACCAGGCGCTGCAGGATACGGGCGTGGCCGCCACGGCGCGGCTCGAGGAGGCGCAGACCGCCTTCGAGGTGGCCCGGATCGAGCTCGATCGCGCCCGCGCCGAGCTTGACGACCGCACCCTGCGCGCGCCCTTCGATGGTGTGGCGGGGCTTGCCGAGGTGGAAACCGGAGACCGCATCACCGCCGACGAGCCGGTGGCGGGCTTCGACGACCGCAGCAGCATCCTCGTGGAGTTCGACGTGCCCGAGGCGCTTCTTGGCCGGGTCGGCCCCGGTGTTGCGGTGAGCGCGAGCACGCCCGCGGTGGAGGGGCGGAGCTTCGAGGGCGAGATCATCGCCATAGACAGCCGGGTGGATGCCGCCACCCGCACCGCGCGGCTGCGCGCCGCCATCGCCAACCCCGCCGATCTCTTGCGCCCCGGCGCCTCCTTTGCCCTTCGCATGGAACTGCCCGGCCCTCGCTATCCGGCCGTGCCGGAACTGGCTCTTCAATTCTCGCGCGGCTCACAGCATGTCTGGCGCGTGGTGGATGGCCGTGCAGAGGAGGTGCCCGTGCGGCTGGTGCGCCGCCGCGCGGGGCTCGTCATCGTCGATGGCCCGCTGGAGGAGGGCGACCCGGTGGTGGTGGAAGGCACCCAGCGCCTGCGCCCCGGCATCGAGGTGAGCGTGATGAACCCGGAGGAAGACGCGAACTCATGAGCGAGCACGCCTCCGGCATCTCGGCGCTGAGCGTAAGGCGCCCCTATCTCGCGGCGGTCATGAGCCTCATGATCATGGTCGCGGGCATCGGTGCGCTCTTCGGGGTGGAGGTGCGCGAGCTGCCGGATATCGACCGGCCCGTGGTGTCGGTGCGCGCCAACTATCCCGGCGCCTCGCCCACCACGGTCGATGCCGAGGTGGCCTCGCTGGTGGAGGGCGCCGTGGCGCGAGTGGCGGGCGTGGTCTCGGTGCGCACCTCCTCGGAGGAGGGCAATTTCCGCATGAGCGTGGAATTCAACCCCGACCGTGACCTCGCAAGCGCCTCCAACGATGTGCGCGAGGCGGTGAGCCGGGTGGAGAACCGCCTGCCCGACGGGGTAGAAGACCTCTTCGTGGTGAAATCCGAGCAGGATGCCGACCCGATCATGGATGTGGCGGTGTGGAGCGAGCGCCGCTCGATCGACGCGCTGACGCGGCTGGTGGAGGATGCCATCGCCACCGAGTTCACCGCCGTGGATGGCGTGGCCGAGGTGGTGCTCTTTGGCGACCGCGAGCGCGTGCTCCGGGTGGAGGTGCAGCCAGAGCGGCTCGCCGCTTTCGGGCTCTCCATCGGCGAAGTGGCCGAGGTGCTGCGCGCCGCACAGTTCGATGTGCCGGTGGGCAGCTTCTCTTCCGGACCGCTCGAGGTGCTGGTGCGGGCCGATGCCACGGTATCCGACCCCGCGCGCATCGAGGAGCTTCTGATCAACGAGAGGGTGCGGCTGGGCGATGTAGCGGCAGTATATTATGGCCTCGCCACCCCCGAGAGCGTGGCACGCCTGAGCGGGCGGCAGGTGGTGAGCCTCGGCATCGTGCGGCAGGCGCAATCGAACACCGTTGCGATCTCCTCGGAGGTGAACCGCGCCATCGAACGGCTGGAGACGCGCTTCCCCGATCTGGGCTTTCAGGTCACGAGCGATGACGCGGTTTTCATCGAGGGTGCCATCGCCGAGGTGTTGAAGACCCTCGCGGCGGCGCTCGCCATCGTGGTGGTGGTGATCTGGGTGTTCTTCGGGCGGTTGGGGGCCACGCTGATCCCGGCCATCGCCATTCCCATCGCGCTCGTGGGGGCGCTCGCCGGCATCTGGCTGATGGGCTTCTCGATCAACCTCATCACGCTGCTGGCGCTGGTGCTCGCGACCGGGCTGGTGGTGGACGACGCCATCGTGGTGACGGAGAACATCCAGCGCCGCAGGCAGGAGGGGCTGGGCCAGCGCGCAGCGGCGGTGCTGGGTTCGGGGCAAGTGTTCTTCGCGGTCATCGCCACCACGCTCACGCTGATCGCGGTTTTCGTGCCCATTTCCTTCCTGCCCAGCGAGGCGGGGCGGCTCTTCACCGAGTTCGGTTTCGTTTTGGCGGTGACGGTGGCGATCTCCTCTTTCGTCGCGCTCACTGTCTGCCCGATGCTGGCCTCGCTCTCAGAGGGGCTGGGGCGCGACAACGGGCTTTTCGAGCCGCCGGGCCGCGTGCTCTCGGGCCTCTATGCGCGCATCCTCGGCCCGATGATCCGCGCGCCGCTCGTCACGGTTGTGGGTGCGGGGCTGCTCGCGGGAGGCGCTCTGCTGGTCTACGACCAACTCGGCGAAGAACTGGTGCCCCCGGAAGATCGCGGCATGGTCTCCGTCTGGATCCAGGGCCCCGACGGCACCGGGCTCGACTATACCGACAGGCAGGTGGTGCAGGTGGAAGAGATGCTGCGCCCTTTCGTGGAAGACGGCGTGGCGCAGGGGCTCTACTCGATCACCGGGCGTTACGACCTCAACCGCGGCAGCATCGGCGCACGGCTCGTTCCGTGGGACGAGCGCGAGGTGTCGCAGGGAGATATCGAGGCGGCGCTCCGCCAGAAGCTGGAAACACTTCCCGGTGCGCGTGGGCGCATTCGCAGCGGCAACAGCCTTGGTCTGAGGGGCGGTGCGGGCGGTGGGCTCAGCATCGCGCTCACCGGGCCGAACTACCCCGAGATCGCCAGCGCGGCGGATGCCTTCGCGCAGGAGCTGGGCGAGCTGCGCGGCCTTTCGGGTATCCGCGTACAATACCAGGCCACCCAACCGCAGCTTGGTATCGGCGTGAACCGCCAGCGCGCCTCCGATCTCGGCGTCGACATGGCCACGCTGTCGGGCACGCTGCGCGCGCTGATCGACGAGGAGGAGATCGCAGAGCTCACCATCGACGACCAGGCGGTGCCGATCCTGCTGCAATCCGCCGCCGGCGCGGTGCGCGACCCGATGGACCTGATGAACCTCTACGTGCGCTCCCGCGACGGCGACCTCGTGCCGCTGAGCCAGATCGTGAGTTTCGAGGAGAAGGGCGTGGCCGCCGAGCTCGACCGCCACGCGCAGCGCCGCGCCATCGAGATCGACGCCTCGCTTGCACCGGAGGTGACGCTTCGCGAGGCGATCGACGAGGTGCGGGCGCTGGCGCAGGAGACGCTGCCGGAGGGGATCGGGCTGATCTTCCTCGGCGAGGCGGCCTCGCTCGACGAGACCTCCTCGGCGCTCGCGGCCACCTACGTGATCGCACTGCTCGTGGTCTTCCTCGTGCTGCTCGCGCAGTTCGAGAGCCTTGCCAGCGCGCTTGTCGTGATGCTCACGGTGCCCTTCGGCGTCTGCGCCGCGATCTACGCGCTTCTGCTCACCGGAACCACGATCAACATCTACAGCCAGATCGGGGTGCTGATGCTCATAGGCATCATGGCCAAGAACGGCATCCTCCTCGTCGAGTTCGCCAACCAGCTTCGCGACGAGGGCAAGAGCGTGCTCGAGGCCGCCCGGGGCGCGGCCATCGCGCGGCTGCGGCCCATCGCGATGACACTGATCTGCACTGTCATGTCGGGTCTGCCGCTCGTGCTGGGCACCGGGCCGGGCGCGGAGGCACGCGCCTCGATCGGCTGGGTGATCGTGGGCGGGTTGGGCATGGCCGCCGTCTTCACCCTCTTTCTCACGCCCGCCGCCTATGCGCTCGTGGGCGGGCTGGGGCGCGCGCGCGCCGCAAGCGCCGAGGCTCTGGAAGAGGAGCTGAAGGCCGCCGGCAAATAGCCGCGCATTCCCGCGCGAGAAGAGCCGCCGCTTTTCTTTTGGGCGTGCCTCTTGCAGGGTCAGGCCAGGGTGACCACGTCAAACCAAGGTGCGGTTTTTCCGCGCCGCATGCGATAGACGCAATATCCGGGGCGCGCCTTGCGCGCCACGTGACGGGACAGACACAGGCACAAGCACAGAGAAGGGAGACTGGACGAGATGGCCATGGCCGCGACCGCGCGACCGACGACCCCGCCCGAAACCCAAACCCCGCATGGCCCGCATTCCGGGCGGGCCATGCCCGAAACGCCAGCCGGCCCCGCCCTCGAGGGCGATGCGCCCGCGAGCCCCACCGAATGGACCCGCCGGCTCGCGCCCTATCGCGGCCCCGACCCGGCGCGGAGCCTCTTCGAACTGGCGGTGACCCTGCTGCCCTTCCTTGCCGCGTTCGGGCTGGCATGGGCGGCGCTTTCGGTCAGTCCGTGGCTGGGGCTGCTGCTCTCGCCGCTGGCGGCGGCCTTTCTCGTGCGGCTCTTCATGATCCAGCACGATTGCGGGCATGGCGCCTTCTTCCGCAGCCGCGCGCTGAATGACTGGATGGGCCGCGTGCTGGGGGTGCTCACCCTCACGCCCTACGACGTGTGGCGGCGCACCCATGCCATCCACCATGCCAGCACCGGCAATCTCGACCGGCGCGGCACGGGCGACCTGCCGACACTCACCGTAGCCGAGTATCGCGCGAAGCCATGGCACATGCGGGCGCTCTACCGGCTGGTGCGGCATCCGCTGTTTCTTTTCGGGGTGGTGCCCTTCTACAGCTTCTTCCTGCAGAACCGCCTGCCTGCCGGGCTCTGGCGCGGCGGCTGGCGTTACTGGGTGAGCGCGCTGGCCACCGATGCGGCGATTTTTGCGCTGGTGGCGGCGCTCTGGGCGCTGGGAGGCTGGGAGCTTCTCGTCTTCGTCTACCTGCCGACGATGCTGCTTTCCGCATCGGCGGGCATGTGGCTTTTTTACGTGCAGCACCAGTTCGAGGAAACATGGTGGGAGCGCGAGGAGGATTGGCAGGTGCAGGAGGCCGCGCTGCATGGCTCCTCCTATTACGTTCTGCCGCCGGTGCTGAATTGGCTCACCGCCAACATCGGGATGCACCACGTGCATCACCTCGCCAGCCGCATCCCCTTCTACCGGCTGGGAGAGGCGCTGCGTGAGAACGAGGCGCTGGGGCGTGTGCAGCGGCTCACGCTGCGCGAGAGCCTGCGCTGTGCCCGCCTGCATCTCTGGGACGAGCGCAAGCGGCGGCTGGTGAGTTTCGCCGAGGCCGGGGCCCTGCCGGGTTGAACCATCGGGGCCGGACTGTCGCAAAACGCATGGGCTGCGTCTTTGCCGGCCTTGTTTGCATGTGGTCATCCGGCCTAACCTGCCGGCACAGGCTCAAGGAGAGTGCGGGAGCACATGCAGGATTTCGGAGATGCGTTCTTTCTGGCGCTCGGCCTCGTCGTCTCGCCTTCAGCCGACCTTCTGGAGATCGTCGGCCTCTCCTTGCGCGTGAGCTTCACGGCCACGGCCATCGCCTGCCTGATCGGTCTGCCGCTTGGCGCGCTCATCGCCGTGACGCGGTTTCGCGGGCGCACGGCGGCGCTCGTTGCACTCAACGCGCTGATGGGCTTGCCTCCGGTGGTGGTGGGGCTCGCCGTATATCTCGCTCTTTCGCGGGCAGGTCCGATGGGCTTTCTGGGCCTTCTCTACTCGCCCACGGCCATGATCATCGCGCAGGCGATCCTAGTAACCCCCATCGTCGCCGCGCTCTCGCGGCAGTTTCTCGAAGACCTTCATGACGAATATGCCGAACAGTTCCGCTCGCTCTGCCTGACGCGCCGGCAAGTGATGCAGGCGCTGCTCTGGGATGGCCGCTTCGCTCTTCTCACCGTCGCGCTCGCGGGCTTCGGGCGCGCGGTGGCCGAGGTGGGGGCGGTGATGATCGTGGGTGGCAATATCGACCATCTCACCCGGGTTATGACCACCGCGATCACGCTCGAGACCTCCAAGGGCGAGCTGGCGCTGGCGATGGCCCTGGGCATCGTGCTGATGGTCATCGCACTGGGCGTTAACGCGCTGGTACAGTCGGTGCGGCTCTCGGCGGAAAGGTGGCATGTGCATGCGTGATCTCGCCGCCGTTGTGCCCGCCACCCGCAAAGCCGGCGGGCTGATGCCACTCGAAGTGCAGGGCCTGCGCCGCGTGTTGGGGGGCAAGCCGGTGCTCGACGGGCTCGACCTGACGCTGGAAGGCACGGGATGTTCGGTGATCATGGGGCCCAACGGCGCGGGCAAGAGCCTCTTCCTGAAGCTTGTGCACGGCCTCGAGGCGCCGGATGCCGGCCGCATCGCGTGGAATGGCCAAGCCCCCGACAGGATTCGCCACAGGCAGGCGATGGTGTTTCAGAAGCCGGTGCTGTTGCGCCGATCTGTGGCCGCCAACGTGGAGTTCGTGCTGAAGGCGCGCGGCGGCGACCGCAAGCTGGTGCAGCCTCTCCTCGAAGAAGTCGGCCTTGCCGACAAGGCCCGCCAGCCCGCGCGCAGGCTCTCGGGCGGCGAGGCGCAGCGGCTCGCGCTCGGGCGGGCGCTCGCCACTCGGCCGGATGTTCTGCTGATGGATGAACCCACCGCCAGCCTCGATCCGGCATCCGTGCTGGCCATCGAGCGCATCGTGCTGCGCGTGCTGGAACAGGGCGTGAAAGTGCTGCTCGTCACCCATGACGCCGGGCAGGCGCGGCGGCTGGCCGATGAGGTTGTCTTCATTCATCGGGGTCACGTGGCCGAGCATTCCCCCGCCGACAGCTTCTTTCCCGAGCCCCACTCGAAGGCCGCGCGAGATTTTCTCGCCGGCCGCATTCTTGTCTGACGTTCAATCGAAAACAGGAGTTCCCATGTCTTTGAAGCACTTGTCGATGGCCGCGCTGATCGCGTTCCTGCCTGGCGCTGCGTTGGCGGAGGAATCGATCATCGTTCAATCCACTACGTCCACCGCCAATTCCGGGCTTTACGATCACCTTCTGCCGATCTTCACCGGGAAGACCGGCATCACCGTCAACGTGGTGGCCGTGGGCACCGGGCAGGCGATCAAGAACGCGGGCAATTGCGATGGCGACGTGCTTCTGGTGCATGCCAAGCCCGCGGAGGAGAAATTCGTGGCCGAAGGCGGCGGCACCGCCCGCACTGACCTGATGTATAACGATTTCATCATCGTCGGCCCAGCCGATGATCCGGCCGGGCTCAAGGGCATGGCCGAAGTGGAGGAGGCGCTCGCTACGATCGCCGAAAAAGAGGCGCTCTTCGCCTCGCGCGGCGACGATTCGGGCACCCACAAGAAGGAGTTGGCGCTCTGGGCCGCGGCGGAGGTCTCGCCGGAGGAAGGTTCCGGCACGTGGTATCGCGAAACCGGCTCCGGCATGGGTGCCACGCTCAACACGGGCATCGGCATGGGCGCCTACGTGATGACCGACCGCGCCACCTGGATCAGCTTTTCCAACAAGCAGGACTACCAGATCGTAGTGGAAGGCGATGCCGATCTCTTCAACCAGTATGGAGTTATTCCGGTAAACCCGGAGAAGTGCCCTTCGGTCAATGCCGAGACGGCGCAGGCTTTTGCCGATTGGCTCGTGTCCGAGGAAGGGCAGGAGGCCATCGCCGCCTATCGGCTGAACGGCGAGCAGCTTTTCTTCCCAAACGCCCCGAAGTAAGGCCGCCTGCACGCGCGGGTGCGCATCCATGCGCGCCCGCCGCACCTGCCTTGCCTGTTGCCGCAAGGTATTTTCGACAAGAAGAAGCTGCGGCCATCGCTGCCTTCCTGTCGCCCCTCTTCTCTCGATGATCGACGGCAAGACATGCCACGCCGTACTTCCGGCGCGCGCGAGCAATGCATCTGTTGACAGATTGCTCGATGTTGTTTCAATATAAGATCACTTGTTTTGCACAATGAAACAAGTATAGGGAGGAAACCATGATCAAGAACGTTCTACTGGGCGCTGCGCTGGCCTGCGCGCTGCCCGTGTCCGGGATGGCGCAGGATGTGACCATCAAGATGGGCCACGCCGCCTCGTCGAAGCATATTTTCCACGAGGGGATGGAGATTTTCGCCGCGAAGGTGGCCGAGAAGACCGAGGGTCGCGTGGCCATCGAGGTGTTCGGCGACCGGCAGCTTGGCGATGACAAGGAATTGCTCGAGGGCCTGCAGATCGGGTTGATCGAGGGGGCGCTCGTCTCCTCGGCGGTGCTGCCGCTGGTGCTGGAGGCTGCCGCCTTCGACGCGCTGCAGATGCCCTTCACCGTGTCGAGCTACGAGCAGCTTTCGGGCGTGCTCACCTCGGAGCTCGGTGCCGAGCTTCTGGCCACGCTCGACGAGAAGTCGATCAAGGGACTGGGCTTCATCGAGGCCGGGCAGCGGCACTTCCTCACCTCGGGCGACGCGGTGGAGATGACCTCGGGCTTCGAGGGTCTCAAGACGCGCATCGTGCCGATTCCGCTGCACAAGGCCACATGGGAGGCGATTGGCGTCAATCCCATCGGGATGGCCTATGGCGAGATCTACTCGGCGCTCGAAACCGGCACGATCGACGCGGTGGAGATCAACCTCTCCTCGATCCAGTCGGAAAGCCTCTACGACTCCGCCAAGAACGTGACCCTCACCGGTCATTACTTCTGGCCCGGGGTGATCATGATGGCGGGCGCCACATGGGAAGGGCTCTCGGATGCCGACAAGGCCGCGATAGAGGCCGCCGGGATGGAGGCGACGGCGGAAGCCTATGCGCTCGCCGCCTCGCAGGAGGCTGACACCGCCGCCTTCCTCGAAGAGAATGGCGTGACGATCTCGAAGCTCGGCGACCTCGACCAGATGAAGGCGCAGACAGCCTCGGTCGTGGCGCAATGGGCGGAGAAATCGCCGCTCATCGGCAAGTTCGTCGACGCCTTCGGCGCGGGAGGCTGAGCCCGATGTGCCCGACCCGCGCCTATACGTGGAACGACCTGCCGAAGGAAGAGGTGCGCCCCGGCGTCTCCCGAACCGCGTTTCGCGGCGAGGGGGCGCTGATGGTGATGAACTGGCTCGAGCCCGGCATGGAGAAGCGCCCGCATTCGCACCCGTTCGAGCAATTGGCCTACGTGGTGCAGGGGCGGGTGCGCTTCGAGATCGGCGACGAGGTGGTTGAAGTGGGGCCCGGCGAGGTGGTGCGCATCCCGCCCGACGTGGTGCATTGCGGCGAGGCGATGGGCGGTGAGGTGGCGATGAACCTCGATGTCTTCGCCCCGCCGCGCGAAGACTACGCGCATCTGACCTCCTACCAGGAGGCGGATTTCGAGTGATCCGCGCCTGACGCAAACCGCGTGAGGGGCAGGGCCTCTCACGCATTCCCTCACCCTCCGGGCCCGCCCGGTGCCAGCGCTCCCGTTGCCGAACCCCCGGGCGGCGGGCAGGGAGCCCGCTTGCGCCGCGCGCCAAGGAAAGGACAGCCGCATGGCCATGGCCACGCTTACCGCAGAGACGATCCAGCGCCCCTTTCGCGCCGTGCTTCGAGGCCTGCTGATTGCGCTGGTGGGCACGCTGCTTGCCATCATGACGGCGCAGATCGTGCTGCGCTACGGGTTCAACGAGTCGCTTCTCTGGGCCGAGGAGATGTGCCGCTACATGCTCATCTGGATCAGCTTTCTCGCCGTGGTGCTGGCCTTCGAGCGGGGCGAGATCGCGGCGATAGGCTTTCTGGGCGCCGCCTTGCCACGGGTGCCGGCGCTGCTGCTGGCCATTCTCTGCGCGGCGCTCTCGCTGGCGCTCTGCCTGCTGCTGATCCGCTTCGGCTGGCTCTATGCGGATCGGGCCGGGCGCGCCTCGATCCCGGCGCTCGGCTTCCTGCTCGAAAGCCTCTACGGCGCCGATGCGCCCAAGGCGCCCGGGCGCTTCTGGGTTTACGTGGCGCTGCCCTTCGGCATGGGGTTGCTGGCTCTGAGGCTCGCGGGCGATATCGTGCTCTGCGCCAGTGCCATCGTCACCGGGCGCAGCGTGGCCGATATCTACGCCCGCCAGGACGGGGAGGCGGTGGAATGACAATTTACCTCATCGGCTTCGCCGCCTGCCTACTTCTGGGCGTGCCCGTGGCCTTCTCGCTGGGCCTCGCCTCGGTGATCTATCTCTTCGTCAACGACCAGTGGCACCTGATGATCGGCTTTCCGCAGAAGATGATCGCGGGTATCGACAATTTCGTGCTGCTCACGATCCCTTTCTTCATCCTTGCCGGCAACCTTATGAACTCCGCCGATCTCACCCGGCAGATCGTGCGTTTCGCTCAGCTTCTGGTGGGGCGGGTGCGCGGCGGGCTGGCGGTGGTGAACGTGCTGGCCTCCATGATGTTTTCCGGCGTCTCTGGCGCGGCGACGGCGGAGGCCTCTGCCATCGGCTCGGTGATGATCCCCGCGATGCGCCGCGACGGCTACAAGGCGGCTTATGCGGCGGCGCTCACGGCGGCGGGCTCGATCCTCGGGCCGCTGGTGCCGCCCTCGCTTTCGCTCATCCTCTACGGCGTGCTCACTGGCACGTCGATCTCCGATCTGTTCCTCGCCGGCATCCTGCCCGCCTTCACGCTCTGCGGGCTGCTCATCGCATATACGCTCTGGAAAGCGCGGCGGGAGGATCATCCGCTGCCGCCGCCGGTGCCACGCGAGGAGCGCGCAATGCTCACGCTCAAGGCCCTGCCTGCGCTCATGCTGCCGGTGATCATCGTGGGCGGCATCCGCACGGGTGTCTTCACGCCCACCGAGGCCGCGGCGGTGGCGGCGCTCTACGCGCTGGTAATCGGGGCGCTGCTCTACCGCACGCTCGGGCCGGCCAAGATCGCGCAGGGCTTCTACGACACCGCCACGATGACGGCGGGGGTGATGCTGATCGTGGCGATGGCCTCGATGACCGCCTTCATCCTCGGCATCGAGAATATCCCGCGCACAATCGCCGAAGGCATGCGCGGCATCAGCGACAACCCCCTCGTGCTGATCCTGCTGCTGAATATCGTGCTGCTGATCCTCGGGCTTTTCCTCGAGCCGCTGGCGGCGCTCGTGCTCGCGATGCCGATTCTCAACGAGGTCTTCCCGCTTCTGGGCCTCGACAGTGTGCAGTTCGGCATCATGGTGGTGCTCAACCTGATGATCGGGATGATCACGCCGCCGGTGGGGCTTTGCCTTTTCATCGTCTCGGCCATCGGCAAGGAGCCGCTGGAGAAGGTGGCGCTGGCGATACTGCCGATGATCGGGCTGTGCCTGCTGGTGCTGGCGCTGGTGGCGCTGGTGCCCGCGCTTACCCTCACCCTGCCTGCGCTTCTGGAGGGCTGACCATGACTGCCAAGTCCGAAACCGCTCCCGAGAAAGCCTCTGGCAGCACCAACCAATCCACCGTGGCGGCCTTCGCCATACTGGAAGAGATGGCGCAGCGGGGCGAACCTTCGCGGGTGACAGACCTTGCCAATGCGCTGGGGATGCCCCGCGCGCGCATATACCGCTACCTGCAGACGCTTCTTTCGCTGGGTTATGTCCGGCAGGACGCGGCCACCGAGCGCTATCGGCTCACGCTCAAGCTCTTTCACTTGGGCCAGGCCATTGCCGACAGCACGCAGCTCACCTCGGTGGCGCGGCCGGTGATGTCGGCCCTGCGCGACGGGATGCAGAAGACGGTGACGCTCTCGCTGCCCGAGGCCGAGGGGATGCGCGTGATCGACATCGTGAGGGTGGAATCGCCGGTTCAGATCATAACCCGCCCGGGCGCGTTGCTGGCCTTCGACAGATCGGCGCAGGGCAAGCTGGCGCTTGCTTTTGGTCCGCCGGAACTGCGCGCGCGGCCCGAGGCGGCGCACCTCGAAGCGGAGATCACGCGCGCCCGCGCCGAGGGCTGGGCCGTGGCGCCGGAAGAGACGCTGCCGGGCGTCAACGCCATCTCGGCCCCGGTCTTCGATCTCGAAACCCGGCTCGCGGCGACAATCACCATCGTCGGCTCGGTACAGGAAATTCCGCCCGAGCCGGGCGACACCTACATCGCCGCCGTCACGCAGGCGGCGCGCGATATCTCTGCCGATCTCGGCTGTATGGAGTACCCGTTATGACCCGTTACGCGCTGGCCGTCGACATTGGCGGCACCTTCACCGATGCCGTGCTTCTGGCCGAGGATGGCCGCAGCTTCGTCGACAAGACGCTCACCACCCACGAGAACCTGCTCGAAGGGTTCTTTCGCGGTGTCGATCTGGTGACGAGCCGGGCAGGGATCGCGCCTTCGGAGGTGGATGACGTGGTGGTGCATGCCACCACCGTCGTCACCAATGCGCTGATCGAGCGCAAGGGGCCGCCGGTGGGGCTGGTGCTGACGCAAGGCTTCCGCGACCTGCTCTACATCCGCGAGGAACACCGCTACGACATGTACGACCCGCAGATCGAGTTCGCCGAGCCGCTCATCCCCTCGGAGCGCACCTTCACGCTTGATGAACGCATCTATGCCGATGGCAGCATCGGGCGGGAGGTGAGCCGCGAGGAGGTGCTGGAAATCATCCGACAGTGCCGCGAGCAAGGCATCGTCTCCGTCGCGGTCTGCCTGCTCAACGCCTATCGCAACGGCGCGAACGAGGAGGTTGTGCGAAGGGTGTTCGAAAAGGAAGCGCCCGAGATCTACGTCTCGCTGTCTTCGGTGATCGCCCCGCAGATGCGCGAATATCTGCGCGCTTCCACCGTGGCCATCAACGCCTATACCGTGCCGATCACCCGGCCCTACCTCACCGCGCTCATCGACGAGTTGAAGGCGCGCGGCTTTCGGCAGCAGCCGCTGATCATGCTCTCCAATGGCGGCGTGATCGGGGCGAGCCGGGCCTCCACCATGCCGGTGCGGATGATCGAGAGCGGGCCCGCGGCGGGGGCGCTGGTGGCCTGCTACTTCTCCCGCATCTTCGACCTGCCGGACCTCATCAGCTTCGACATGGGCGGCACCACCGCCAAGGCCTGCATGGTGCAGGGCCACGAGCCGCTTGTTACCGGCACCTTCGAGGTGGACCGGCGCTACCGCTTCAAGCCCGGCTCGGGGATGCCGATCACCGTGCCTTCCATCGACATGATCGAGATCGGCGCGGGCGGGGGCTCGATCGCCTCGGTGAACGATCTCGGCCTGCTGAAGATCGGGCCGGAAAGCGCGGGCTCCATGCCGGGGCCTGTCTGCTATGGCCGGGGCGGCACCCGGCCTTGCGTCACAGATGCCGACCTCGTGCTGGGCATTCTGGCGGCCGACAGATTCCTCGGCGGCGACATGCCGCTCGACCTTCCGGGCGCCGAAGCCGCCTATGACAGGCTGGCGAGCGAGTTGGGCCTTGCGCGCGAGGAAGCGGCGTGGGGTGTCTTCGAGGTGGTCTGCGAGCAGATGGCCGCCGCCACCCGCACCCATGCCACCGAGCGCGGGATCGACTATCGGGGCCAGCCCCTGCTGGCCTTCGGCGGCGCGGGGCCGGTGCATGCGTGCATGGTGGCCGAACTCACCGAGAGCCCCAAGGTAATCTACCCGCCGCTGGCCTCCGTGCTTTCGGCCTTCGGCACTCTGGTGACGCCCGTGCAGATCGACCTCGTGCGCAGTCACGTCACCACGCTCGATACGCTCGACTGGGCGGCGGTGGGCGCCGTGCTGGGCAGCATGGTTGAGGAAGGCCGCGCCGCATTGGGCGAGGCGGGTATCCGCGAGGGCGACATCCGCTTCGGCTACGCGGTGGAGATGCGGTATCTCGGCCAGCAATCGGAGGTGCGGATCGACCTGCCCGGCGATCCCTGTGCCGAAGGCTCCACCGACACGATCCGCCAGCTTTTCGAGGCGGAGTACGAACGGCAATACGGGCTCAGGCTCGACGGGATGCAGATCGAGATCGTCAACTGGCGCGTCACCGCCTCGGGCCGCCAGCCCGAGCGCGAGGCTGATGCGAAGGCGGCGCCGGAAGGCGGGCGCGGCGCGCTATGCCGCACCGTGCATATCCGGGGCAAGGCCCGCGAGGTGCCCGTCTGGCAGCGCAGCGCCGTCACGGATACGGATCGGATCGAAGGCCCCGTCATCATCGAGGAACGCGAGACGACCATCTTCGTGCTCGAGGGTTGGACGGTAACCCGCCACCCGAGCGGCAGCCTCGTGGCCGACAGAACCGCAACCGGCAAGGGAGAGAAGTGATGGATGGCGTCGAGCTGCAAATCCTCTGGTCGAACCTCATCGGCATCGTCAGCGAACAGGCCCGCGCGCTGCAGCGCATCGCCTTCAGCCCCATCGTGCGCGAGGCCGGTGACCTCGCCAACGGCCTCTTCGACGAGCAGGCGCGGATGGTGGCGCAGGCGGTGACCGGAACGCCGGGCCATATCAACTCGCTGGCCGCCGCCGCGCGCAACCTGCTCAAGGACTACGACCCCGCCACGCTGCGCCCCGGCGACGTGCTCATCACCAACGACCCGTGGATGTCGGCGGGGCATTTCTTCGACATCACGGTGCTCTCGCCCATCTTCCGGGGAGAGCGGATCATCGGCTATGCGGGCTCGACCATCCACCATTCGGACATCGGCGGCTACGGTATCGGCTCGGGGGCGCGGGACATTCACGAGGAGGGCCTCTGGATTCCCACCATGAAGCTCTACGAGGAGGGCCGCCCGAACGAGACGCTCTTCCGCATCATCAAGCGCAACGTGCGCACGCCCGATGCGCTGATGGGCGATCTGGGCGCACAGGTTTCCTCCGGCATGATCGCGGCGGAACGGCTCAACGCGCTTTGCGACCGCTACGGGCTCGACGATATCTCGGCGCTGTCGGAGGAGATCATACAGCGCTCGGAGAAGGCCACGCGCGATGCCATCCGCACCCTGCCCGGCGGCACCTATCATGCCAGCTCCACCTTCGATGTGCCGGGAGGTGAGGTCATTACCCTGCGCACCGCCGTCACCATCGACGCGGAGCAGGGCGAGATCGAGATAGACTTCGAGGGCTCCTCCGGCCCTTCGGCCATGGGTATCAACGTGGTGCCGGCCTATACCCATGCATATGCCACCTTCGCGGTGCGCTCCTCGCTCAACCCCGAGCTTCCCAACAACGCGGGTTCACTCGCGCCCATCCGCCTCAAGCTGCCGGAAGACTGCGTGGTGAACGCCAAGTATCCCTCGCCCGTCAACGCGCGGCACGTGGTGGGGATGTATGTGCCCTTCCCGATCCTGAAGGCCTTGGCGCAGGTGCTGCCCGGGAACGTGGTGGCGGAAGGCTCGGGCGCGGTCTGGACGATCCAGATCCAGGGGCGCGACAGGGAGGGGCGGCCCTTCACCTCGTCGATGTTCAACTATTCGGGCGGCATGGGCGCGCGGGCGACCAAACCCGGCATCTCCGCCGTGTGCTACCCCACCGGCGTCTCGGCGGTGCCGGTGGAGGTGCTGGAGGCCTCCTATCCCATCGCCTTCACCTGCAAGGAACTGGCGCATGGCACCGGCGGCGCCGGCCGCCAGCCGGGGGGCGACGGGCAGCGCATCGGCTACCGGATGCGCACCGGGCGGCCGTGGCTTCTGAACACCATTCCCTCGCGGCTGCGCGCGGGGCCGGAGGGGCTGAACGGCGGGAAGGATGGCGCGCCCGGCACCTTCCAGATCAACGGCGAGCCGGTGGAGGACACGCGCAAGCGCGAGATGCGGCCCGATGACGAGGTGTTCATGATCACGCCCGGCGGCGGCGGTTACGGGGCGCCGGAATGAGTGCCGCGACGCCTTGCGAGGCGAGCATCCGCGCGCGCTTCGCCGCGCGCCTGCGCGCCGCCGATCCGCTGGTGGGGCCCTTCGTGAAATCCCGCGATCCGGCGGTGATCGAGATCCTCGCCCAAACGGGCGCGGATTTCGCCGTGCTCGATGCCGAGCATGTCGCCTTCGACCGCCGCGACATTGCCGACATGGCGATGGCCTCGCGTGCCTCGGGGTTGCCGCTGGTGGTGCGGGTGCCCACGGCGGAGAGCCACTGGCTTGCCACAGCCGTCGATTGCGGGGCAGCGGGGGTGATGGTGCCGCAGGTCACCGGCCCCGAGATGGCCGCGCGGCTCGTGCGGGCGCTGAGGCATGGGGCAGGGGGCCTTGGCATCTCGCCCTCTACCCCCGGTGCGGAGTATGGCGCGCGGGGCCTCGCGGGCCATATGGAGCGCCACCCGCGCGAATGCGTGCTCATCTGCCAGATCGAAGACCCCGATGCAGTGGCGCTGGCCGAGGAAATTGCCGCCTGCGAGGGCGTCGATGCGCTGCTCGCGGGCCCGGCCGACCTCACGGTGGCCGCGGGCCTCACCGACCCCGCTGCGCCCGAGGTGCAGCGGCTTTGCGAAGAGGTCATCGCCGCCGGGCGCCGCGTGGGCAAGGCGGCGGGCCTCGCGCTCGGCGATGCCAAGGCCGCGGCCCGCTGGCGCGGCGCGGGCGGCACGCTCTTCGTTCTGGGCACCGATCAGGCCTTTCTCAAGCAGGCCGCCGCCGCGAGCATCGCGGCCTTTCGCGAGGCCACCGGCGCTTAGCGGCCGCAAAGCGTTTTGACCTTACGTCACCTGCGTGTAGCATCCTTGCCAGGCTTGCGGCGCATTTTGCCGACATTCCTTCTTTGATTGATAGAGACTTAACTCCGATTTGAGAGGCGCGCAGCATGAGGCAAGTGATTCTGAGCGTTGCGGTGATGCTCCTTGCCGTCGTCGCCCCGCCAAGGGCAGAGGCGCAATCCGAGGCGGCGGTAGCGTTGTTTCGCAGCTGGGTCGCCGATATCCAGCTGATCGGGCTCGGCGAAAGCGTTACCCTGCCGCCCATCCACTACGGATATAACGAGGTGCTGCCCAGCGATGCGGAGGCCGAGGCGCTGGGTATTCTCGCCGAGATCCTCGCTTTCGTGGGGGCCGATACGTTTCGTCTGTCGATCCGCGGGCATTCTGATGGTGTGGGAGCGCCCCGGCAGATCGAGGCCGTGGCGCGGAGCCGGGCGCGATTCGTGGCCGAGGCGATGGCACGCAAGGTGCCGCTCTCCGAGTTCATGTCGGTCTCTATCTCTGGCTCGGGGGCGGCGAATCTCTTCAACCCCGCCGTGCCGGATGATCCCAAGAACCGCCGTGTGGAGATCACGCTCACCCGCGCGGCGCTGCCCGAAACGCCGCCCGTCGATTGGGATTTCAGCTACGGCGCGCCCGATGAGGCGGAGCAGTTCGCCTTCGACGCCGACACGCCGGAGCGCGCCTTCACCTTGCCCGCCGGTCGTCTCGACGGGATCGTGCGCGGCACGATCGACCTGTGGTTCAGCGCGGAATGGACGCGCCCGCTGGGGCACGACCCGGCGCTCTTCACCGTCATGGATGGCGAGGAGGTGCGCTTCTCGCTGCATGTGCTCGACGGGCGCAACGGGCTCGCGATCTGGGACGGCACGGAAGAAGGCTATGTGGGCCTGCGCGAGGACATCACCGATTTCGGGCCGATTCATGTGGCGCTCGTCACGGCAGGCGCACAGACGCACCTGCTCGTCAACGGAACACCAGCCGGGCCGCCCCTGCCCACGGGCTATGGCGCCGAGGGGGCAAGCCGAATCATCCTCGGCGCAGGGCCGGACGGGGCAGACAGGTTCACGGGGCGGATCGCGCAGGTGAGGCTCTGGAACGAGGCGCTCTCGCCGGCCGACTGGCCGCTGCTCACCGCGCCAGAACCGATGCCGGGCCTCGCCAGCCCGCTACGCCCGTCGCTGGTAGCGCGCACCGCAACCGATGCCGAAAGCGGCCTGCTGGCGCTCGTGCCCGTCGAGGCCTTTCTCGCGCCCACGGCCGGGTGGTTCTCGCCGATGGGGCGGCGCACGGTACGCATCGAGAACCGCCCCGAATTCGAGGCCGGCAACGCCTCGCCGCTCATGTCGCGGCTGCAGCTCGCATGGTCGGAAGCCACATCGGAACGCGCGGCGCAAGTGGGGCCGGGCGAGTTCGCGGCCGCGATCGAGGCGCAAGCCGATGCCGAGCAGCACCCGCATTTCTCGACACAGGCTCTTGTGAAGCTCCAGCCCGCGCCCGGAGTTTCCGCCGATACGCTCACGTTGCCGATCGCGCTGCGTGGGCGTGTACGGGATCGGCACGATTGGCGCGACATCTCCAATTTCGCCCTCGTGATCGAGCAGGATGCCACCGGCATCACCGGACTGCGTTTCGACAGGTGCCCCACGCCACGACGCCTGCCACCGCCCAGTCGCAATTGCGACGTGGGCAGCCAGCCGGGCAACTGGTTCGCTTTCGATGGCGACGAATACCTGCGTGGCATCAGCTGGGCGATTTCCCAGCAGGGCCACCTGCGCGACCTGCGGCTCTATACCAACGAGCGCGCCTCCATTCCGCGCGGGGTGCAGGGCATGGCCGACGATCCGGCAGTGCAGCGCTACGAGGTCTTTCTGCCCGATGGCGTGCGGCCCGAGGCGCTTCTGGTGCATTTCGCCGATGCCGTGCGCAGCCGCCCGATCGGGCTTGAGCTGGTGCCGCCGCCGGGGATCGAGCGGCCCGCCGTCACGCTCTACAGCGATACCGGCGAGGCGGTGCGCTTTGCGCGGGTCTCGCCGGGGCAATTCATGAGCCTCTCGCCTGCTGCGCGCCTCTTCGAGACGCTGGGAGCCCAAGCGCCAGCCTTTCCCTATCTCACAGTGATCGACGCCGGGCGTCTGTCGCTCGAGGGGCTCGACGCCGACCTCCTGCTGCTCGAGGAGTTCGAGCCGCCCCAGCCCAAGGACAATTTCAACGACACGTTCGTCTCGCTGTCCAAGGCGGTAAACCTGCAGGCCAATTACACCGGCTACCACATCCTGCACATGGATCCGCTGCACCTCACGCGGACGGGTACACAGCGCCACATCTTCGACATGCCCGATGGCGAGACCCGCGATTACTACGACGCCAACCGCATCTTCGTGCCGCGCGGGCTCTTCTACACGCCCGAGTTTACCGGGCGAAACCATTCCACCGTGCATAGCTCCGATACCTATGCCGAGTTCCGCGACAGCTTCTCCGACACGGTCAGCGCCGGGATCGACGGCAAGCTCGCGCCTGCGTCCTTCAAGTTCAGCTCGACCATGAGCGAGGCCCGCGCGTCGATCTCCGAGAACAAGATCAGCCGTACGATGGGCCTGAGCCGGGCGATCTTCTACGACCTCGTGCTCGACAAGTCGCAAATGAAGCTCACGCCCGAATTTCGGGCCGATGTGGCGCGGCTGGCCGAAACCCGCGCCTACGAGGAATTTGTCGAGGTCTATGGCACGCATTATGCCAGTGCCGTCGTCTATGGCGGGCTGGGCGTGCTCGAGATCGACGCCACCGAGACCATGCGCGAGACGATGCACCAGCAGGGCCTTTCGATGAAGCTCGAGCTGGGCGTGCTGCTCGACGCCAAGACCGAGACCAAGGCTTCGGTGGGATACGAGCATGACGAGGAGCACGCCAAGGCCTTTCGCAACATCGTGGGCAACCAGACGGAGAACTTCTATTGGATCGGCGGCACCCACGCGGGGGCGGAGCATTCGGGATGGACGGTGGGCACCGACGGCGTGGTGCCGATTCACGTTGTGCTGCGCCCGATCGACGAGTTGATCTCGCCCGTCTTCTTCGACGATCCCGAGCTCCATGTGCGGGTGCGCACCGAGCTCAAGCGCTGGTTGGCAGGCGAGATCGTGCGGGCGGGACAGGGTCTGCCGGGCGGGGTGAGCGACCCCTACTGGATGTTCGAAGTGCGGATCGACGGGGTGGCCTGCACCGCGGAGTCGCCCACCTCGGAGACGATGCCCTTGGGCCGGCACTCCCACCCCAAGCAGTTTCCAATGATCTTCTCTCGGGTCTACCGCGCCGACGGGCTCTTTATGCGCAACTACGTGAACGGCTATTCGCAGGCCGATGCCAACCCCGACGAAGACTACCAGGCGATGAAGGTCACCTGCCCCTCGCAGGAAAACATGATCATCGATTCGCCCTACATGCAGGCGCACAAGCTGGCACGCTTCCGGCTGCACGAGCGCCAGCTGGTCAACGGGTTCGCCACTCTGGAACTGCTTGATCGCCGCGATCTTGAGCATTTCGTGATCTATCCGCCTCCGCACACCTCAAAGGCCGAGAAGCGCTCGGCGGCCTTTCTTGCCGGGCTCACGCTGGGCATTTCCGTGCTGGTGCAGGAATATCTCACCGAAGACGGCTCACCCATCGTCAATCACGACGACGCGCCGCCTAAGCCGGATCTCAACAGTTTCAAAGTGAACGTGCTCAAGGCGCTCTGCCGCTATGTGCCCGGCAACACCACCGACTGCACCACGCTCGACGCGGACGATCTCGAGTATCTCTCCGGCCGGTGGCTGCAGGGTTATTCGGTGTCGCGCTCGCCCGAAGGCTGCGACTACTGCATGACACGCCGTGTCGATTTCTCCATGAGGGTGTTCCAATGATCCGCACGGCCTTCCTGTTCCTGCTTCTCGCGATCTGGGCGCTCGCCCCCGCGCTCTCGCCACAGGCGGCGGCCTTCGCGATGACCAATGGCGAGAGCGACGACGACCGCGACGATGACGATGATCAAGACCCTGACGCCAAGCTGCCGGCCGCGCCGGGGGCCGCCGTGCGCGAGGACGCCGAGGAAGAAGCCCGCGCCGGCGAGGCGCTGGGGGCAGAGGCGCCCGCACCGCGCAAGCGCGCCCTCACCCGCAACGTCGCCAGGCTGAACCTCGTCGACAGCCTGCGCGAGAGCGCCACCTCCACGGCCTCGACGTCTTCAGCGGCCACCAGCACGGGCGGCGGGCTGCAGGCCCGTGTGCCCGCCCGGGATGCGGCACTCCGCCAGAGCGCCGCTGCCCATGACGCCGCTGCGGCGAAGGTCGACAAGGCCTTCCGCAAACGCTTCCAGAAGAACGTGGAGCGTGCCGCCCTGATCGACGCCGTCTCCGCCGTAACCGACATTTCCGCAGGAAGCAGTGCCGAGCCGGTCGGAGGCCTGCCCGGCGAATTTGCGCAGGATCTGCTGCGCCTCGCGGCTCTGCGGCAACCGGGGGGGCCGGTGGGGCTTTCAGAGGTGCGCCAGCATTTCTCTCCCGAGCGCGGGGTGGATTACGACGCGCTGACCGATGACAATGCGAAGATCGCCTTCGAGACCGGCCTGCCCAACCGCCTGCGCGCACTCGACGAGGCCATCGCGCTTGCCACAGAAGCGATGCGCGGGCTGCCCAACGACAAGAGCGGCACCAAGCGGGCGACGGTTCTGAACGCCTATATCGCCGCCGCCACAGCCCATCGCGACGATCTCGTGAGCGCCATGCGGGACACGATCGAATATTACCCCGGCTCACTGGCCGAACCGCATACGCCGAGCGTCGGAGCGATCGCGGCGCTGCCCGTCGTGGGCTCCGGCGACAATGCCGACCTGCGGGGGCTCGACTACAATTTCACCACCGGCGTCGCCAGCGTTCCGGCCGAGGGCCGCCGAGGCAACACGCTTTTCAAGCCTGAGCCCGCGCCCGGAAAGGCGCTTCAATCGAAGGGCCTCGACAAGCTCGGCGTCGACACCTCGGGCGAGACTCCGATGCGCGCCAGTTTCCGCGCCAAGGCCACCGCCATCGTGGGCGAGGCCCTTGGCCTTTCGGACCTCGTTGTGCGCACCGAGCTTGCCAGCCTCAACGGGCGCAACGGCGTCTTCGGCATCCTGATGGAGCGCTCGGGCGGTATTGCCCCGGTTCAGGATGGTTGGGCGGTGGCGGAGGACGGCGAGCGCAACCCCACCGTTGCGTTACTCGTGCAGGCCGAAGCGGCCGTGACGCAGGCGACGGCCGAGCGCGACGCGGCAAGGCGCGATGCCGATGCCCGCAGCGTGCCGCGGTCGCGCCAGGCGGTCAACTTCTCCGCGGACAGCAGCGAAAGCAGCCAGGACAGGCTGAACCGGGCCGAGGCCGCGCTGCAGGAAGCACAGCGCAACCTTCTGACAGCGCAGGGCAATGCGCGCCGCCGTATCTCCAACGACAATGCTGGCGACGGCACCGAAGGGTGGGAGATCCGCCAGAGCGTGCGGATGCTGAGCGACGCGGTGATGGCCTCGCCCGAGTTCCGGCAAGCTCTCGTGAATGCCGAACTGCTCGATCACCTCTGCGGGCAGGTCGACCGCCACATGGGCAACATCCTCGTCACCGTCGTCGATGGCCCCAACGGCCCCAGGGTCACCCGGGTGACACTGATCGATAACGATCTGTCTTTCGGCATCGGCGATTACCAGCACAATGAGCAGAACCCGTGGGGAGAGCTCACGCCGCTGCCCAGGGTGGTGGATCGCGACATGAAGCAGCGCCTGCTGGAGCTAAACGGCGACGAGCTGGCGCGCAAGCTCACCGGCCTGCTGAGCCCCGAGGAGATTGACGCGCTCAAGGCGCGCCTGAAGCTCATCAAGAAGCATCTGCGTCAGCGCAGCACGAAAACCGCCTCGCTCGACGGTGCGAAGGCGAGCCTTTCCTGGGCCGATCCCCAAGGCGCCACCGGCACTGGCGCCGCGCCTCACGCGGCCCTGCTCTTTGCCAACGCCGACGGCCGGGTGAAGAGCAAACGTGACGGGAGGACGAGCTATTTCGGCCAGATCATGGCCGCGCCGCCGCCCTCCGGACCGCAGGACGACGAAAGTTCGACCGAAGAGAACGACTCCTGACGTAACGTCGGCATCGGCGGTCGGCTGCCAGCAGTTGCCGATGCCATATTCTCGACCGATTGTCTCTGTATCAGACCCGGGCCGGCTTGGCTGAGCCCAGTACCAGTTCTCGCGATTTCGGATGTGCCAGATGAGACAGTCACCCTCCATTGCACGCCTTGGCGCGTCGCGCGCTGAGGCCTTTGCCCTGCGCGCAAGTCTTGCCGCCGGAGCCGCGCCATGAAGCATGACCACTCGCTCTACGAACTCGGGTTGCTCGACGCACCGGAAGAGGAGGCCTATGACAGGCTGACACGCCTCGCCTCGGAGATCATGGGCGTGCCCGTTTCGCTCGTGTCCATCGTCGAGCCCGAGAAGGACCGGCAATATTTCAAGAGCATGTGCGGGCTGCCCGAGCCCTGGGCCAGCGCAAGGCAAACCCCGCTCTCGCACTCCTTTTGCCAATACGTGCGCTACAGCGGAGCGCCGCTCGCGGTGGAGGATGCCCGCGAGCACCCCTTCCTGAAGTACAACCGGGCGCTGCCCGAACTGGGCGTTATCTCTTACCTCGGTGTGCCGCTGCGCGCGCCGGGCGGCAAGGTGGTGGGCGCCTTCTGCGTAATCGGCGGCGAGCCCCGCCAATGGGGCGAGGAAGAGATCGAACGGCTAGGCCTCATCGGCCGCTGCGTGGAAGACCAGATTCGCATGGCTGCTGCGCTTCACGAGCGCGAGGATGCCATCGCGCGCGCGCAGGAAGCCGAGGCGGCGCGCGAAACGTTCTTCTCTACCACCGGCCACGAATTGCGCACGCCGCTGGGCGGGATTCTCGGCGCGGTCGAGTCGATCTCGCGGCACCTCACGGAGCCCGTCAACCTCGAGAAGGCGCGTGAGATGGCCGGGGCGGTGGATCATTCCGCGCGCACGCTTCTGCGGGTGCTGAACGATCTGCTCGATCTCTCGCGCATCGATGCGGGCAAGCTCGAGCTCGACCCCCGCCCCTTTGATCTCTCCGCCACTCTGCGCAGCGTCACACGCCTGCACGCCGAGGCGGCACGGTCCAAGGGGATAACACTCGATCTGACCGACCACGTTCCACCGCTCGCCGTCCGGCGCATGGGCGACGATCACCGCCTCTCGCAGGTTGTCGGCAACCTGCTGTCGAATGCGGTGCGCTTCGTCGAGCAGGGGCGCATCGAGGTCGTCGCCCGCACCAGCGGCGCACGGGTTCTGATCAGCGTCGAGGATACCGGCATCGGCATGACCGAAGAACAGCTCGCGCGGCTCTTCGTGCCCTTCGAGCAGGCCAGTGCCGGCACGAGCCGTGTGCATGGCGGCACCGGCCTCGGCATGGCCATCGTCGACCGGATCGTGACCCAGATGGGCGGCCGTATCGAGGTGACGAGCGCGCCGGGTGAGGGCACGCGGGTTGATCTCGACCTGCCGATGCCGCCCGCCCCGGCATTCGCGAGCGCCACGATCTCGCCCCGCGATGAGCCCCCGGCCGCGACCCGTGGGCCGAGCGATCTGCACAGCGCCGCCGCACGGCTCGGCGGGCGCTGCGTGCTGGTGGCCGAGGATGACGAGGTGAACCTCGCGCTCATCGGCGAGATGCTCGACCTTCTGGGCGTCGAGATGATCGCGGCGCAAACCGGCGATGCGGCGCTGGCCCGCGCCACCTCGCCCATGTTCGACGCGCTGCTGATCGACGTGAACCTGCCCGGAATGTCCGGCCATGACGTGATCCGCCGGGTGCGCGCCGCAGAAAAGGCCGCAGGCCTGCCTCGCCGCCATGCGCTGGCCTGGACGGCGGATGCCACGCAGAAACAGCTCGAAACCTGCCTCGGCGCCGGCTTCGACGCGCGGCTTGTGAAACCGCTCACCCTTCAGGATCTTGTCGCGGGCCTCTCCGAAGCCGATCTTGCCCGAAGCGCCTGACCCAGGTCGCAATGCGCTTGCCCGCAGCCCGCAAGGGGTTACATTCCCCGGGCCGGGCGGTCAAACGCGCCTGGCCGGACAATGAAAAAGCGGCGGAGGGACGACTTATGGCGAAAATGGCATTCATCGGACTGGGGGTTATGGGCTATCCGATGGCGGGCTACCTCGCGAAGGCGGGGCATGAGGTGACGGTCTACAACCGTACGGCCGCCAAGGCCGAGAAATGGGTGGCCGAATACGGCGGCGCCTCGGCGCCCACGCCCCGCGAGGCCGCCGCGGGCGCCGAATTCGTGATGGCCTGCGTGGGCAACGATGACGACCTGCGCGGCGTCTGCCTTGGAGACGACGGTGCACTTGCCGGCATGGGCGAGGGCACGGTCTTCGTCGATCACACCACCGTTTCCGAGGCGGTGACGCTCGAGCTTTACGCGGCCGCCGGAGAGCGCGGCGTGAGCTTCGTGGATGCGCCCGTCTCGGGCGGGCAGGCCGGCGCCGAGAACGGCCAACTCGTGGTGATGTGCGGCGGTGATGAAGACGCCTATGGCCGCGCCGAGCCGATGATCGCCGCCTATGCCAAGAAATGTGTGCGCCTCGGCGGCAGCGGCGCGGGCCAGCTCACCAAAATGGTCAACCAGATCTGCATCGCCGGGCTGGTGCAGGGCCTTTCTGAAGGCCTAAATTTCGCCGAGAAGGCAGGGCTGGATGGCCGCGCGGTGGTCGATGTGATCGGCGGCGGCGCTGCCGGCAGCTGGCAGATGGTGAACCGCTACGAGACCATGCTCGACGACCATTTCGAGCATGGCTTCGCGGTGGACTGGATGCGCAAGGACCTCGCGATCTGTCTCAAGACCGCCAATGAGAATGGCGCCGCCCTGCCGGTCACGGCGCTTGTCGACCAGTATTACAAGGACGTGCAGAACATGGGCGGCGGGCGCTGGGACACGTCGAGCCTGATCAGGCGGCTGCGCAAGCTCGGCGGCTGAGGAAAGGGAGGGGGCGCTGCCCCCGTCTCCCTGCGGTCGACTCCCCCGGGATATTTGCGGGCCAGAAGAAGCTTGGGCCCTCTGCGCTGCTTCTTCTGGCGGGAAATATCCCCGCCGGAGGCAGGAAAGTTCACTTCTCTTTCGCCACCAGCTCCTTGTAGAGCGCGCGGATGCGGTGGAAGACGGGCCATGTGTCGGGCGCGGCCCTGCCGCCGCCGATCACGCGCCCGTCGATCTCGAAGACGGGCGTCTGCGCGCCGAAGGTGCCGGTGAGGAAGGCTTCCTCGGCGCTGTAGGTATCCACCAGCGAGAAGTTGCGCTCGAAGACCGGGATGCCCTCGGCGCGGCAGAGGTCGATCACCTTTTGCCGCGTGATGCCGTTCATGCAGTAATCGCCCGTCGAGGTCCAGACGGCGCCCTTGCGCACGATGAAGAAGTTGCAGGCATTGGTGGTGTTCACGAAGCCGAAAGGGTCGAGCATCAGCGCCTCGTCGGCGCCGGCGCGCACCGCGTGGTTGAGGGCGATGATGCAGTTGAGCTTGGAATGGGAGTTGAGCTTGGCGTCCTGCGTGAGCGGCAGGCCGCGGTGATGCGGCACCGTGTGAAGCCGGATGCCGCGCTCCAGAACGCCCGGGTCGGGCTTCGAATGCTCGGCGATGATCACCACCGTGGGCCCGTAGATGCTGAGATGAGGATGCTGGAAGGGCTTGCGCTTCTTGCCCCGCGTCACCATCAGCCGGATATGCGCATCCGTCACCATGCCGTTGGCTTCCAGCGTTTCCCAGAGCGCGCCGGCAAGCTCCTCTCGGCTCATGCCGATGTCGATCTCGAGGTAGAGCGCGGCCTCGTAGAGCCTGTCGAGATGGGCATCGAGAAAGGCGATGCGCCCATCGTAGAGCCGCATCCCCTCCCAGATACCATCGCCCAGCATGAAGCCGGAATCGTAGACCGACACGGTGGCCTCGTGGCGCGGAAGCAGCGCGCCGTTCACGTAGATGAGGATATGCTCGTTGCGGTCGTCAGCTTCGGCTTCATGGGTGGAAACATGGGTGTCGGTCATGGGGCGTGCCTTTCGGGTGAGTCGCCGAAGGCGTAGCGGCGGCGCGTTGGCTTGTCGAGAGCGGCAGGCTTGACGGGGGCGTTGCCGGGAGGCGACGATGACGGCAACAGGGGAGGACCACCATGATCATCGCACTTGTCCAGATCCCGCTCGGGGAGTTGTCGCAGCCGAACCGCGAGGTGATCTCGCGCTATCTCGAGTCGACGAAGATCTTTCACGAGGTCGAGGGGTTGTGCCGCAAGAGCTACCTCTGCGGCGAGGGCGGCGGTGGCGGGCTCTACGAGTTCGAGAGCCGCGCCGCGGCGGAGGCGTGGTTCAACGAGGGCTGGGCCGACTGGATGGAGGGCCGCTTCGGTGTGCGGCCCTCGCTCATGCTCTTCGAGGCGCCCGTGGTGCTCGATAACGCGGCGGGCGAAGTGCGGGTGAACGGCGCGGCTGTGCCTGCGCCATGGGAGGAAGCGGCGGACTAGCCGCGGGGGCTCAACGCCCCTTCCAGACCGGGTCGCGCTTCTCGGCGAAGGCGCGGGCGCCTTCCAGCTGGTCCTCGCTGGCATAGAGCACATCCACCGTTTCGAACTGCCGACGGGTGATGCGGTTCATCGCCTCCTGGAAGGTCATCGCCTCGGCCTCGCGAACGATCTCCTTGATCGCGGCGTATACCAGCGGCGGGCCGGAGGCGAGATGCTCCGCCAGCTTGCGCGCCTCAGCCATCAGGGCATCGGCAGGGTGGATCTGGTTGACGAACCCCCAACGCGCGCCTTCCTCTGCCGTGAGCCAGCGACCGGTCAGCAGCATCTCCATCGCGATGTGATAGGGGATGCGCTTGGGCAGCTTCACGCTTGCGGCATCCGCCACCGTGCCGGAGCGGATCTCGGGCAGGGCGAATTGCGCGTGATCGGCGGCGAGGATGATATCCGCCGAGAGCGCCCATTCGAAGCCGCCGCCGCAGCAGATGCCGTTCACGGCCGCGATCACCGGCTTGTTCATGGCGCGCAGCTCCTGCAACCCGCCGAAGCCGCCCACGCCGTAATCGCCATCCACCGCATCGCCGTCGGCGGCGGCCTTCAGATCCCAGCCGGGGCAGAAGAACTTCTCGCCCGCGCCGGTGATGATGGCCACGCGCAGCTCCGGGTCGTCGCGGAAATCCTTGAAGACTTCGCCCATGATCCGGCTTGTCTTGAGGTCGATCGCATTGGCCTTGGGCCGGTCGAGCGTCACTTCCAGCACCTTGCCGCGGCGCTCCGTCTTCACTGGGCTCTCGGTCATGTCTCTCCTCCGATCCTGATGAGCGCATCCACCGCCACGGCCCTGTCGGGCGTGCAGAGGAGCGGGTTGATTTCCACCTCTTCGAGCTGCCCGGCATGGGCCTCGACGTAAGCCTGCACCGCGAAGACCGCGCGCACAATGGCATCCATGTCGGCACCCGGCTTGCCGCGATAGCCGTGCAGGAGCGGCGCAATGCGCAGGCTCTCGAGCGCCGTCAGCACCTCCGCCTCGCGCACCGGCAGGAGCATCGAGGCGCTGTCCTGCATCACTTCCGTCAGGATCCCGCCTGCCGCCAGCGTCAGAACGAAGCCATGCGCGGGGTCTCGCAGCACACCGACGAGCAACTCGGCCACGGCCCCGTCGATCATCTCTTCCACCAGCCAGCTTTCGCAGGGCATGGCATTTGCCGCCTCGAGCGCCGCCTCCGCACTCTCGCGGGCGAAGGCCACGCCGCCCGCCTCCGTCTTGTGCGCCCGCCCCTCGGCCTTGATGACGCAAGGCAGGCCGACGGCTTTGACGGCCTCGGCAAGGGCTGCCGTGCTTTCTGCCCGTTGTGCCTTCGGCACGGGCAGGCCATGCTCGGCGAGCGTCGCTTTGGCTTGCGCCTCGGTGAGCGTGTGAGTGCTCGTGGGTGTGCCGGGTTGCAGCAGCGGGGCGGTGGCCTCGCGTGCCTTGCCTAGAAAGGCCGCCGCCTCGATCGCCGTGAGCGCGTCGCCGAGCCCCATCAGCGGCACCATTCCGCCTGCGATCGCGCGCTCTGCATCCGCCTCCGACATCGCCTCCGGAAGCGTTGCCACCAGCGCCAGCGGTTTGCACGAGGTCTTGGCGGCCAGTGCGCCAGCCTCGAAGATGCAATCCCATGCGGCGGGGTCGCAGCGGTCTGTGCGAGGGAAGTCGGCGATGAGACAGCCCATGGCCACATCGCCCGCCATCGCCGAGGTGAACGTCTCGGCCATGCGCGGCACATCGGTCCAGATGAAAGTGTGATAATCGAGCGGGTTGGCGAGCGCCACCATCGGGCCGAGCGCGGCGCGCAGGCCCTCCTTCTGCGCCGGGCCGAGCGGCGGAAAGACGACGTCGCGATCCTCCGCCGTGTCGGCCATCAGGCTCGCCTCGCCGCCCGAGCAGGACATCGAGACGATCCGGTTGGAGGGCAGGGGGCCGGTGAAATGCAGGAGCTTCAGCGTCTCCAGCAGGGCAGGCAGGCTTGCCACCTGCGCGATCCCAAGGCGCCGCAGCAGCGCGCGCGCGCCGGCATCCGAGCCGGTGAGCGAGGCGGTGTGCGAGATCGCCGCCGCCTGCGCCTGCGCCGACCGCCCCGCCTTGAGCGCCACGATGGGCTTGCCGAGCGCTTGCGCCCGCGCCGCCAGCGCCTCGAAAGCCGCCAGATCGCCGATCCCCTCGATATGCATGCCGAGCGCCGTTACACGGCTGTCTTCCAGAAGTGCAGTGCCGATCTCGGAAAGCCCGATCTGCGCCTGGTTTCCGGCGGTCGCGACATAGGCCAGCGGCAGGCCGCGCCGCTGCATGGTGATGTTGATGGCCATGTTCGAGCTTTGCGTGAGGATCGCTACGCCGCACTCGACTCGGGTGCCGCCATGCTGGTCTGGCCAGAGAAGCGCGCCGTCGAGATAGTTGATGAACCCGTAGCAGTTGGGCCCGATGATCGGCATGCCGCCCGCCGCCTCGAGAAGCGCCGCCTGAAGGCTCTCCCCGTCGCCCGTCTCCGCCTGCGCTTCGCGGAAACCGGAGGCGAAGCACACCGCCCCGCCCGCGCCCATTCGGCGCAGTGCCGCCACCGTCTCGATCGTGACATGGCGGTTGACGCCGATGAACGTGGCATCGGGCCCGCCCGGCAAGTCTTCGAGCTTCTTGAAGGCGGGCACACCCGCGACTTTGTCGCGCTTGGGGTGCACGGGCCAGATCGGGCCGGCAAAGCCCATCTTGCGGCATTGTTCGACCACCGAGGCGCACCATGCGCCGCCGCCGATCACGGCGATGGAGGAGGGTTGGAAGAGGCGGGAGAGGTCAGGCATGGATGTCGCTCGTCAGGAGAGGAGTCTTCTTGCCTCCGGCGGGGATATTTCTGGCCAGAAGAAGCAGGGTTTTGTTAACCATCGGCTGGCACTCTGCGCGCGCGGTACAGGCGGGGACGCCGATGACCGCGCCAGGAGAAGCCCGCTGGAGGCGCTTCGCGACACGGGGGAGCCTCGGGCGCTTCCCCGTGTTTCTTCTGGCCAGAAATATCCCCGCCGGAGGCATGAAATCTCTTACGCGCCCAGCGGGCGCAGCAGGTCGCGGCTGATGATGTGGCGCTGGATTTCCGACGTGCCGTCCCAGATGCGCTCGACGCGGGCATCGCGCCAGAAGCGCTCGATGGGGAAATCGTCCATCAGGCCCATGCCGCCATAGATCTGCAGCGTGGCATCGGTGACGCGCGCCAGCATCTCGGAGGCGTAGAGCTTTGCCGAGGCGATCTCGCGGTTGGCCGGAAGGCCCTGATCGAGCCGCCAGGCGGAGGCCAGCGTGAGCCAGTCGGCGGCGTCGATCTCGGTGATCATGTCGGCGATCTGGAAGCTCACGCCCTGAAACTTGCCGATCTGCTGGCCGAACTGCTTGCGCTCGGCGGCGTGGTTGAGCGCATAATCGAAGCAGCGCCGGGCGCGGCCCACGCTCATGGTCGCCACGGTGATGCGGGTGGCGTAGAGCCATTCATTCATCACCGCGAAGCCGCCATCGACCTCGCCCAGCACCTGCGCGTCGGGCAGGCGGCAATCGTCGAATTCGAGGATCATGTTCTTGTAGCCGCGGTGGCTCACCGACTTGTAGCCGTGGCGGATGGTGAAGCCGGGCGTCCCGCGATCGACGAGGAAGGCGGTGATGCGTTTCTTGGGGCCCTTGTCGGTCATGTCTTCGCCGGTGGCGATGAAGACGATGATGAAATCGGCATGATCGGCGCCGGAGATGAAATGCTTGGTGCCGTTCACAACCCAGTCGCCGCCGTCGCGGCGGGCGGTGCATTTCATGCCGCGTACGTCCGAGCCGGCATCCGGTTCGGTCATGGCGAGCGCGTCCATCCGCTCGCCGCGCACGGCCGGGAGCAGGTAGCGCTCCTTCTGCTCGCCTTCGCAGGCCATGAGAATGTTCTGCGGACGCCCGAAGAAATGGGTGAGCGCCATGGAGCCGCGGCCAAGCTCGCGCTCGACGAGCGCGAATTCGAGATGGCTGAGCCCCGCGCCGCCCACCTCCTCGGGGAAGTTGCAGGCGTAGAAGCCAAGCTCGAGCGTCTTGCGCTTGATCTCTTCGGCCACCTCCTTCGGAACCTCGCCGGTGCGCTCCACTTCCGCCTCGTGCGGATAGATCTCGCGCTCCACGAAGTTCCGCACCGTGGAAACGATCATCTCCTGTTCGTCGGTCAGTCCGAAATGCATCTCACGCCTCCTCGTGCATCTTCGCCAGCGCCGCGACCTTCCGCGCCACGTCCTCGGGGGGCTCGCAGGTGCGGCGGGTCTCGAGGCTCACATGCAGCATCAGTTGGTCGCAGGTGGCCATCAACTCGCCGTCGCTGGCGCGTTTCATCTCATGGAAGCAGCGCAGTTTCTTGCCCCCGCCTTCGGTGATGCGCGTATCCACTACCACGCGCTCGCCCGCGTAGGTTTCGGCCAGGTATTTCACCGTGGTCTCCACAGTAAAATAGCTGAAGCCGCGCTTCACGTAGTCCTCGTCGGCGCCCACATGGGCCATCACGATCTCGGCTGCGTCGGAGAAGAGCTGGCCGTAGCGGCCCTCGTTCATGTGGCCGTTCATGTCGGTCCAGTCGGAGGGCACGACGCGGTCTTGGGTGCGCATCGGGGCCTCGGCCTCGGGCATCTGCCGGATCTCCGCCTGGTGGGCGTTGATCAGCTGGCCCGCCGCCGAGCCCTGCTGCTTGAGCGCGCGCATCATCACGATGAGGTTGCGGTCGCGCAGGCGTTCGAGTTCGCGGATGGAAAGGTGGCCGGATTGCGCGTCGGACTGGTCGGCGATCATGTCGATCAGCTCGTCGGTGAGTTCGGGCACGTCCATCAGTTTCGTCCAGGGCCACTGAAGCGCCGGGCCGAATTGGCCGATGAAGTGCCGCATGCCGGCCTCGCCGCCCGCCACGCGGTAGGTTTCGAAGAGGCCCATCTGCGCCCAGCGGATGCCGAAGCCGTAGCGGATGGCATTGTCGATCTCTTCGGTGGTCGCAACGCCGTCCTTCACCAGCCACAGCGCCTCGCGCCAGACGGCTTCGAGGAAGCGGTCGGCGATATGGGCGTCGATCTCCTTGCGCACGCGCAGGGGGTAGAGGCCGACCGCGCGCAGGGTGTCCTCGGCTTGCGCAACCGCCGCCTCGGACGTGGCAGGGGAGGGGACGACCTCGATGAGTGGCAGCAGGTAGACGGGGTTGAACGGGTGGCAGACCATGATGCGCGAGGGGTCTTCCGCGCCTTCCTGCAGCTCGGAGGGCTTGAACCCGGAGGTGGAGGAGCCGATGGGCGCGGTGCTGTTGGCGGCGAGGATCTCGGCCATCACCTTGTGCTTGAGGTCGAGCCGTTCGGAGACGCTTTCCTGCACCCAGTCCGCCCCGGTCACCGCCTCGGCGATGGAGGGGTGGAAGGTAAGCGCGCCTTCTTCCGGCAGAGCGCAATCGTAGAGCATCGGCAGGGCGGCGCGGGCATTGGCCATCACCTCGCCGATCTTGCGCTCCGCCTGCGGGTCGGGGTCGAACACCCGCACATCCCATCCATTGAGGAGGAAGCGCGCGGCCCAGCCGCCGCCGATCACGCCACCGCCGATGATTGCTGCCGTTTTCGTCATGTCAGTTCTCCAAAAGCGGGCAGGGGGCCTTTCAGGGCACCATGCTCTCGGTATGTCCATCGACGGCCAGAAGCTGGCCTGTCACCTTGCTGGCTCCGGGCGAGGCGAGGAAGAGCGCCATGTCGGCTATGTCATCGGCCGTGACCCATGTGCGCAGGCTGGTGCCCTTGGCGTAGATCCGGCGCACGGTCTGCTCGCTCTCGCCGCTCGCGGCGGCTTCCATCTGCACCACGCGTTCCATGCGCGGGCCTTCCACCGCACCCGGCGCGATGGCGTTGACACGCACACCGGCTGGGCCGAGCTCCATCGCCAGCGTCTTCATCAGACCCACCAGCGCCCATTTCGCGGCCACGTAGGGCGCGCGGTGCGGCACGCCGTGGAAGCCGGAGGTGGAGGAGGTGAGCAGGATGAGCCCCGATCCCTGCGCCCGCATGAGGCCTGCGCCCCACCGGCAGGCGAGGAAGGCGCCATGCAGGTTCACCGCGATGCAGGCCTGCCATCCCGCGTAATCCAGCGTCTCGATCCGTCCCGCAGGCCCGCCGGTGCCGGCATTGGCGCAGAGCACGTCGACCCCGCCCCACTCGCCTTCGACCGCCTCGAGGAAGGCCGCCATCGCGGCCTCGTCGGTGACATCCGCCTGATGGGCGATCCAATCGGGATGCGCCTCGGCCGCGCGGGCCACCGCCAGCGGATCCGCGTCGCAGATGGCCACGCGCTCGCCGCGTTCGGCGAAGCGTTCGGCCATGCGCAGGCCGATGCCGGATGCGCCGCCGGTGATGACGACGCGCTGGCTCATCCCTTGGGGGCCCGCTTGGTGAGGCCGAGCTTCTTGCGCACCTCTTCGGGGCCGATCACCCGCGCGCCCATGCGCTCGACGATCTCCACTGCGCGGGCCACGAGTTGCTCGTTGGTGGCCAGCACGCCCTTGTCGAGCATCAGGTTGTCTTCGAGCCCCACGCGCACGTTGCCGCCCGCCAGCACGGAGGCTGCCACATAGGCCATCTGGTTGCGCCCCAGCGCGAAGGCCGAGAAGGTCCAGTCGTCGGGCACGTTGTTGACCATCGCCATGAAGGTGTTGAGATCGTCCGGCGCGCCCCACGGCACGCCCATGCAAAGCTGCACAAGCGCGGGGCTTTCGAGCACGCCGTCCTTCACCAGTTGCTTGGCATACCACAGGTGCCCGGTGTCGAAGGCCTCGATCTCGGGCTTCACGCCGAGCTCGGTCATCATCCGGCCCATTGCGGTGAGCATGCCGGGTGTGTTGGTCATCACGTAATCGGCCTCGGCGAAGTTCATCGTGCCGCAGTCGAGCGTGCAGATCTCGGGCAGGCACTCTGCCACGTGCGCCACGCGCTCGGTGGCACCGGCCATATCGGTGCCCTTCGGGTTCACCGGCAGCGGGTTCTCGACATCGCCGAAAACCATGTCGCCGCCCATGCCGGCGGTAAGGTTCAGCACCACGTCGACCTCGGCATCGCGGATCCGGTCTGTCACTTCGCGGAACATCTTCACATCTCGCGAGGGCGCGCCGGTTTCGGGGTCGCGTACGTGGCAATGCACCACCGCGGCACCGGCCTTGGCGGCGGCAATCGCGCTGTCGGCAATCTGCTTGGGGCTGCGCGGCACATGCGGGCTCTTGTCCTGCGTGCCGCCCGACCCGGTCACGGCACAGGTGATGAAGACCTCGCGGTTCATGGCAAGCGGCATGGCATCCTCCCGTTGAGCTTTGCGCTGGAGCGGAGAATATCGCTGGCCCGCGGAGCGATTTTGCCCTACCAGACAATTATCATGCCGGATTGGACAAAATCGCCCGAGCGCCCGGTGCGCATCGCCTTTCTCACCTTCGACCAGTTCTCGAATCTCTGCCTCGCGAACTGTATCGAACCGCTGCGTGCGGCCAACACGCTCACCTCCTCCCGCGCCTTCGAATGGCAGATCGTGACCCCCGATGGCGCGCCCTGCCGCTCCTCCAGCCAGATCGACATGCTGGCCCATCGCGCGCTCGCCGATGCGGGGCCGCTCGAGTATCTCTTCGTGATCGCGAGCTACGAGCACGAGCGCCACGACACCGCCGCCACGCGCCGTCTTCTGAGCCGGGCCGCGCGCGGGGCGGGTTGCACCGTGGGGCTCGATTCGGGCCCGTGGCTGCTGGCCTCGGCCGGGCTGCTCGACGGGCGCCGCGCCACGGTTCATTGGGATCTGCTCGACGCCTTTACCGAGCGTTTCCTGCAGGTGGAGGCGAGCCGCGCGCGGGTGATTCGAGATGGCGCCTTCATCACCTGTGCGGGGGCGATGTCGGCAATGGACCTCACCCTCGACCTGATCGCGCAGCATGTGGGCCTGTCGGCGCGGCTCGAGGTGGAGGCGCTCTTCCTGCGTGGCGATCCGCCGGTGCGCGGCTCCACCGGCTCGGAGGTGGATGACCCGCTGGTGCGCCGGGCGCTTGCGCTCATGCGCGACAACGTGGAGCGCCCGCTCGCGCTGGCCGAAATGGCGCGCCGGCTCTCCTGCCAGCCACGCACGCTCGACCGCCATTTCCGCACCCGCCTGGGCGCGCCGCCCGGCACTGTCTACCGCCAGTTGCGTCTTTCCGCCGCGCGCAAGCTCATCGAGGACAGCCGCCTGAGTGTTTCCGAAATCGCGCTCCGATGCGGCTACGAAAGCCCCGCCGCGCTCTCCCGGGCCATTCGCCGCGCTTACGGTTCGGCCCCGCGCGCGCTCCGGCGAGTCTGAGCTTCGGCCATGCAAGTTTGCATTGCGGGGGCCGCAAAGCTGACGGGTTCTGAAAAGTCAGCGTCGATTTCAGTCATGGAAAGAATTGCCCCTCACCTAAACTTCCTTGATAGTTGGGCAAAACCGCGAGTCAGGGCAGGCCTGCTCGCGAGAACGCAATAGGGAAGATGAACCGATGAATTACCAGGCCCCCCTGTCGCTCGATGCGGCGGTAGATATTCTGGCAGGTGCTTCGGGCGAATGCCGGGTGCTGGCCGGCGGCACCGACCTGCTCGTGCGGATGCATTCCGACATGGTGGATCCGGAGACGGTGCTCGACATCAAGCGCATCGACGGGATGCGCAGCATCACAGAGGAAGATGGCGGCTGGCGCATCGGCGCGGCGGTCAGCGGCGCGCAGATGGGCGAGTATGAAGCGCTGAGCGCGGCGTGGCCTGGCGTGGTGGAGGCCGCGGGCCTCATCGGCTCCACGCAGATCCAGGGCCGGGCGACGATGGCGGGCAACCTCTGCAACGCCTCTCCCGCCGCCGACAGCGTGCCCGCCATGGTGGCCGCCGGCGCGCAGGCGCGCATCGTGGGCCCCGAGGGTGTGCGCGACGTGGCCGTTGAGGATGTGCCGGTATCGCCGGGCAAGACCTCGCTCAAGCCGGGCGAGCTGGTGGCCTCGATCTACCTGCCCGCGCGCCCCGCGCGCACCGGCGATGCCTACCTGCGCTTCATCCCCCGCACCGAGATGGACATCGCCGTGGTGGGCTGCGGCATCTGCCTCACGCTCGACGAGAGCGGCACCTGCACCGCCGCGCGCGTGGCGCTCGGCGCGGTCGCGCCCACGGTGATCCTCGTGCCCGAGGCGGCGGAGGCCATCATCGGCACCAAGCTCGACGACGCGGCGATGCAGGCCCTTGCCGCCGCCGCCAGCGCCGCGGCCAAACCCATCGACGACAAGCGCGGCACGGCCGAGTACCGCGTGCACATGGCGGGCGTTCTGGCCCGCCGCGCTGCCGCCATAGCCAAATCCCGCGCGGAAGGAGCCAAGTGATGAGCAAGATCCACGTCACCACCAAGATCAACGGCGATACGCAGGAATATCTCTGCGACCCCGAGGAAACCCTGCTCGACGTGCTGCGCGACAGGCTGGGCCTGACCGGCTCGAAGGAAGGCTGCGGCACGGGCGATTGCGGGGCCTGTTCCGTCACGCTCGACGGCCGGCTCGTGTGTTCCTGCCTCGTGCTGGGCGCCGAGGCCGATGGCGCCGAGATCGAGACGATCGAGGGCATGGCCCATGGCGAGCAATTGCACCCGCTGCAGCGTCATTTCATCGACCACGCGGCGCTTCAATGCGGCATCTGCACGCCGGGCATCCTCGTGGCGGCAAAATCGCTGCTGGAAAAGAACCCCGACCCCACCGAGGAGGAGGCGCGCTACTGGCTCGCCGGCAACCTCTGCCGGTGTACCGGGTATGACAAGATCATCCGCGCCGTGTTGGCCGCGGCGGCAGACATGCGGGAGGCACGCTGATGGCACTTGACGCGAAAACCGAAGCGAAGATGAACTTCAAGGTGGTGGGCACACGGGTTGCCCGCCCCGACGGGATCGACAAGGTCACGGGCCGCGCCCGTTTCGGCGCCGACATGAGCGCGCCGGGGATGCTGGTGGGCCTCGTTCTGCGCTCGCCGCATCCGCATGCGCGGATCAGGTCGATCGACGCGAGCGCGGCGGAGGCGCTGGAAGGCGTGCATGCCGTCGTCACCCGCGCCGATTTCCCCGAGATCGAGCTCGACGAGTTCAATGCCGATGTGCTCGACAACTGCATGGCGGGCGAGAAGGCGCTTTATGACGGCCACGCGGTGGCCGCCGTCGCCGCCTCGTCCGGCGCCGTCGCCAAGAAGGCGCTGAAGCTCATCAAGGTGGATTACGCCCCGCTGCCCCATGTGACCGACGTGGAGAAGGCCATGCAGGCCGACGCCCCCGTGCTGCACGAGGGCCGTGCGGTGGAGAACGTGCCCGAGGGGATGGGCGCCAACGTGGTCGCACGCTACGAGTTCGGCCACGGCGATGTCGAGGCGGGGATGGCCAAGGCCGACCGCGTTCTCGAGCGCACCTATCGCACCGAGGCCACGCACCAGGGCTATATCGAGCCCCATGCCTGCCTCGCGCAGTTCGGCCCCGACGGGCAGGCCGATCTCTGGTGCTGCACGCAAGGCCAGTACATGGTGCGCGATACCTGCGCCGCCCTTCTGGGCCTGAAGCAGGGCATGTTGCGCGTCACCGCTTCCGAGATCGGCGGCGGCTTCGGCGGAAAGACCACTGTGTTCCTCGAGCCGGTCGCGCTGATGCTCTCGAAGAAATCGGGCCGCCCGGTGAAGATGGTGATGAGCCGCGCCGAGGTGCTGCGCGCCACCGGCCCCACCGCCTCCTCCGCGACCGACATCAAGCTCGGCATGACCAAGGATGGCCGCATCACCGCCGGCTTCGCCGAACTGCGTTACCAGGGCGGCGCCTATCCAGGCTCGCCGGTGGAATTCGGCGCGATGTCGGCCTTCGCTCCTTATGATCTCGACGCGGTGAAAACCGTCGGCTGGGACGTTGTGGCGAACCGCCCCAAGCAAGCCGCCTATCGCGCGCCCGGCGCGCCCATGGCCGCCTTCGCGGTGGAAAGTGCCATCGACGAGCTCTCCAAGGAGATGGGCCTCGACCCGATGGAAGTGCGCCTGAAGAACGCGGCGCGCGAGGGCACCAAATCCGCCTATGGCGTGACCTACCCGGCCATCGGCCTCGAGGCCACGCTGCGCACCGCCAAGGACCACCCGCACTGGTCGGCCCCGCTCGGTGAAAACCAGGGCCGGGGCGTGGCCTGCGGCTTCTGGTTCAACTTCGGCGGCAACACCTGCGTCTCGCTCAACATCACCCCCGATGGCACGGTGAACGTGATCGAGGGCAACCCCGATATCGGCGGCTCGCGGGCCTCGATGTCGATGATGGCCGCCGAGGAGCTGGGCATCCCCTATGACAAGGTGCGCACCGTCATCGCCGACACCGCCTCGCTCGGCCTCAACGACGTGACGGACGGCTCCCGCGTGACCTTCGCGGTGGGCCTCGCAACCATCGAGGCCGCCCGCGCCGCCAAGCGCGAGATGTGCAAGCGCGCGGCGATGGTCTGGGGGATCGACGAGGAAGCGGTTGTCTGGGAAGACGGCGCGGCGCGCCCCTCCGGCCCCAATGCCGGCAAGCACGATCCGATGTCGCTGGCCGATATCGCGGCGATCGCGTCGAACACCGGCGGGCCCATCGCGGGCCATTCCGAGGTGAATGCCGAGGGCGCGGGCGTGAGCTTTGCCACCCACATGGTCGACACCGAGGTCGACCCGGAAACCGGCGCGGTGAAGATCCTGCGCTACACGGTCTTCCAGGATGCCGGCAAGGCGGTGCATCCCGACTACGTGGAAGGCCAGTTTCAGGGCGGGGCGGTGCAGGGTATCGGCTGGGCGCTGAACGAGGCCTATATCTACGGCGAGGACGGCGTGCTGCAGAACCCGGGCTTCCTCGACTACCGGGTGCCGGTGGCCTCCGACCTGCCGATGATCGACACGGTGATCCTCGAGATCCCCAATCCGGGCCACCCTTATGGCGTGCGCGGCGTGGGCGAAACCTCCATCGTGCCGCCGCTCGCGGCCATCGCCAACTCCGTCTCGGCGGCGGCGGGCGTGCGCATGACGAGCCTGCCCATGTCGCCGCCCAAGGTGCTGAAGGCGATCCAGCAGGGCTGACAAGAAAACCCGCGCGCGCCGGGCCAGGCCACGGCGCGCGCCGGCTTGAACGAAAGAGGGCCGCATGGTTCAGGTGCGTATCTGGGGCTCGCTGGCACAGGCCACGGAAGACCAGCGCGAGGTGGAGATCGAGGCCAAGAACCTGCGCGAATTGCTCGACGGGCTGGCCGAGAAATACCCCGCTCTCAAACCCCAGCTCGAGCGCGGCGTTTCCGTCGCGATCGACGGCAAGGTCTATAACGACAGCTGGTTCACGCCCATCGCCCCCGATAGCGAGGTGGTCCTGCTCGCGCGCCTGCGCGGCGGCTGATCCGCCCGCCTCGGGATCGGACGGCGTAGGGCGGGCGCCTGCCCGTCGCCACCCCTTCTCCAACTGCCTCCATTCGCGCCATATGCGCCGAAAAAACGCGCGCCGGGCGCAAAAACCGGCTTTTCGGAACGGTATGCGATGGTATTAAAAGGGGATGAAACGCGCCACGTTTATCGGTTCAGAGGTTTACCGGGGGTCGAGCTATGGCCCGGATCATCCGCTCAGCATCGAGCGGGTGCCCACGGTGATCGACCTCTGCCGCGCGCTTGGCTGGTTCGGCGACGGGCAATATCGCAACAGCCCCTGCGCCAAGCCCGAGGCGCTCACGGTCTTCCATACGGAACGCTACGTCGATGCGCTGCAGCGGGCCGAGAAAGAAGGCTATGTCGACGAGACGACGCGCGAACGCCACAGGCTCGGCACGCTCTCCAACCCGGTCTTCGCGGAGATGTATCGCCGCCCCGCCACCGCCGCGGGCGGCTCGATGTTGGGGGCCGAACTCATTGCCAATGGCGGCATCGTCTACAATCCGGGCGGCGGCACGCATCACGGCATGCCCGATCACGCCTCTGGCTTCTGCTACCTCAACGACCCGGTGCTCGCCATCAAGGTGCTGCTTGCGCAGGGGCTCTCCCGCGTGGCCTATCTGGATATCGACGCCCATCATTGCGACGGGGTCGAGCATGCCTTCCGGGGCGATCCGCGGGTGCTGATGATCTCCACCCACGAGGCGATGCGCTGGCCCTTCACCGGTGCTCTCGAGGAGGATGCGGGCGGCAATGCCTTCAACCTGCCCATGCCCGCCGGCACCAGCGACGACGGCTTCGCTCTGGCGCGAGACGAGCTGATCCTTCCGCTGGTGCAGCGCTTCCGCCCCGAGGCGGTGGTGCTGCAATGCGGCTCGGATGCGGTGGCCGAAGACCCGCTTTCGCGGCTCGAGCTGTCCAACAACGCGCATCTGGCGCTTCTCGCGGGGCTCATTCCCCTCGCACCGCGCCTTCTGGTGCTGGGGGGCGGTGGCTATAACCCATGGGCGGTGGGCCGGCTCTGGACAAGCGTCTGGGGCACGCTCAACGGCCATGACATCCCCGATCGCATGCCCGACGAGGCCACCCGTGTGCTTGCCTCCCTCAAGTGGCGCCGGCGCGCGCGCGGCACCCCGCCCGAGCACTTCTTCACCACCTTGCGCGACCCGGGCCGCAACGGCCCGATCACCGACGTGATGCGCGAACGGGTTCGCTACCTCGCCGCGCGCCAGCCCAACTGGGTCTGACCCCCGGCTTCTTCTGGCCCCAAATATCCCCGCCGGAGGCGGAAGACCCGTCCCTTCAGGCCGCGCGCAACCCCAGAATGGCGCGCGCCTCCGCGGGGCTGGCCACGGGGCGTTCGTGTTTCTCGCAAAGCGCCACCGTGCGCCGCACCAGTGCCGCGTTGGAGGGCGCGAGCGTGTCGCGGTCGAGGCGGATATTGTCCTCGAGCCCGGTGCGGCAATGCCCGCCCGCGGCAATGCACCACTCGTTGACCACGATCTGCCCCGGCCCAACGCCCGCCGCGCACCATTCGGCATCGGGCGCCACGCGCTTCAAAGTCTCGACGAAGAAGTCGAAGGAGGGCTTGTCGACCGGCATGGCGTTCTTCACCCCCATCACGAACTGCACGTAGAGCGGCCCGGGCAGCCGTCCCTCCTTCGACATCTTCGCGGCCTGAAAGATATGCGAAAGGTCGAAGGCCTCGATCTCGGGTTTCACCTCGTGGCGGATCATTTCGGAGGCGAGCCAATCCACCAGGTCGGGCGGGTTCTCGTAGACGCGGGTGGGGAAGTTGTTGGAGCCCACGGTGAGTGAGGCCATGTCCGGCCTCAAGGGCAGCATCCCGCCGCGCTCGCGGCCCGCGCCGGAGCGCCCGCCGGTGGAAAGCTGCACGATCATGCCCGGGCAATGTGCCTCGATCCCTTCCTTCAGCCGGGCGAAACGCTCGGGGTCGGAGGTGGGCGTCTGGTCTTCCATGCGCACGTGGCAATGGGCGATGGAGGCGCCGGCCTCGAAGGCCTCGTGGGTCGATTCCACCTGCTCCTCGATGGTGATCGGCACCGCCGGGTTGTCTTCCTTGCGGGGCACCGAGCCGGTGATCGCCACGCAGATGATGCAGGGTTTCGTCATTGGTCGGGTCTCCTTCGCGCCGCCGTGCTTCGCCGCCCAAGCTTACACGGAAGCGCGGAAGGTCAACAACCTGCGACGCGCGGTTGCCTCAGGCCGAGAGTCGCTCGAAGAGCCGCGCCACCGCCTCGGCGCCGGGGTCCACGTGGCCCTTGAGCTGCTCGGCGTTGATATAGGCGGAGCGGCCCGCCTTGGCGGTGGCCATCTCAGCCGTACGGTCGGCCCCCTCGCGGGCTGCGCGCGCGGCTTGCGGCAGGCCCGCCGAGAGGTTTTCGAGTGCCGGTTGCAGCGCGTCGATCATCGTGCGGTCGCCGGGCTCGGCGCCGCCGATCTCCTGCATCCGCTTCAGCCCGGCATTGAGCGCCTCGCGCAGCGATTGCCCACTCGAGGCCGCATCGCCCGCCGCCGCGAAGAAGATGGCCAGCAGTACGCCCGAGGAGCCGCCCATGGTCTGGCTCAGCTCCAGCCCGATGGCGCGGTAGAGCTGGGTGTGATCGGCAAGCGGCAGGTTGTCCATCGCGCCGATGAGGGCCCGCGCGGCGCCCGCGAGTGTCGAGCCGGTATCGCCATCGCCTGCCCGCGCGTCGAGCGCGTTGAGCTCGTCCTCGGCCTCGATGAAGACCTCGCAGCAGCGGGTGAGAAAGGCGCGCGTCGCCGGATGGTCGGAGGCGAGCGGCTTGATCGGGCGCAGCCCGTCGGGCAGTTCCACCACCTCGACATTGCCGAAGGCGGTGAGCCCCGGCCAGCTTGCGAGCGGCACCGGTGCCTTGAGCGCCATCAGGTCCTCGGTATCGGCCGGGTAGATGGAGACGGAAAAGCCGCGCATCTCGAGCGAGGTCATCATCGCCGCCGGGCCGATGATGTGCTTGAGTTGCCCACCGATGGGCGAGTTGCGCAGCTCGTGGGCGAGGATCTGCATCTCCAGCACCGAGGCGCCGCCGAGGTTGTTGAGGAGCGCCACATGCGGCTTGCCCTTGGCCATCTGGCCCGCGAGCCGCTCCACCACCATCGCCATGGCGCCGCGCGCATGGGCGTAATCCACCTGCTCCACGCCCGATTCACCGTGGATACCGAGGCCGAGCTCGGCCTTGCCCGGCTGGATGCGTTCATCCTTGGGCGCGCCCGGCACGGTGCAGGTGTCGAGCGACATGCCGATCGTATGTGTGCCCGCGATCACCCGTTCCGCCGCCGCCTTCACGGCATCGAGGCTGGCCCCGTTCTCGGCCAGCGCGCCCGCGATCTTGTGGACGAAGAGCGTGCCCGCAAGGCCGCGCGCCTGCGGCAGCTCGGGCAGGGCGATGTCGTCATCCACAACCACCATCGCCACGTTGAGCCCGAAGGCGCGCGCCCGCTCGGCGGCAAGGCCGAAATTCAAACGGTCGCCGGTGTAGTTCTTCACGATCAGCAGGCAGCCCGCCGGGCCGGTGACCGCGAGGATGCCCGCCAGCACCGCATCGACCGAGGGCGACGCGAAGACATCGCCGCAGACCGCCGCCGTGAGCATCCCCTCGCCCACGAAACCGCCATGCGCGGGCTCGTGCCCCGAGCCGCCGCCCGAGACGAGCGCCACCTTGGACTTGTCCCAGTCGGTGCGCAGCAGAACCCGGATATGCGGGTAACCGTCGAGCCGCGCGAGCCGCCCGCCCGAGGCCGCAACCAAGCCGTCCACCGCTTCGGCGACGATGTCTTCCTTCTTGTTGATGAACTGGTTCATTGGGGTCTCCTTGGTGGCAACGGGTCAGCGCACACGGGCGCCTTGCGCGTCGAAATAGAAGGGGTTCTCGGGGGCGATCTTGACGGTGTCGCCCGTCTTGAGGGGCGTATGCGCATCGGTGACGGTGATCAGGTCATGCTTGCGGAAGTGCAGATGCAGGCGGGTCTGGTCGCCCAGACGCTCGACGCGGGTGACGGTGCTTTCCGCGCCCTCGCCCTGCCTGATCTGCTCGGGCCGGAGCCCGATGGACCTGGCTCCCGAGGGCGCGCCGGGGAAGAGGCTTGCGGGGAGGATGTTGATGCGCGGCAGGCCGAGGCGGCTCGCGGCATAGATGCTGACGGGGTTCTCGTAGATCTCGCGGGGGCTGGCGAATTGCACGAGCCGCCCTTCGTCGAGCACGCCCACATGACTGGCCATGGTCATCGCCTCGATCTGGTCATGGGTCACGTAGAGGAAGGGGGCGCCCGAGCGGGCCTGTATGTTCTTCAACTCCACCCGCAGGTCGGCCCGGAGCTTGGCGTCGAGCGAGCTCAGAGGTTCGTCCATCAGGTAGACGGCGGGCTCGCGTACCAGCGCGCGCCCGATCGCCACGCGCTGCATCTCGCCGCCCGAAAGCGCGGTGGCCTTGTTGTCGAGCTTGTGGGCGATCTGCAGCATCTCGGCCACCTCGCGCACCTTCTTCTCGATCTCTCCGGCCTCCATGCGGATGAGCGGGGACTTGAGCGGAAAGGCGAGGTTCTCGCGCACCGACATGTGCGGGTAGAGCGAATATTGCTGGAACACCATCGCCACGTTGCGCTGCGCGGGCGTGAGCCGCGTCACCGGCGCGCCGTCGATCAGCACCTCGCCCCGGTCGGGCGCATCGAGGCCGGAGACGACGCGGAGGGTGGTGGTTTTCCCGGCCCCCGTGGGCCCGAGCAGCACGACGAAGGCGCCGTCGGGGACGGTGAGGGAGACGTCGTTGAGGGCGACGGTGCTGCCGTAGGTCTTGGTGATGCCCTTGAGCGTAACCTCAGCCATGCCCGAGCACCTCCTCGTTTGCCACCGAGCGCAGCGCGTTGCCGCTGTCGCCGCTGAAGACCGTGAGGGTGAGCGGGTTGAAGGCGAGGCCCGTGACCTGCCCTTCGCGCACCGGCTCGTGGCTGGGGATGCGCACCTTCACCTCGCCGTGCCGTGCCTTGAGCGAGACGATCTGGGTGGTGCCCAGATATTCCACCGTCTGCACCTCGGCGCGGTAATCGGAGGCGTCGTCGAGGCGGATATGCTCGGGGCGCGCGCCCAGCACCAGCTTGCCCGCGTGGCCCTCGCGCAGCGCGGGGATGGGCACCTCGCTCTCGCCCAGCCGCACATGCTCGGCGCCGGGGGCCACCGTGCCCTCGAAGCGCAGGAAGTTCATCGGGGGCGAGCCGATGAAATTGGCGACGAACATCGTGGCGGGCCAGTCGTAGATCTCCTGCGGGCGGCCGAATTGCTCCACGACGCCGTGGTTCATCAACACGATCTTGTCGCCCATCTGCATGGCTTCGAGCTGGTCGTGGGTGACGTAGACTGTGGTGGAGCCCATCCTGTCATGGAGCGCGCGCAGCTCCTCGGCCATGCGCTCGCGGAACTCGGCATCGAGCGCGCCGAGCGGCTCGTCCATGAAAAAAGCCTTTGGTTCCCGCACGATAGCCCGCCCGAGCGCCACGCGCTGACGGTCGCCGCCGGAGAGCCCGCCGACGGGTTTGCCGAGGATGTTCTCGATGCCGAGGATGCGCGCGACCTCGTCGACCTTCCGCTTCACCTCGCGGCGGGGCATGCCCTGGCTCACGAGCGGGTAGGAGATGTTGCGGCGCACGTTCATGTGCGGATAGAGGGCGAACATCTGGAAGACGAAGGCGATGTCGCGCTGGCTGGCGGGGCGCTGGCCGACCTCCTCGCCGTCGATAAAGATCTGCCCGCTGGTGGGCAATTCGAGGCCGGCCATCATCCGCAGTGTCGTTGTCTTGCCGCAGCCGGAGGGGCCGAGCAGCATGAAGAATTCGCCATCCTCGATGGTGAAACTGGAGGACTGGACGGCGGTGAAATCGCCGAAATCCTTGCGCAGGTTTTCGATGCGGATCTGCGCCATGGGTTACTCCGGGAAATGGCTGACGATGAGAAACATCACCGTGCCCGTCAGCAGAACGAGGAAGGACCAGGTGTAGGCCCAGAGGAAGAACGGCTGCATCAGCATCACCACGCCGAGGCCGATGAGGAGGGAGGCGAGCATTTCCCACGGGCCGCGGCGGAGGCGGAGAAGGCCTGCGAGGAACCGGGTCATGGGGCGCCTCCGGAGGCCGGATTTTGGACGTCTGTATTACGTCGGTATTGCGTCGGTATTACGTCGGTGCGGTGAGTAGCCGCGCCAGCGACGGGCCGCGGCGCGGCGATGCGACGGGGGAGTGGCAGAGGTTTATCTGGCCATGTCCGAAAGAGGCTTGAGCGATGTGCCAACTTCACCCAATCGCCGGGCCGTGGGGGCGGCCCGTCGCTCGCGCGGCGGCCTTGCGGCCTTGATTCCGCGCGCGTGTGTTTGGAGCTGGCGTTCGTGCGAGATTGGCTCGACGGTTTCTTGTCCTGAGTCCTCGTCATTTGCGCACCGCCCCGAAGGTGATCCCCCGCAAGAGATGCTTGCGCAGGAGGATGGTGAAGACCATGACCGGCACGAGGAAGAGCGTGGCGCCGGCGGCGACGGCGGGCCAGTCCTGCCCGCCCACGCCGATGATGGTGGGGATGAAGGGCGGGGCGGTTTGCGCCGTGCCGGAGGTGAGCAGCACCGCGAAGGCATATTCGTTCCACGAGAAGATCAGGCAGAAGATGGCGGTGGAGGCGATGCCGGTGGCGGCCTGCGGCAGCACCACCTTGGTGAAGGCCTGGAAGCGGGTATAGCCGTCGATCAGCGCGGCCTCTTCGTATTCGAGCGGGATCTCGTCGATGAAGCCTTTCAGCAGCCAGACCGAGAGCGAGAGGTTCACGGCGGTGTAGAGCAGGATCATGCCCAGATGGGTGTCGGAAAGCCCCAACTCGCGGAACATCAGGAAGATGGGGATGGCTACCGCGATGGGCGGCATCATGCGGGTGGAGAGGATGAAGAAGAGCAGGTCATCCTTGAGCGGCACCCGGTAGCGCGAGAAGGCATAGGCGGCGAGCGTGCCGAGGAAGACCGACAGGAACGTCGAGCCGAAGCCGATGATGACCGAGTTCATGAACCGCTCGCCGAAGCGCGAGGGCCCCGCGATGGCCAGCCCCTTGTCGTGAACGATCTCCTCGTACCAGGTTTGCGGCGGGTTCTCCTCGAAATATTCGGGCGTCTGCCGGGTTTGCGTGGTGAAGAGGTTCACGTAGCCCTCGAGCGAGGGCTCGAAGGCCACCTTGGGCGGGTAGGCGATGGCATCGGCGGAGGATTTGAAGCCGGTTGCCACGATCCAGACAAGCGGCATGATGGTGATGAGCGCATAGGCGATCACCAGCGCGCCGGCGATCCATTTCTGCCGCGGCGAGGGGTCGGAGATGGAGAAACCGCTCATCTTTCCTTAACCTTGTTGAGCGCCTTCACGTAGATCGAGGCCAGCCCGAAGACGGTGACGAAGAGCACAATGGCATAGGCCGAGGCATAGCCCGTGCGCCACTTCTCGAAGGCCTCGCGCTTGAGGTTGATCGAGGTGAGCTCGGTGGTGGAGCCGGGGCCGCCGCCGGTGAGCTGCACCACGAGATCGAACATCTTGAAATTCTCGATGCCTCGGAAGAGCACCGCGAGCATGAGGAAGGGCAGGGTCATCGGCACGGTGATCGTCCAGAACTGCCGCCACTTGGAGGCGCGGTCACACTCCGCGGCCTCGTAGATCGAGCCGGGGATGGAGCGCAGGCCCGCGAGGCAGATGAGCATCACGAAGGGCGTCCACATCCAGGTATCGACGATCACGATGGCCCAGGGCGCGAGCGCCACGTCGCCGATCATCGAGAAGCTGGTGGGCTCGACCCCGGTGAAGAAGGCCACCACGTAATTGAAGAGGCCGATCTGCGGCTGGTAGAGGAATGTCCAGAAATTGCCGACGACGGCGGGCGAGAGCATCATCGGGAGCACGATGATCGTGGTCCAGAGATCGTTGCCCCTGAACTTGCGGTTGATGAGCCATGCCAGCGTGAAGCCGATCAGCACCTGGAAGAAGATCGTCCAGAAGAGGAAATGCGCGGTGGCCTGCATCGTCATCCAGATGTCGCTGTCGGTGAGGATGCGCTCGTAATTGCGCAACCCGATCCATTCGACATCGGCGTTGGGGCGGTTGGCGCGGTAATTGGTGAAGCTCAGCCGGATCGTCCAGATCAGCGGGAAGATGTTGACCGCGAGCAGCAGGAAGATGGTGGGCGCCACGAAGAGCCAGGCGATCGTGCGGTCCGACAGGCCCTTGATCTTGCGCGCCATTCCCGGCGGCGTCGCTTCCGCGGCGCGGGACATCACGGTGTTCGGCATGGCGGGTGGCCCCTTCAGGTGGTTGGCTTGATGCGCGGAGCTTACCCCGAAAGGGCGCTCCGCGCACCGGGCCGCTCCTCCGGCAGGGAGGGGAGAGGCGGCCGGGGAGACGGGTTCAGAGCTTGCCTTCGTCCTCGAAGACTTCCGTCCAGTCTTCCACGAGCTTGTCGAGCGCCTCCTGCGCCGTGCCTTCGCCGGCGATCACGTAGCTGTGGACGTGATCCTGCATCGCCAGAAGCAGCGAGGCATAGGCGGGCTCGGCCCAGAAATCCTTCACGATCGCCATCGAGTCGAGGAAGGTTTGGGCATAGGGCTGGCTCTCGGCGAACCCTGGGTCTTCCACCACGGCCTTGAGTGCCGAGTATCCGCCCAGCTCCCACCAGCGCGACTGGATCTCGGGCTGCGCGAACCACTCGATATATTCGAGCGCGGCATCCTGGCTGTCGGAGTAGCTCACCACCGAGATGCCCTGCCCGCCAAGCTGGGCGAAATGCCCGCCCGGGCCCGCGGGGTTGGGGAAGTAGCCGGATTTGCCGCCGCCCACGTTGGGATCGGCCTCCACGCCGGGCCAGATGAAGGCGAAGTTCATCTGAAGCGCCACCTGGCCGGATTTGTAGGCGTCGATATTCTCGGACATGTACCAGTCGGACGAGCCGGGGGGCGTGCAGCAATCGTAGAGCGCCTTGTAGAATTCGAGGCCTTCCACGGCGCCTTCCGAGTTCACGAAACCCTCCATCTGGTAGGGGTTCTCGGGGTCGTCATACATGAAGCCGTAATTGTAGAGCGCGTTCGTCACACCCATGGTGATGCCTTCCGAGCCGCGCTCGGTGTAGATCGCCGCGCCATAGACGGTGGTGCCGTCGATCTCGCGGCCCTGGAAGAACTCGGCGATGTCCTTGAGCTCGGCCAGCGTGGCCGGCGGGGCCAGTTCGCGGCCGTACTTCTCCATGAACTCGGCCTGCAGCTCCTCGCGCTCGAACCAGTCCTTGCGGTAGGTCCAGCCCACCACGTCGCCAAAGGCCGGCAGCGCCCAGTAGTTCGGCGTGCCCTTGGGCCATTCGGAATAGCCGGTGACGGTTGCGGGGATGAAATCGTCCATCGTGATGCCCTTGGCATCGAAGAAGTCGTTGAGCTTCACGTAATGGCCGGCCTCGGCGCCGAGCCCGATCCACTGGCTGTCGCCGATCATCAGGTCGCAGAGCTGGCCGCCGGAATTGAGCTCGTTGAGCATGCGGTCGGCGAAATTGGGCCACGGCACGAATTCGAAGGACATCGTGTGGCCGGATTTCTCCTCGAAATCCTTGGAAAGCTCGACCAGCGCGTTGGCCGGATCCCACGCCGCCCAGCACAGCGTCAGGTCATCGGCCTGCGCGGCGCCCGCGGCGCTCAACAAGGCGGCCGCGGCCACCGAAACGGAATACTTCACTTTCATTGTTCTTCCTCCCTGAGATACGGCCGGCGCTCCTCATGCCGACTCGGTTCTTCTGCATCATGGGTAGATGAGGTACGTACCTCAGATCAAGGCATTTCTGAGGTACGTACCTCAAAATCATTGTCTTCCACCGGAAAATAAAGCAAAACTCGGGGCGGACCCGAAGACCGAAAGCCCCGGATGCGCCCCACGACGAAAGATCTCGCCAAGGCTGCGGGCGTCAGCCTCGCCACCGTTGACAGGGTGCTCAACGGGCGGCCCGGCGTGCGCAAGCAGACGGTCAAGGCGGTGAACGAAGCCATTGAGCGCATTGGCTTTATCCGCAACCAATCGGCCGCCAACCTCGCCCGTGGGCGGCTCTACCGCTTCCAGTTCCTGCTGCCGGAGACGGGCGAGGATTTCCTCGCCACGGTGATCGAGCGGATCGAGGAGGCAAGCGCCGCCTTCCGCGCCGAATCGCTCGACATCACCCTGCGCCGCAGCCTCTCGAACGACCCGCACGCCACCGCCCGCATCCTCTCGCGGCTCTCGCCCGAGCGCGTGGATGGCGTGGCGATCATGGCGCCCGAAAGCCCGCAGGTGCGCGACGCCACCACGCGGCTCATCGAGCGCGGCGTGCAGGTGGTGCAGTTCGTCTCGGGCCAGCCCGGATTGCGCCCGGTGGATTTCATCGGGGTCGACAACAACTCGGCAGGGGCCACGGCGGGGCGGCTGCTGGGCCGCTTCCTCGGTGCGCGCGCGGGCAAGGTGCTGGTGGTGTCCGAAACCATGAACTCGCTCGACAGTGTCGAGCGGCGGCTGGGCTTCGACACGGTGTTGACGAAGGACTTCCCCCGTCTCACCGCGCTGCCCTCGGTGGAAACCTATGGCGACCCGGCCCGCACCCGCGCGGTGATCGCCAATTCCTACGCCAATCATCCCGATATCGTGGGGGCCTACCTGCTGAGCTCCGAGGCGCGGCCCGCGCTGATGGCGCTTTGCGAGGCCTCCGACCCTTCGGCGCAGGTGATCCTCGCCCATGAGCGCACCGCCTTCACCGAGGCGATGCTGCGCGAGGGCACGCTCGACGCGGTGATCGCGCAGAACCCCGGCCACCTCGTGCGGAGCGCCATCCGCTCGCTGCGCGCAAGATCGGACGGGCGCGAGCCCCTGGCCTCGCAGGAGCGCATCCGCATCGAGATCCTCATTCGCGAGAATCTCGGCCCGGCCTAGGCAGTCTCGCCCGGCCCCGGCTTCTTCTTGGGAAAAATACTCATGGCGCAACCCCGGCCCGCGCCGCGCGGCGCGGCATGAGCGCGCCCTCTCAACCGGCCCGGCGCAGCGGTGCGGCGGAGGTGAGCACCTCGCTCATGCGCCGCCCGGTATCGATCATCCGGTTGGAGAAGCCCCATTCGTTGTCATACCAGCTCACCACGCGCACCATGCCGTTCTCCGTCACCGCCGTCTGCGCGGGGGCGAAGCAGGAGGAATGGGCATCGTGGTTGAAGTCGATCGAGACGAGGGGCGCGTCGGAATAGGCGAGGATGCCTTCCATGTCGCCCTCGGCGGCCTCGCGCAGCGCGGCGTTGACGCTTTCCACCGTGGCGGGGCGCTTCGGCATGAAGGCGAGGTCGATCACCGAGACATTGGGCGTGGGCACGCGGATGGCCGAGCCCTCGAGCCGGCCCTTGAGATGCGGCAGCACCTCGGAGATCGCCCGCGCGGCCCCGGTGGAGGTGGGGATCATCGACACGGCGGCGGCCCGCGCGCGGTAGAGATCGCGGTGATCGGTGTCGTGGCTGGGCTGGTCGCCGGTATAGGAATGGACGGTGGTCATGTAGCCGGTCTCGATGCCGAAGGCGTCGTCGAGCACCTTGGCCACCGGGGCGAGGCAATTGGTGGTGCAGGAGGCGTTGGAAACGATCAGGTCGCGCCCGGTGAGATCCATGTGGTTGACGCCGTAGACGACCGTGCGGTCGGCCCCCTTCGCGGGGGCGGAGATGAGCACGCGGCTGGAGCCGTTCTCGAGATGCTTCGCCGCCTCCTCGCGGGCGGTGAAAAGACCGGTGCATTCATAGGCGATATCCACGTCCGACCACGGCAGCTTCGCCGGGTCGCGCTCGGCGGTGACGCGGATCTCGCGGCCGTTGACCACGAGCTTTCCGTCGGAGGCGGTGACTTCGGCGTCGAAGCGGCCGTGGATGCTGTCGTATTTCAGCAGATGCGCGAGGTGGTCGGCGGGGGCCAGATCGTTGATCGCCACCACCTCCATGCCGGTTTCGCCGCGCTCGATCATGGCGCGCAGAACGCCGCGCCCGATGCGCCCGAAGCCGTTGATTCCGATCGTGTAGGTCATGAGC
>JAVKDQ010000181.1:0-3259 GCA_040222155.1 Roseovarius sp.
CGCGGCCCTCACCGCCGGCGGCCACACCGTCGGCAAGGCCCACGGCAATGGCAATGCCGATGCGCTCGGCCCGGAGCCGGAAGCGGCGGATGTCGAGAACCAGGGCTTCGGCTGGATGAACCCCAACATGGGCGGCAAGGCCACCAACGCGGTCACCTCCGGCATCGAGGGCGCATGGACAACCCACCCCACCCAGTGGGACATGGGCTATTTCAAGCTGCTCTTCGGCTACGAGTGGGAGCTCACCAAGTCGCCCGCCGGCGCCAACCAGTGGCGGCCCATCGACATCAAGGAAGAAGACATGCCGGTTGATCCCACCGATGGGAAAACCCGCGTCATGCCGATGATGACCGATGCCGACATGGCGATGAAGGTCGATCCCGCCTACCGCGCGATCTGCGAGAAGTTCATGGCCGACCCGGCCTATTTCGACGACACCTTCGCCCGCGCCTGGTTCAAGCTCACCCACCGCGACATGGGCCCCAAGGCCCGCTACTTCGGCCCCGAAGTGCCGCAGGAAGACCTGATCTGGCAGGATCCCATCCCCGCCGGCCCCACCGGCTACGACGTGGCGGCGGTGAAGGCGAAGATCGCCGGGAGCGGGCTTTCGCTTTCGGACATGGTCTCCACAGCCTGGGACAGCGCCCGCACCTATCGCGGCTCCGACATGCGCGGCGGCGCCAATGGCGCGCGCATCCGTCTCGCCCCCCAGAAGGATTGGGAAGGCAACGAGCCCGCCCGCCTCGCCCGTGTTCTGGGCGTGCTCGAGGGCATCGCGCAGGAGACCGGCGCCAGCCTCGCCGACGTGATCGTGCTCGCGGGCAACGTGGGTGTCGAGCAGGCCGCCAAGGCGGCGGGCTTCGCGATGGAGGTTCCCTTCACGCCGGGCCGCGGCGACGCGACCGACGAGATGACCGATGCCGAGAGCTTCGAGCCGCTCGAGCCGCTGGCCGACGGGTTCCGCAACTGGCTCAAGCAGGATTACGTGGTCAGCCCCGAGGAGCTTCTCCTCGACCGGGCGCAGCTCATGGGCCTCACCGGCCACGAGATGACCGTCCTGCTCGGCGGCATGCGCGCCATGGGCACCAACCACGGCGGCACGGCGCATGGCGTCTTCACCGACACGCCCGGCGCGCTCACCACGGATTTCTTCGTCAACCTCACCGACATGGCCAACAAGTGGGTCCCGGTCGAGGGCGGCACCTACGAGATCCAGGACCGCGCCACCGGCAAGGTGAAATGGACAGCCACCCGCGTCGATCTCGTCTTCGGCTCCAACTCCATCCTGCGCGCCTATTCCGAGGTTTACGCGCAGGACGACAACAAGGAGAAGTTCGTGCGCGATTTCATCGCCGCATGGACGAAGGTGATGAACGCAGACCGGTTCGACGTGGCATAACCCACGCCACCGCCAGCACGAAAAAAGCGCGGCCGGGCACCCCCCGGCCGCGTTTCTCTTTACCGCCCCCGGCTTCTTCTTGGTGAAAAATACTCGGCCTTATGTATCAAACGCACCAAGAATAAATGACTCCACTTTTGCGAAAGTTCGCGCTTAAGTGGAGTTTATGTCGTCAACCTCTCTTGTTCTTTTTGTCGATTTAAAGCCCGACACAAAACTTGACCTTAGAACTGCCGCGCGAGCCGCCATCGCTTGGGCGGATATGGTCGAGCGAGTGGGGCATCACTTTGACCCGAATTCGTCAACAATTATTGAGCTAGAAAGCGCGCAACCGGGCAGTCAGAAAATCAAGGCTGTGGTCAGATCACTGGTTGGTGACACAAAGACTGCAATACGCACCGCGATCATTTCCACTTTGATTTTTTTGGCCAAGGATACGGTCACTTGGACGTGGGAGCAGGTTTTGGAGTACATGAAAGGTCCAGACGCTCCGGTAGAAACGCAATCTCTTTCCGAAGAGGAAAGAGAGGCGCTTGCAGTAGAGGTTGTTGAAGCGTTGGAAAAGAGATTGGCTGACAAGGAGGCTCGTCGTGTCTTTTCTCAACTCGCGAACGATGAAAACGTTACGGGAGCAGCCATTTCGTCGTCAGACACAGCACGGCCTAGAGTGGTCGTGCCGCGTTCCGAATTCCCGCCTGAAGTGTTCCAAATAGAGGATTCGGGCTTGGAAAGGCGCGTCAAAAAAGAGCGGGCTGACTTGGTGTTGCTAAGGGCAATTCTGAAACCGGACACCAACAGGCGTTGGGGGTTTTCTTGGCCGCATGGTAATATTGGAGCGAAGATCAAGGATCAGAGTTTTCTGGATCGAATGGCGGCAGGAGAACTAAACCTACAGTTGGCGCAAGGCATCGTCTTTACTGTCGAGCTCGAAATCATTGAAGAACGAAAAGACGCCGTTTGGGAGGTGAAGGAGTATGTGATCACAAAGGTATTACACATTGAGATTCCGACACGGCAAAGTGGTTTCGACTTAGAGTAGCCTCAACGCGACAATTCCACCGAGCACGATTGCCGCTCCGAGCGCGAAAGCCAAGCCAGAATCAATTGCAGATGCTCCTGCCAACAAACCGAACACCAAGACGGAAACCAGGATTGGCCCCACCCAGCTCTTCCACTTAGCGCCTTGTTTTTCTTGATTTTTACATGCCATTACGTAATCTCGATGCGTTCAACATCTATAGCACAAAGTGAACGCAATAGGAACGCCGCCGTGAACTTTCCACGAGACAATTTGTTGCGAATGTTCACTTCTTTCTCGCCAATCATTTCGGCCAACTGAGCGTAGGTAACCCCCCGTCTTTTCAGTTCTGCCTTGAGAAGATTTGCGGCCCTCTTTTCCCACTCGCTCTGATCCGGCATGTATCACCTATGTTGGCTAACGTATTTTTTTTATTACTTATGCCCTTGTAATTGATACGTCAACGCATCATATCCGTTACATAGGTAATGGATACGATACAATGGCCCAACACTTCCTTCTCTCCGCAGCGTCCCGCACCCTCAGCCTTCGCCAAATCTACAAGGCGGGCGAGGAAGCGGCTTACCGCACCTTCTGCGAAATGCGCTGGCCCGAGACGAATGGCGAGGCCGTCTGCCCCTGCTGCGGCCACGAGGAAACCTACACGATCACCACGCGCCGCAAGTTCAAATGCAAGAACTGCCTCCACCAATTCAGCGTTACGTCTGGCACCGTCTTTGCCTCGCGCAAGATGGATTTTGTGGACCTGCTTGCCGCGGTCTGCATCATCGTGAACGGCGCGAAAGGCGTCTCCATGATCCAGCTTTCCCGCGATCTGGACT
>JAVKDQ010000182.1:0-5441 GCA_040222155.1 Roseovarius sp.
ACCGAGGGTGGCGATGACGGCGTGACCGTGCTCAAGCAGGGCTTCAACGTCGACCCGCTCCTGCAGGAGCAGGCTGCCTGCATCTCGACCATGACCTATAACGAGTACTGGCAGGTGATCGATGCAGGCCTCACGCCCGACGACCTCGTGGTGTTCAAATACGAGGATCAGGGCGTGGCGACGCTCGAGGATGGGCTCTACGCGCTCGAGAGCGACCTCGAGGATCCGGCCTTCCAGGACAAGATGGCGCGCTTCGTGCGGGCCTCGATGAAGGGCTGGAAATGGGCCGAGGAGAACCCCGACGAGGCCGCGATGATCGTGCTCGACAACGATGCCACCGGCGCGCAGACCGAGAAGCATCAGAAGCGGATGATGGGCGAGGTCGCCAAGCTCACCGCGGGCTCCAACGGCGCGCTCGACCCGGCCGATTTCGAGCGCACGGTCGAATCGCTGCTCTCCGGCGGCTCCGACCCGGTGATCACCGCCCATCCGGGCGATGCCGCATGGACCCATGCAATCACCGACAAGGCGCTGAACTGAGCCACGGCATGAAAAGACCGGAAACGGGGTGGCCAAGGCCGCCCCGTTTTCGTGTCGATGGCCTCCTGTCTCGCGCGCCGTCCTTCGGCTCACCCCTGGCCGGAGCCCAGGAACACCGTTTTCACGAATTGCCGGTAAAGCTCGATCTGCCGCGGCAGAACGTCCTTCTCGCGCACCGTCTTCGACAGGATGATCGCCCCGTCGGTGAGCGAGGTCAGCATGTCGGCCAATGCTTCGAGGTCCACCTCCACATGCGGCGGGTGAACCTTCGCGATCTCCACGAAACGGGCATGAAACCGGGCGCGCCAGCCCAGCAGGCTCGCCTTGGCGATGGCGTGGATCTCGTGCTGGAATAGCCGCTCCTGAAAGCAGCAGGCGGCGATGAGGCATCCGGGGTGCACGTCCGGCAGGCGCTCCATGTCTTCCCGCAGAAGGCGCAGGAAGGTGAGGATTTCAGTCAGCGGATCCCCGTCCGGCGTGCCGCTGCGGGCGCGTTCGAACAGACCCGCGAACCACAGCTCCTCGGAATCGAGCGTGCGCTGGAGGATCGCCTTCACCAGTTCGCTCTTGTCCTTGAAGTGGTAGAAGAACCCGTTCTTGCTGATCCCGACTTCCGCGATCACCTCTTCGATGGATGTGGCCGCCAGCCCCTTGTCGAGAATCGCCACTTCGGCAACCGTCACAAGCCTGTCGCGCGTCGTCTCGGTGCTGCGGGGCTTCATGAAAGACATGAGCCTTCTCCTTGCTGCGGCGCCCGTGGCGGCGCGCCCGGCCGGGCCGCGCGGCACGGGGGGCCATACCGGCGCTTTCAATCCTACACGAAAGCGCGCCGCGATCTACTGCACCACCGGTCCACTGGATGACCACGGCACGCCGACCAATACTCCTACCCACGATGTTCAGGCGAAAGTAGGCCGAGGATGGCACGCGACTTCATGGAACCCGACAGGCACAGGACGTATCTGACCGAAGGGGGCACGGAGACGGAAATCATGTTCCGGCACGGCTACGATTTCCCGCATTTCGCCGTGTTCGAGCTGCTGAAGAACCCCGCCGCCACGCAAACCTTGCGCGGCATGTTTGCCGACTATCTCGACGCGGTCGCCGAAAGCGGCCTGCCCGTGCTGCTGGGCGGGCTCGATTACCGCGCCAGCCCGGACTGGGGGGCGTTGCTGGGCTATTCGCCCGAGGGGCTGCGGGAGATGCAGGCGCGCTGCATCGCCTTCCTGCGCGAGGTTGCCAAGCCCTACGAGGGGCAAATACCGGAGATCCGCATTGTCGGGATCATCGGCCCGCGCGGCGACGCCTACGCCCTCAACGAGGAGATAACCGCCGAGGCGGCCGAGGAATACCATGCCGTGCAGCTTGAGACCCTGAAGGCGCTCGACGTCGATCTGGCGTGGGGGGCGACGCTGAACAACATTCCCGAGGCGGTCGGCCTGTCGCGCGCGGCGGCCAAGGCCGGGGTTCCGCTCTGCCTCGCCTTCACGGTCACCGAAACGGCGCGCCTGCGCTCCGGCCCGACGCTGAAGGAAGCCGTGCAACGGACCGATGCCGAAGCGGGCGCGATGGCGCCGATGTGCTACGGCGTCAACTGCTCGCACCCGGATGAATTCGCCCCTGCGATCGAGCCCGGCGGCTGGTTCGAACGGGTGCGCAGCGTCCGGCCAAATGCCGCGAAGATGGACAAGTTGGCGCTCTGCAAGCTCAACCATCTCGAGGAGGGCGACCCGGTGGAGCTGGGGCGGCAGCTGGGCGATCTGGCCCGCGCGCATCCGCATATCGACATCTGGGGCGGCTGCTGCGGCACATGGGAAAAGCATGTGCGCGAAATCGCCAGCAACGTCACGCGGCAGCGGGCCTGATCGCCGGGCGTTTTTCGTCTGACCTGTCGGAGCCAGGTGCCACATTCCCGCCGCAATCACAGGTCTTGCGGTGGGGAGCGCACCAACCGCCACATGTTGCGAAACGCCGCTCAAGTTTCTGCATCGCGGTTCAAATTGATGACTTTATTCAGAATTGCCGCTGTGTTAACTTTTTTCCATAACGAGAGAGCCAGCCGGAAAACCGGCGGCCTGAGGCAGAAGAAGAGCAGGTTCATGAGAACCCGGATGAGACAGTCCTTGCGGTGGGGGCTGATCGCGTTGGCCGCGTTTTGGTTGTTTGTCGTCGTGCCCCTCGCGGCGACGGCAGCGCCCTATGCGGCATTGGTGATGGATGCGCGCTCGGGAGAGGTGCTTCATTCGCGCAACGCCGATACCCCGCTTCACCCAGCGTCGCTCACCAAGATGATGACCCTCTACATCGTCTTCGAAGCTGTGGAGAACGGCGAGATCGACCTCGACGCGCCGATCAAGATTTCCGCCCATGCCGCCAGCGAGCCGCCGAGCGAGCTGGGCCTGCGCACCGGGCAAACAATCCGGCTGCGCTACCTCATCCGCGCGGCGGCGGTGAAATCGGCCAATGATGCCGCCACCGCCCTTGCCGAGGCGATCGAAGGCTCGGAGGCGCGCTTCGCCCAGCGGATGAACCGCACCGCGCGGGCCATGGGCATGACCCACACCACCTTCAAGAATGCCCACGGGCTCACCGAGTCGGGCCATCTCTCCACCGCCCGCGACATGACGATCCTCGGCCGGCATCTCTTCTACGATTATCCCGATTACTATCACCTCTTCTCGCGGATCGAGATGGATGCCGGCATTCGCACCGTCTATCACACCAACCGCAAGCTGCTGCAGAGCTACCAGGGCGCCGACGGCATCAAGACAGGCTATACCCGCGCCGCAGGCTTCAACCTGACCGCCAGCGCGCGCCGGGGTGGCAAGCACATCATCGCCACCGTCTTCGGTGGCCGCTCCACCGCCTCGCGCAACGCCAAGGTGGCCGAGCTGCTCGATCTGGGTTTCCGCAACGCCCCGAGCCAGGTGGCACTCAACATACCGCCGCGCCCACCCTACATGGGCAAGGTCAATGATCACGACGTGCCGGGCGGCTTCGGCAAGAAGGTGCGCCTCGTGGCCGCCGCCGCGGTCAAGCAGAGCCTCAGGCCCCAGATGCGCCCGCTGGCCGAAGAGCCGCTGCCGGTGCCGGAAGTGGATGAGGACGGCATCGAACAGGCCATCATCGCGGCCACCGCCGCGGCACAGGAGAGCGCCGAGGAAGCCACGCCGGAGCCGGTGCTGCTGGTGGAGGCCACCGACGAGGTAACCCCCGTGGTCCGGCCCGAAGACCTGCAGATCGCCGTGGCCGACACGCCGCAGGAGGCCCCGGACGCGCCCGAAACGACCCTCGCCTCGGCCGAGCCGGCCTCCGGCGAAGATCCGGCGGGCGATCCGGTTCTGCAGGTCGTGGAGCGCATCTCCACCTCCGGCGGGCGGCATTGGGGCATCACCGTGGGCCGGTTCAGCAACGAGTTCCAGGCGCGCAAGGCGCTGGTGCAGATCGCGCTCAACGAGATGTCGACGCTCGATGGCAGCCTGCCCAAGATCCGCGAGCGGCGTGGTGGGTTCGATGCCAATTTCATGGGGCTTTCCCGGCAGACCGCCGAGATGGCCTGCCGCAGGCTTCAGGCCAAGAAGATCACCTGTTTCATGATCGAGCCCGGCTGACGGCGGAGCCGGCCTGCCGAGGGCGGGACGCCTCCGGCGGAGGTATTTCAGCCAAGAAGAAGCCCGGGCGCGACAGGGCTTGGCCTATTGCTTCGGCTTGTCGTCGTATTCGTCGGAAAGGATGCGGCGGGCATCGCCCTCGGGGTCGTCATACTGGTTGGTCCTGACAGTCCAGACGAAGAAGGCAAGCCCGAGCCCGCCCATCACCAGAGAGATCGGGATCAGGTAGGCGAGGATGGTCATGTGTCACCTCAGTCTCAGGGCATTGAGCGACACCGTAATCGACGAGATCGACATGGCCAAGGCCGCGATCAGCGGCGTGGCGAGCCCGGCCACCGCCAGAGGCACGGCGACCACGTTGTAGACGGTGGCGATCCGGAAGTTCTCGCGGATGCGCCTGGTGGCTGCGCGCGCGGTGTCGCAGGCGGCGGGAAGGGGCGAGAGATCGGCGCCCAGCAGCACGATGTCGGAGGCCACCCGCGCGGCATCGAGCGCGGTGGCGGGAGAGATCGAGACATGCGCGGCGGCGAGCGCGGCGGTGTCGTTGAGCCCGTCGCCCACCATCAGCACATGCTGGCCCTTCGCGGCCATCGCCTGCACGCGCGCCGCCTTGTCGGCGGGCAGCGCCTCGGCCATCCACTGGGTGATGCCGAGCCGATGGGCCAGCGCCTCCACCGCCTGCGTGGTATCGCCCGAGATCAGGCACACCTGCTTGCCGGCAGCCCTGAACGCGGCCACGGCCTCCTCCGCGCCGGGGCGGAGCCTGTCTTCGAAGAGGAGCGCCACCGGCTCGGCGCCCTCGCGCGCGAGGAAGGTGGCGGTTTGCGCCACGCCCGTGGCGCCCGTCCAGCTCGCCCGGCCAAGCCGCACCTCGCGGCCCTCGGCCACCCCCCTGGTGCCGTAGCCCGGCACCTCGGTGATCTCGCTCACCCGCGCGGGTGCAAGGCCCGCATCGCGCCCGGCCTTCACGATGGCCCTCGCCAGCGGATGCGCCGAGCCCTCGGCCAGCGCCAGCGCCAGCCCCGCCTCCGCGCGCGAAAGCGCATCGAGGTTCTTCAACACCGGCGTGCCCTCGGTCAGCGTGCCGGTCTTGTCGAAGACCACCGTATCCACCTCGGCGAGCCGCTCGAGCGCCGTCTCGTGCTTGATGAGAAGCCCCCGGCGGAAGAGCCTACCCGAGGCGGCGGTGGTCACGGCGGGCACCGCGAGGCCCAGCGCGCAGGGGCAGGTGATGATGAGCACGGCCGCGGCGATGTTGAGCGCGGTGCGCATATCGACGGTGTAGAGATA
>JAVKDQ010000183.1:0-8180 GCA_040222155.1 Roseovarius sp.
GATATGGTCCACGCCCGCAGGCACAGTATCAGCGCTGGTTGCGGTCACCTTTCTCCTCGATGTGATCCCTTGCCGCCTCTCCGAGGTGACAATAGGCCTCATGCTCTGCGCCGAACCGGACCAAGGGTGGTGCAACTTCCCGGCACAGCGGCTCGATCGTGTGGCGGCAGCGCCCGGCGAAGGGGCAGCCGCGCCCGCTGAAGCGCGCGGCCGAAACCGCTGCTTCGGCCTCGTCGATGCTGACATCCTGCGTCTCCAGCCAGCGCGGGTCCATCGCCGGGACAGAGGAGATGAGCAACTGCGAATAAGGATGCCCGGGCCGCGCGAGAACATCCGCGCAGCGCCCCTGCTCGACCACCCGGCCGGAATACATCACCACGAGCCTGTCGGCCAGCGACGCCACGCGCGAGATGTCATGCGTGATGAACAGTATGGACACACCGAAACGGTCTTTCAGGTTGCGCAGAAGTTCGGTGATATTGGCCGCCACGATCGTGTCGAGCGCCGAGGTCACCTCGTCGCAGAGCAGAACCTTCGGGTTTGCGGCGAGCGCCCGGGCAAGGTTCACCCGCTGCTTCTGCCCGCCCGACAACTCGCTCGGGTAGCGTTCGGCGAATTCCTCGGGCAGTTCGACGCTGGCAAGGATTTCCTTCAGCCTCTCATCCCGCGCCCGGCCCGTTAGCCCCCCATAGAAGGCCAGCGGGCGCCCGATGATCTCGCGGATCTTCTGCTTGGGGTTGAGCGCCGTGTCAGCCATCTGGAAAACGAACTGGATGGCGCGCTGGCTGTCACGCGCGCGCGCCTCCATCGCGCCGGGCAAAACATCTTCCCCAAGCAGCACCTCGCCCGACGATGGCGGCAGGAGCCCAGCCACCACCCGCGCAAGGGTGGATTTGCCGGAGCCGGATTCTCCGATGACCCCGAGGATCTCGCGGTCGCGGATGTCGAGGCGCACCTCGCTCAACACCTCCTTGCCGCGCCGCCCCAGCCCCCGGCCACCATAGGCCGCCGAGCGGATATCCGCATGGAGCGCGACCTGCGCGCGCTTGTTATCTGTGCCCTCATCCGGCGGGGCGCCGGCCACGAGCGTGCTGCTGGCCGCCGCGATCAGGCGGCGCGTGTATTCGTGGCGCGGTGCCGAGAGGATCTGCCCGATCGGCCCCTCCTCCATCACCTCGCCGCCGTAGAGAACCACGACGCGGTCGGCCACCTGCGCCACCACGGCCAGATCGTGCGACACGTAGATTGCAGAGGTGCCCTCCTGCCGGATCTGGTTGCGGAAGGAGCGCAGCACGCCAAGCTGGGTGGTCACGTCGAGCGCGGTCGTCGGCTCGTCGAGCACGAGGAGATCAGGGCGGCACATCAGGGCCATGGCCGCCATCAGCCGCTGTAGCTGCCCACCCGAAAGCTGGTGCGGATAGCGCTGGCCAATCGTTTGGGGTTCGGGCAGATCGAGGCCGCGAAAGAGTTCCACGGCACGTGCCCGCGCCTCTTCGGGGGTGAGCACACCGGCAAGAAGGCTGGTCTCGAGCACCTGTTCGCCGACCGTCATCGCGGGGTTGAAAGCGGCGGCCGCCGATTGCGCGAGATAGGCCACGCGCCGCCCGCGCAGGTCGCGCAGCGCAAGCGGCGCCATCCGCAGGATGCTCTCGCCCGCGAGCGTCAACTCGCCAGAGGCGATGCGCAGGCCCGGCTTTGTATAGCCCAGCGTCGAGAGCGCCAGCGTTGTCTTGCCGGAACCGGATTCGCCTATAAGCGCCACGACTTCGCCCCGCCTCACCGAAAAGGACACATCCTTCACGATCCGCGCTGGCGGACACGGGCCCTCAGTCTCGATCACGAGGTTCCGGGCTTCGAAGGCGGGCGCCGCGCTCATATCATCCTGCGCCCGATATCCTTGCCGCCCTTGGCCGAGAGGTCGTCCACGATCAGGTTGATCGGCACCGTCAGGGAGGCGATGGCCAGCGCCGGGGCGAGGCAGGCCAGTGCGCCGCCGGAGAAGCCTCCGGAAAGGCCGGTGAGGTTCTCGCGCACCATAGAGCCCCAGTCGGCCGTGGGCGGCTGCACGCCAAGCCCCAGAAAGCTGAGGCTCGAGATGAAGATCACCACGTAGACAACGCGGATGCCGAAATCGGTGGCGAGCGGCATGGCCACGTTGGGCAGGATCTCGCGGCGCACGATCCACCACTTGCCCTCGCCCCGCGCCCGGGCTGCCTCGACGAAATCCATCACCACCACGTCATAGGCCAGCGCCCGCGCGATGCGAAAGACGCTCGAGGCGGCGACGATGCCGGCAAGGATGATGAGCAACGGCACCGAGGTGCCGATCGCGGCCACGAAGATCAGCCCCAGCATAAGACTCGGAAAGGAAAGGATCGCGTCGTTGAGGCGGCTCAGGGCCTCATCCACGATGCCGCGCGAAACCGCGGCGAGAATGCCCAGCGTGATGCCGACCAGATAGGACATGAGCGTTGCGGCCAGCGAAATGCCGATCGTGGTGCGCGCGCCGTAGAGCACCCGGGAGAGCACGTCGCGGCCAAGGTAATCGGTGCCGAGCGGGGTCTGCGCGCTCGGCGGCAGAAAGCCCGGATCGGCGTAGAACTCCCCGCTCGGGTCTTCCTCTATGAACTCGGATTCGCCATAGGGCGCGAGAAAAGGGCCGATCACGGCGATCAGCACCCAAAACCCGACGATCACGAGCGCGGCACGGCCCACCAAAGACAGACGCCGCCCCCGCCCCGCGCCGAGGCCAGAAATCGGCGGCGCATCCGCCGCGCCCTTCTGTGACAAGCCGCTCACTTGGGATGCCTGATGCGCGGGTTGGAGACGATCGCGGCAATGTCCGCAGCGAGCATGAGCAGCACGTAGGTGGAGCAGAAGATCATCGCGCAGGCCTGCACCAGCGCCATGTCGCGTGTCTGCACCGCGTCTATCATCAGCTTGGCGATGCCGGGATAGGCGAAGATCGTCTCCACCACCACGACACCGCTCACGAGGTAGGCTAGGTTGAGCGCGATCACGTTGAGCGTGGGGCCCACGGCATTCAGCAACGCATGGCGCAGAATGATCCGCCGGCGCGGCACGCCCTTGAGAATGGCCATCTCGATATAGGGCGAGCTCAGCACGTTGAGGATACCGGCCCGCACCATGCGGATCATCTGCGCCGATACCACCACCACGAGCGTGAGGATCGGCAAGGCGAGCGCGTGGAGGCGTTCGATCAGGGTATCCTCCGGGCCGATATAGGCCACGGCGGGCACGAGCCCGGCCCCGACCGCCAGCACGAGAATGAGCAGCACCGCGATGAGGAAATCCGGCAGCGCGATGAGGCCGAGCGTGCAGGAAGTGATCACTCGTTCGACCCATCCGCCAGAGTGCATGGCGGCCAAAAGGCCCAGCGCGATGGAAAGCGGCACCGAAATCGCCGTGACGATGCCCGCCATGAAAAGCGTGTTGCCGATCCGTGCCGAGATCAGGCTGGCCACCGAGGAGCCCCCCGCGAGCGACATGCCAAGATCGCCCGAGAGAAGCCGGCTCATCCACATGCCGTATTGCACCACCGCCGGCCGGTCGAGCCCCATCTGCTTGCGCAGTGCGGCGAGCGTTTCCTCTGTCGCAGTGCGCCCCAGCCGGATCTCGGCGGCATCCCCCGGCAGGATCTGCGTGGCCACGAAGACCAGCACAGACACGATCCAGACGAGCAGAAGCCCGATCAGGATGCGTCGGAGGACGAGCCACCACATCATCGCGCCAAATCCTCCGGGGTGAAATCGACGCGCCTGTAGTCGGTTTCGTTCGGAGGGCCGGGTGCGATTTCGAGATAGGGCTCCGGGCCCAGCGCATAAATGACCGAGCCGGAGGTATAGCCCATCACGCCACCTTCGGGGTTTAGCCTTCGAGACACCGGGTGATCCCGGTCTTCGCGCGAGGCGAGCAGCGCCTTGATCGCCTCAACGCCCGGTTCCGCGCCCATGGCGCGAACATGCCGGTCGGCACAGGCGTGGCGTGCGAGCGAGTTCTCGGGCGAGCGCCGGTAGGCACCAAGCGCGATCGGGGCCTCGTCGGTATTCGCAAGCGCATGGTTGGTGTGCCAGACGCGCCCTTGGTCGCCCGGCTCGGGCCAGTATTCGGCCACCGCGTGTGCCGAACATTCCAGCGACACCACGCGCCCGTCGCCGCCGAGGATGTAGTTCTGCCCCGAGGCATGTGGCACGTTCTTGAGAAACCGCACCGCCGCGTCGAAACTCTTCTGGCCCAGCACGCTGCGCGACACGAAGGCCACCGGCAGGCCCTTCCGGCTGCGAGAGAGGCGGATGAGTGTATTGCAGCAGACGCCAACGCCCGCGCTGTTCATCCCCATGAGCGAGATCAGCCCCGCGAATGAGAAGATCAGCCGCTCCAACCCGTCTTCGCTCTTCACCCGCAAGAGCACCTGCCGGCCCTCGGACCACGCGGCGATATCCATGTTCTGCGCAAGGTAAGTGGGCCGTGCGCCCTCTCCCGCGATACCGAGCGCGGTGCATTTGTCACCCCGATCTTCGCCGCCTGCCGCCGCACGGCGCTGCTCGCCGAACCACCACTCCTCGTCCATCAGGTTGAGGGCGAGGATCGTGTCGAAGGGCTGGTTGGCGGCCTCGGCGATGCCTTCGATCTCGTCGAGCAGGTCGGGCGCATGCTGCCGGATCGCAGGCAGGAAATTCGTCTTGCGCAGGAACTCGGCCAGATAGGCCTCTGCCGGAAGGCCCTGATCCACCTCCAGCTGGCGGCTCCAGCAGGCGACCACCTCGGCGATGCGCTCCCGCTGCGCCTCCCCATAGGCATGGCCGCGCGCGCGCCCCGCGCCGGAAAGCTCGACGATGGGCAGATCAGCCGTCTTCATGCCCGCTCCGTTCGGCCACCATGCCGAAGGTGTCTATCTCGACGACCATGCCCTCATAGGCGAGGAACGGCAGCGGCACGGTGGTGGTTGCGATGCCGTGCGACCCGGTTTCCCGCGCCTGAAGCGCAGCGGTATCGGGCCGGCCGGTTTCCTCGCTGTCCACATGCACGGTGAGCACGCGACACACCTCGTCGCGCCCGCATCCCAGCGCCTCCATGACGCGGGCCATATTGGCGAAACTGCCCGTTACCTGCGCCGCCACGTCATGCGCGTGAATGGCCTCGCCCTTCGTGCTCAGCATCACCTGCCCCGTCAGGAACACCATGCCATCGCAGACCAGCCCATGCTTGTAGGGCAGCGGCGTGTGCCAGTCCCACATGCCCTCGATCCAGGCGTGTTTGCGGGGCAGGCGCTGGCCGTCCTCGCCCAGCATGGCGATGGAAGAGAGCTTGATGGTGACCTCGTCGCGCGCGTGGCGCGGCACCGGCAGGCCGGTGGCCGAAGGGCCCGGCTCGGCGAAATAGGAGGCGCAGGCAAGCGCGCCCGGCTCGAAATCCTCGATGCCGACCGCGCCGGAATACCAGCGGTTCATCTTCACCACATCGCCCCAGTCCGCCCCGAAGCCCCCCAGAACGGTGCCGATCTGGCGCATCACGTGATGAGTCTGCTCCGCGAGATTCCCCGCATGCGCCACGGCGCCGTCGGGCTCCAGCGGGCCGAGCGAGGACACGAAGATCATGCGGCCCGCCCGCAGCCCGTGCACGAAGGGCGCCGGCAGAGGCAGGCTCGCCGCGGAGGTAAAGGGCAGGCTGGGCACCGGGTTGCCATCGGCCCCGCAGATCGCCACGCCCTCGATCAGCACGCAAGCCTCGGCATCGTCGAGATGGGGCACGGGCACGAGGCCAAGGGTCAGCGCCATCTTGTCCGGCATGGCAGAGGCGAGCACCCGGGCAATCTCGCCTTCATCGGTGCCCTCGTCGAGCCTGTAAAAACAGTTGAGCCACACCAGCGCCTCTAGCCCGCAGCCCACGCGGGCAAGCGTCTCGCGCAGCGCCTCGACGCAGGTCGCGATCTGCCCGGCATGGCCGCTCCCCGCCGCCGTGATACCCGACGTCCAGACCATCCCGCGCCGCCGCACCGCCAGAACCCGTCCGGCCCCATCGCGCAGCACCTGTTTTTCGTCGCTCATACGTGGTGTCCTTTCGAGGTCTCCGGCGGCAGGTGATCAATTCGAAATCATCGCCTGCACGTCGATCTGAATCTGGCAATCGGGGTGCGGGCTGTAGGGCACCGGCACCCCCGTGGAGGTTCCGCCCGGTTTCGTCATGTAGCTCGAGCGGATCATCGCGTTTTCCGTGAGCGCATCTACCGAGGCCGCGCCATTATACCAGCATTGCACCTTGTTGACGTGATCGTATGTCGCGCCGAGCGAGTCGAGGAGCTTCACGATGTTCTCCATCGCCATGCGTGTCTGCGGCACCATCTGGCCGGGGTCGGGCGCAGCCCCCTTGCCATCGAGCGCAAGCTGGCCGCTCACGAACACCGCGTCGCCGCGCCGGAGCGCATGCACGAAGGGCCAGTCACCCGGCCACGGCCACGGCGCAAGCTCCGTATCGGTGCGCGCGCTTCCATCGACGACGAGCGTGGCATCGAGCTCTATCCGATGCGGCCCGCCGAGACGCGGCAGCGGGATGAAGCTTACGGCCGGCCCCTTGGCACCGAATGCCGTCGCCAGCGCATCGCCCGCCACCTTCCAGTCCTTTGTCTCCTCGCTGCTGGCATAGTAGACATACACCTGCGCAACGTCCTCGGGCGCCGCATTCGCCGCCTCGAGGCTCCGCCGCAGATGGGTTACCGCCGCCGCGCATTGACGCTCGAAGGTATCGTGCGGGTTCACCTCGGCGCCGCTGCTCTCGTAATAGAGCCGCGCGCCAGAGCCGAGCATGCCGGGCGCGGGTGCGAAGCGCTCCTGCGCCGAGCCATCCTCCCGGGCGAAAGCGAACCCGTCGATCTCGATCATCATCCCGGGAAAGGCGAGGTCATCCACCGGCATGCAGGTAAGAAGCGGCTGCACATCGGCGGCGAAACGCGCCAGAACCGCGCGGCGCACCTCCTCTTCCGCCTCCTTGCCGCCTACGTAGAAGGCCGCGAGCTTCACCACCGAGGCCAGATCGGCCCCCGCCCCCCGCAGGATCATTTCGAGCTCGTTCATGGTGATCTCGAGCTGGCAGGCCAGATCGAACGGCGCGCGCTGCTGCCCGTTGCGGTCGAGCGCGACCACCCCCATCAGCGAGATCATGTCGTCGCAGCGGTCTGTCTGCGAGGCGACGACATCGCCGAAGTTGAAATGCCATGTCTCTTCGGGCCAGTTCCGTGTGCGCTTCATTGGGTGTCTCCAGGAAAATCCGTTCAGGCGAGAAAGATGTCACGGGGCACGGTAGTGAGGATCTCGCAGCCCGTCTCCGTCACCAGCACCGGGTCGCCCAGCGCCACGCCCACGCCCGCCGCCTTGTCGTCGAGCACGGTATGCACGAGGAAGGTCATCCCAGGCTTCAGCACGTGATCGTCGGTGAGCTTGATCCGCAGGTTGTCGAGCCAGGTCGGCGGGTAGCCCACGCCGATGCCGTAGCCCACATGCCGCTTGCGCCCGCCAAGGCCGTTGCGCTCGTAAACCTCGTTGATCGTTGCCGCCACCTCGCGCACCGGAACGCCCGGCGCGATCTTCTCGATGCCGCGCGAGATCGCCTCGTCGATGAGCCCATGCATCCGCTGCTGCGCATCCGATGGCGGGCCCACCGAGGCGCTGCGCATGGCCACGGCATGATAGCGGCTGTAGCAGGCCCCGATCTCGATGGTCACCGGCTCGGGCGGCGCAATCGCGCGCCGCTGCGCGCCGCCATGGGTCTGGTAGAGCGTGCGCGGCCCGGTTTCCAGCGTGGGGCCCACCGCCTGATATTCCGCGCCAGCGGAGTAGAGCGCCTGCGCGATGGCCGCATGCACCTCGCATTCGCGCACCCCCGGGCCAAGTGCCCCGAAGCCCGCCCGCAGCCCCGCATCGAGGCACCGCCCCGCCTCACGCATCAGCGCGATCTCGGCGGGGGATTTCTCGAGCCGCAGGTCCATCACCGGGTCGGACAGGTCGACCAGCTCCAGATCGCCCGCCGCTTTCACGAGCTGCGCGTAGTAGAAAGGCAGAAACCCGTGCGTCTTCGTCTCGATCCCGATCCGCCTGTCACGCCCGCCGCCGCTCTCTGCGATGATCTCGAAGGTCATCTCCGCGGGGTTGTTGGCATCGTCGTCA
>JAVKDQ010000184.1:0-38049 GCA_040222155.1 Roseovarius sp.
CGCGCCGCGCACGGTGGCGGCGATGACCTCCCGCACGAGGCGGAGGCGGTTCTCGAAGCTGCCGCCATAGGCATCGGTGGGCAGGTTGACGCGGGGGTTGAGGAACTGGCCCAGCAGGTAGCCGTGCGAGGCCACGATCTCGACCCCGTCGAGCCCGGCCGCGCGCATGTTGGCGGCGGCGGTGGCGAAGCCCTCGACCACCTCGGCGATGAGCGCGGCGGGCATGGCGCGGGGCATGACGTGGAAGCGCTCGTTGGGCACGGACGAGGGGGCATAGGCCACGGTGTGGGTGCCGTCGACCCCGAGGCCCATCTCGCGGCCCGGGTGACTCAGCTGCGCGAAGACCTTGCAGCCATGGGCGTGGCAGGCCTCTGCCAGCCTGCGGTAGCCGGGGATGCAGGCGGGCGCGTAGGCGCGGATCGCGGGGCGGCCCGACTCGCCCGTGGGATGCACCCGCGCCGCCTCGATGATGGTGAGCGCCGCGCCGCCCTTCGCCTTGGCCTCGTGATAGGCCACCATGCGCGCGCCCGGCGCGGCATCCTCGAGCATCACCGCCATGTGGCCGGTGGAAAAGATGCGGTTCTTCAGCACCTGCCCGCGCAGGGGGAGCGGCGAGAAGAGCGTGTCGAGCCCCATGGCCTAGTCGTCCTTCTGCGCCTCGTAGAGCTTGCGGAGGTTCTGCTTGCGGGCGGCGCAACTGTCGCAGGTGGTGGCGGGGTCTGGCGTGGCGGTGTCGGTATGGGCCTTGGCGGGTTGCGCGGCGCTGGTCTCTTGCGTTGCCGCCATGCTCTCCGCGCTCTCCGTGGTCTCCGCGGTGTCGGTGGCGAGAGCACCCGTGGCCCCGCCAAGGGCGAGGCTTGCCGCGAAAAGGAGGCCGCGCGCCGGACTCATGCCGCGCCCGTCTTGAGGAAGCGCTGCAGCGGCTCGGTGCTCTCCGGATCGTTCGCCGCTTCGCGGTTGATGAACTCCACGGCGACCAGCTCATGCGCGGTGGCGACTTTCAGCGCGGGCAGATCCTCCTTTGGCGCCATCGCCTCGAGGCGCTCGAAATCGTCGATATAGCCGGGGAAGGTTTTCTGCATCTGGGCGATGAGAGTGCCCCATTCGGACGGGCTGTTGGCGGCTTGCCGGCGCCCGTTGCCGTGAAGCTCCTCCACGCTGCGGGGGGTAAGGCCGTATTTCTCCAGAAGCGGGCGCATCGCGCCGGCGGTGTAGGTTTCGACATCGGCGAGCAGGGTGAAGACCTGCTTGTGGCGCGGCTCCTGAAGGCGCTCGGCGATGCCGGCGAAATAGGCCTCGCCCTCGATCTCCTCCTCGTAATAGAGGAGCAGGGTTTCGAGATAGGCTTCCTTGCCGGCGGGTTCGGTGGAGGCCCCGGCGGCGGGCGTATCGCCCACATCGACACGGTCGTGCTTCATGGGCTCGTCGATATCCACCACCTCCTCGAGTTCGCGCGCGTAGCGATGGCCCGCGTAATTGGCGGCGGCCACGATGGCGGGCGCTTCGCAATCGCCGATGCGCTTGAGGGTGAAGGGCAGCCTGGAGGCGTCGCCGCCCACGCTGGCCAGGATTTCCTGGTAGAGCGTATCGTTGGGCGCGCGCTGGGTGACCATCACCACGGAGGCCACCGAAAGCGGCTTCTCCGCGCCGGAGAATTCGCAGGTGAGCACGGCGGTTTCGCCATCGAAGGAGGTGAGCGCCTGGGCGAGCTCGATAGTGATGCCCTGCCTCATCAGGTGGGCGCGCACCTTCCAGCGTTCGGAGGTGTTGCCGGCCCATTCGGAGACCACCTCGGCGGGTGTGGCGAGCGTGACATCGAGCCCCTGCGACTTGAGCTTCTCGGCAATGACGCCGCCGAGGTAATAGCTGTCTTCATCGTAGACGAGCACCGGGCCTTGGGGCAGATGGCCATCCATGATGTCATCGGCGGTGAGGATCTGCGGATCGGTACCGGGCTTGGCCACGGGGAGGTAGACCTGCCCGTCGAACCGCTCCTTGCGCCAGCGGGCGCCGGTGGCGATGGCCACGTGATCGGCGCCGAATTCGAGCACATCCTGCGCACTGAGCGGGCTTTCGAGGAAGACCTGCACGTTGGGCATCTTGTGAAAGGCCTGCGCGCGGTAGTCGCGCACGCGGATATATTCGCTCATGCCCGGCAGGGCGGCCTCGCGGGGCAGGCGCCCGCCAAGCTCGCGGCCCGCCTCGGCCAGCGTGACGTTGTAGCCGCGTTGCCCGAGCGCGCGGGCGGCTTCCATGCCCGCAGGCCCCGCGCCCACCACAAGCACCGAGGCGTCGGAGCGGGCGGGGTTCATCCGCTCGGGGTGCCAGCCCTTGCGCCATTCCTCGCCCATGGTGGGGTTCTGGGTGCAGCGGATCGGCACGCTGAGGCTGTCGCCCGAGTAGCAGATGTTGCAGCCGATACATTCGCGGATGTCCTCGAAGCGGCCCTCCTCGATCTTCTTCGGCAGGAACGGGTCGGCGATGGAGGGGCGGGCGGCGCCGATGAAATCGACCACGCCGCGCTTGATCTGGCTCACCATCGTGTCGGGCGAGGTGAAGCGGCCCACGGTGACGACGGGCTTGGTGGTGTGGGATTTCACGAAATCCATGTAAGGCTCGAGCGCCGCCTCCTTGGTGAAGCGCGAGACGCCCATCTCGACGATGTAGTCGGCGATGTTGATGTCCCAGAGGTCGGGCAGTTCGGCCAGCATGGCGAACATGTCGCGCCGCTCGCCGTGGATGGGCACGCCATCCTCGCCGATCTCCTCATCCGCCGCGAAGCGGACGGCGACGCCGCAGCGGTCGCCCACGGCCTCCTTGGTTTCCTCGATCAGTTCGCGCACCAGCCGCACGCGGTTTTCGAGCGAGCCGCCATATTCATCCATCCGGGTGTTGATGCGCGGATTGAGGAAATTCGAGAGCAGGTAGGTGTGGGTGGCGTAGACATAGACGATGTCGAAGCCCGCATCGCGCGCGCGGAGCGCCGCCTTGCGGTGCCAGCGGCGGAGGTTGCGGATATCCTCCTTGTCCATCGCGCGGGTCTGGAAGGGCTGGCCCGCCGAATTGGGCACGCTCATCACGTCCATCGACACTTCGCGGGTCATCAGGTTGGCGGTGCGCGCGCCGCCATACCAGAGCTCGGCCCCGGCCAGCGCGCCGTGCTCGTGGACCTTGTCGCACATCAGCGCATGGGCGCGGATGTCGCTGTCGTTCCAGAGCGAGGCGGCGACGCCGGGCAGGTCGTCGGATGTGGGGTGGATGGAGTTGTATTCCGTGCAGACGACGCCCCAGCCGCCTTCGGCTTTCACCGCGCGCATGTCGGCCAGCGTGCGCGGGCGGAGCTGGCCCATGCCGGTGCAGTGCGGCACCTGGTAGAAGCGGTTCTTGGCGGTCACCGGGCCGATCTGCATCGGCTCGAAGAGGATGTCGTAGCGGGGGTCGCGCGGCATGGGCGTGCTCCGGGTGGGGTGTTTCAGCTTTGGTCGAGTTCGATCAGTTCGCGGCGGAAGGGCACGGGCCCGGCTGCCGGCTCGCCCAGCTCGCGCGCGTAGCGGTGCCCGCCATAGACGGCGGCCGCGATGGTGCCGGGGCCGAGCGCATCGCCGATGCGGGTGAGCGAGGGCAGGCCCTTGTCCTGAAGCGCGTGCCACAGATCATCCACCGGGCGGCGCATGGTGACAAGTAGGGCCGCGGCGCAGGGCAGGCTGCGGCGGGCGCCGGTATAGATGCATTCGAGCTCCGCCGTGTCGCGCCCGATGGCGGCGAGGTTGGTGGCGGTGGCGATGGTGACCCCGATCTCCATCAGGCGTTTCTGCACGGCGTGCTGGTCGAGGGTGTTGTGCATCCACGAGGAGACCTCGGGCGAGGGGGTGACGAGCGTGACCTCGCAGCCCGCAGCGCGGAGCGCCTCGGCGATCAGCCCGCCCATGTAGTAATGATCGTCGTCGAAGAGCACCACGGGGCCCTCGGGTGTGATGCCCTTCATCACGTCATCGGGGGTGAGGATGCTGGCGCCCTCGGCGATGTCGATGCCCTTGGGGTTCTGCCGGCCCACGCCGTCGCGCGACCACGCGGCGCCGGTGGCGAGCGCCACGTGATCGGCGCCGAACTCGGCCACGGTTTCGGCGGTCATCGGGCTTTCGAGATAGAGGTTCACATTGGCCATCTGGCTGAGCTGGTAGGTGCGGTAATCGGCCACCCGGCCCCATTCGGCGAGCCCCGGCAGGCGGCGCTCGCGGGCCACGCGCCCGCCGGCCTCGCCGGAGGCATCGGCGAGCGTGACCTCGTAGCCGCGCTGGCCGAGGGCGCGTGCGGCCTCGAGCCCGGCGGGCCCCGCGCCCACGATCAGCACGCTCTCTTCGGAGGTTCGGGGCGCGATCCGCTCGGGGTGCCAGCCGCGCCGCCATTCCTCGCCCATGGTGGGGTTCTGGGTGCAGCGCATGGGCACGAAATTCATGTCGCCCGAAACGCAGATATTGCAGCCGATGCATTCGCGGATGTCTTCGATGCGGCCTTCCTCGATCTTCTTCGGCAGGAAGGGGTCGGCGATGGAGGGGCGGGCGGCACCGATGAAATCGAGCTTGCCGGACTTGATGAGCGAGACCATCGCATCGGGCGAGGTGTAGCGGCCCACGCCCACCACGGGCTTGGTGGTGACCTGCTTCACGAAGGCCACGTAATCGTCCTGGTAGCCGGAGGGCTTGAAGCGGGAGGTGGCGCTGTCATGCTCCCAGCCGCTGATGTTCACATCCCAGAGATCGGGCACCTCGGCCAGCATCTCGATGAGATCGCGCCCTTCGGCCTCGGAGGTGAAGCCCATCGAGCCCATCAGCTCGTCGACCGCGAAGCGCAGAGCGATGCCACAGGTGTCGCCGACGGCGTCTTTCGTATCCTCGAGGATCTCGCGCAGGAGGCGGGCGCGGTTCTCGAGGCTGCCGCCATATTCATCGCTGCGGTGATTGCGGTAGGGCGAGAGGAAATGCGAGATCGTCGACAGCTGATGGCCGGCATAGACATAGACGATGTCGAAGCCGGTGCGGCGGGCGCGTAGCGCGGCCTCGCGGTGCCAGCGGCGCAATTCGCGGATGTCGGCCTTGTCCATCGCGCGGGCCTGCACCGGGTCGTGCATGGCCACGGGCATGTGCGAGGGGGCGAGCGGGATGTCGCGGGTGTAGCGGTTGGCGGTCATCTGGCCGGCATGGTTGAGCTCGGCTCCGGCGAGGCTGCCGAACTCGTGGATGCCGTCGCACATCTTCGCCAAAAGCGGCATGTCGCGATCGTCCCAGAGCCGCCCGCCGGCCCAGGGCGTGTGATCGGCGGAGGGGTGGATCTCCATCTCCTCGGTGCAGACCACGGCCCAGCCGCCCTCGGCCTTCACGCGGCGCATCTCGGCCATCGAGGAGGGGAAGCTGCGGCCCATGCCGTTGCAATGCGGCACCTGGTAGAAGCGGTTCCTCGCCGTGACAGGCCCGATCTTAACGGGCTCGAAGAGGATGTCGTAACGCGGATCGCGGGCGTGGGTGTCGCGGGGCATGGTCTTATCCTTGAAGGCAGGGCTGCTCGGGCATCTCGAAGTGCTTCGGGAAGGCCGTGGTGAGGTAGGCGCGCACCCGCGCCTTGGCGTCCTCCACGCCGAACTCTCCGGGATAGATCATGATGTTGAGGCAGAACCCGTCGTGCAGCCCCTCGAGCGTGTCGGCGACGGCACCGGCATCGAGGCCCTTGTACCCACCCTCCTGGATGATCGTCTCGCACAGGTTCTTGGTGGTTTCCCAGCGTTCGGTGTCCATCTCCGTCATGATCTTGCGGTAGGAGGCGCGATACCCGGCCTCGCCATAGAAGGCTGTCCAGACGGTGAGCTTCTTGCGGCTGCAGATGTCCGGGTGAAACTCGGAATCGACGATGGCGAGCAGGCGGTCGGGGGCAGACATGCCATCCTTGCGGAATTCCTTCAGCCAGTAGTCGCGATGCTCCTCGGCCAGATAGCGCAGGGTTTCCTCGAAGAGCTTCTCCTTGCTCTCGAAATGGAAGTTGACGATGCCGAGGGAGAGGCCCGCGAGGCGGGTGACGGTGGCCATGGTGGTGCCGGAAATCCCGTATTTCGAGATCGACTCGATGGTGGCGTCGATCAGCTGCTGGCGACGGATCTCGCGGGTCGCGGTGCGGCCCTCGCGCTGGTTGATGCGCGTCGCCTTGCTGGTTGCGTTGGGATTGGCCAAGACCTTCTACCTCAATAGATTCGTCGCCCGCGCCTCACTCAGGAGGCGGGCAGGATCACCGCCGCGCTATCGCGCCAGGACAGCCACACATCGCCGCCCTCGCTGGCCAGAAGCTCGCCATCGAACCGGTTCTGCGCCGAGACCGCCACGGGGCTTTCGAGCCCATCGAGTTTCACGAAGTAATGGCTGCGCTCGCCGAGATAGGCGGCGTTCTGGAGCGTGCCGCGGGCGCGGCCCATGCCGGTTTCGGGCTCTTCGTCGGAGAGGGCGAGCTTTTCGGGGCGCATGGCGAGATGCACGGTGTCGCCCTTGGCCCAGTTGCCCTCGGAGGCGGGCACGGTGACCTGCCCGAGCCCCTGCGCCTCGACCGTGATGCCCGTGCCGTTGGCCTGTTTCACCCGGCCCTCGAAGAAGTTCATCGTGCCGATGAAGGAGGCCACGTCGCGGCTCTTGGGGCGTTCGTAGAGGCCGCTGGGGCTGTCGAGCTGCAGGACGCGGCCCTGCGCCATCACCGCGATCCTGTCGGAGAGCGTGAGCGCCTCTTCCTGATCGTGGGTGACGAAGACGAAGGTGATGCCCACCGTGCGCTGCAGCTGCCGCAGCTCGAGCTGCATCTGCTCGCGCAACTGCTTGTCGAGCGCGCCGAGCGGCTCGTCGAGCAGCAGCACCTTGGGCCGCAGGATGAGCGCGCGGGCCAGCGCGATGCGCTGCCGCTGGCCGCCGGAAAGCTCGTTGGCCTTGCGATCACCGTAATCGGGCAGCTTGATGAGCTCGAGCATCTCGTCGACCATCTCGTTGCGCTTGGCCTTGGGGAGCTTCTGCTTGCGCAGGCCGTAGGCGATGTTGTCGCGCACGTTGAGGTGCGGGAAGATCGCGTAGGACTGGAACACCATGTTGACGGGGCGCATGTGCGGCGGCACCTCCGACATGGGCTGCCCGTCGATGAAGATCTCGCCGCTCGAGGGGTTCTCGAAGCCGGCCAGCATCCGCAGGAGCGTTGTCTTGCCGCAGCCCGAGGCGCCGAGCAGCGAGAAGAACTCGCCATGCCCGATATCCATCGAGACGTTGTCGATGGCGCGGAACGACCCGAAATACTTTTCGACGTTCTGGATCGATATGAACGCGGATTCCCGGCTCATGCCTTCTTCTCCTTGTTGGCGGCGAAGGTTGCGCCGCTGTTGATCCATTGTCCGAGGAAGACGATGATGAACGAAGTGACGATGATGAGCGACGAGAGCGCCAGCACCGAGGGGAATTCCTGCGGGAAGCGCAGCTGGCCCCAGATATACATCGGCAGCGTGGGCTGCGTGCCGGTGAGGAAGAAGGCGAGGATGAACTCGTCGAAGGACACGGTGAAGGTGAGCATCAGGCTCGAGAGCACGCCCGGCCCCACCATCGGCAGGGTGACGCGCCAGAAGGTCCACCACGCGTTCTCGCCGAGATCCGCGGAGGCTTCCTCGATGGAGGCGTCGAAGCCCTCGAAGCGGGGGATGAGCACGGCGATGGAGAAGGGCAGGCAGATGATGAGATGCCCGATCGCCACCGTGTAGAGCGAGAGCGGCACGCCCAACTGGCTCAGGAGCACCAGCAGAGCCACGCCGAAGATGATGAGCGGCACGACGAGCGGCAGCATGATGAACGACACGATGGGCCCCTTGCCGGGAAGCCGGTAGCGGGTGATGGCCTTGGCGGCGAAGATGCCGAAGATGGTGGAGATCACCGCCACCGAGGCCCCCACGCGCACCGAGTTCCAGAGCGCGTTCCAGACCGCGTCGCGCTGGAAGAGGTCGATATACCAGCGCGTCGTGAAGCCCTCGAGCGGGAAGCGCACGTAGAGCGAGTCGTTGAAGCTGAAGAGCGGCAGGAAGAGCACCGGCACGTAGAGCACGATGAGGAAGATCACCGCGTAGAGCTGCAGGGGCCGGTTGGGTTTGCGGATGTAGCTTTCGACTCTCACGAGATGCGTCTCCGGACGAAGAGGGTAAGCAGGATGAAGATCACGCTGATCGCGGCGATCACCATCATCAGGATGATCGAGAGCGCCGCACCCATCGGCCAGTTGTTGATCGGGCCGAACTGTTTCTGGATCAGGTTGCCGATCATCGCGCCATCGGGGCCGCCGAGCAGCGCGGGCGTGATGTAGTCGCCCGTGGTGGGGATGAAGATGAGCAGGCTCGCCGAGATCACGCCCGGCAGCGAGAGCGGCAGGGTGACACGGAAGAAGCGGTAGACGGGGCCATCGCCGAGGTCGGTGGCGGCTTCGAGGAGCGACTTGTCGATCTTCTCGAGCGAGACGTAAATGGGAAGGATCGCGAAGGCAGCCCAGGCATGTGCCAGCGTGATGATCACCGCTTCCTGGCTGTAGAGCAGGAATTCGAGCGGCTCCTTTATGAGCCCAACGCTGATGAGCGCCGAGTTGATGACGCCCTCGTAGCCCAGCACCACTTTCCACGCGAAGACGCGCAGCAGGTAGCTTGTCCAGAAGGGGAGGGTCATCAGCACGATCCACATCATCTTGTTGCGATGCACGTGGAAGGCCACGTAGTAGGCCATCGGGTAGCAGAGTATGACCGTGCAGATCGTGACCGTGCCGGAAATCCAGAGCGAGCGGCTCAGGAGCGCCCCGTAGATCGGGCGCTCGAAGAATTGCTCGTAGTTATGCGTGGTGAGGTTGGTGTCGAAGCCGAAGCCCTGTGCCGTCCAGAAGCTCATCACCACGAGGATGCCGAAGGGGATGAGGATGGCGATCAGCAGGAAGATCAGCGAGGGGGAGAGCAGGGAGAAGCCGCGCGCGGCCTCGGAACGGTAGAGAAGGCGCCCGAACCACGAAGCGCGCCGCTGCGCCTCTGCCGGGTGTATTCCGGAATGTAGGGTCTGCTCTGACATCTGGGGCCGCCTGACGCAAGGATGAAGGGGAGCGCTGGCCCGGCGCATCCGGGCCGGCCCTCAATGGCTTGGGAAGGTGAGCACGCCCCGGGGGGTCGGCCCCGTGGCGCGCCTTGCGAACGCGGCGGCTCAGAAGCCTGCCTTGATCTCCTCGAAGAGGCCGTTCATCTTGGTTTCCCATTCCTGCGTCTGCGGCACCTGGAAGTGGCCGGCCTGAAGGATCTCGATCGGGTTCGAGCTGAGGCCAAGGCCGGCGAGCGTCTCCTCGTCGAATTGCTCGAACGACTTCTTGTTGGAGTGGCCGTAGCCGTAATCGTTGATCATGAACTTGCCCGACTCGACGCTGAGCAGGCTGTCGATCACGTCATAGGCGGCATCGAGATTGGGCGCGTCCTTGTGGATCATCAGGCCGCAGACCCATGTGAGCGCGCCTTCTTTCGGCTTGGCGAATTTCACGGGAACGCCTTCTGCCTGAAGCTGGGTGGCCGAGCTGTTCCACGTCATAGCGGCGACCATCTCGCCCGAGGAGAGCGCCTGCTCGAGCGTCGTGGTGTCGTCGGTATAGGTGCGGATGAGCGGGCGCTGCTCGCGCATGACCGCGGCGATCTTGTCGAAGGCTTCCGGTGTGTCGAGATCGGCGAAGTCGACCCCCGCCTTGATCGCGCCGACCCACCATGCGTCGCCGCCCGAAGCGAGAGAGCCGAGCTGGCCGGCATAGCGCTCGTCCCAGAGCATGTCCCAGCTTTCCTCGCCCTCGAGCTCGAAGAGGTCGGTGCGGTAGGTCACGGAGGTCTGGCCCCAGTCGAACGGGGTGAGCCACACCTTGCCGTCGGGCGCCTCGTTGCCGGGCATGTCGACCAGCTCGGGCATCACGTCGGGCCAGTTGGAGAGGCGCGAGGTGTCGATCGGCTGGAAGAGGCCGGTTTGCACCCAGCGCGGCAGCGCCTGGTTACAGGGGTGCGAGACATCGACGACGAAGCCGCCGCGCATCTTGGTGAGTGCTTCCTCGGAGGCGCCGAAGATCGAGAAGTTGGGCAGTTCTCCGCGCTTCTCCTGATAAGGCACGAAGAGTTCGGGGATGTCGTAGCCGCCCCATGTGAAATAGGTGGCCTGATCTTCCGGCGCGGCCAGCGCCTTGCGTGCGCCCATCGGCAGGGCGGTCACCGCGACGCCACTGGCGAGCAGCGAGCGCGTGAAGGCGCGGCGGCTCATCTTGCCTTCGCGCATCGATCCGAGTTGATCCAGAACGTCCATGTCGAAACTCCCTTTTGGAGACCGGCGCGCTGCCGGTCGTTATCTTGGTTTTTCTTTCGCCGCGCTGCGGATGCGCGATCTGTGGTTGGAGCCCGGCAGGCCGGGCCCGAATTGATCTGTTTCGAAAGGGGCGGAACCCGCTCCACTTTCTGAATGATCATTCAATCATGCCCTTGATTGCCGTGCCGTCAAGTGTAGAATCAGGGTGTGCCGCCTTATGGTTGTGCACTTGCACGCGAGTGCCGGAAATTCGGGCAGGCCGGGGCCCGGAAGCTTTTTCTTGTGGGTGGCGGGCAGGCTGCGGTGCTTGCATTCCCCGGATGGAAAACGACAAGATATTGATAGATTGGAGCAATTTCATGCGTCAGGCAGAGCTTGGTTTTTCTGGCGGGGACAGCTCCGCGCAGCCCACCAACCCCGATGTGGTGATCGTGGGCGCGGGTATCGCGGGGCTGAGCGCGGCGCGCGCGCTGCTCGCGGCGGGCCATAGCGTGGTGGTTCTGGAGGCGGCGGATCGAATCGGCGGGCGCGCCTTCACCGAGGCCGAGACCTTCGGCGAGCCCTTCGATCATGGCTGCTCGTGGATCAATGCCGACAACAACCCGTTCCTGCGCCTTGCCCGCGAGATGGGCTGCGAGGTGGTGCCCCATTCGCGCGACAGCGGGGCGTTCTACGTAGGCTCGCGGCCCGCGACCGAGGCGGAGGAAGCGGCATATGACAAGGCGTGGGCCAAGATCGAGCGCGCCTTCGAGAAGGCCGGCGAGGCCGAGCGCGACATCCCGGCCGCGGAGATCATTCCCGCGGATCTTCCCTTCTCCGGCGCGGTGCAGACATGGATCGGCCCGATGGATCATGGCGTGGATCTGACCGATCTGTCGGTGCTCGATTACTGGGAGGCGGCGGAGGGCGAGCCGAGCTACCTGGTGCGCGAGGGGCTGGGCGAGGTGGCGCGGCGATTCGGGGCGGATGTGCCGGTGCGGCTGGGCGTGCGGGTGACGGGGGTGGACTGGAGCGGCCAGGGGGTTGCTGTCGAGACATCGGAGGGCACGCTCCGGGCGCGGGCCTGCATTCTCACGGTTTCCACCGGCGTGCTGGCCAGCGGCGCTATCCGCTTCACGCCGGCGCTGCCGGTGGCCAAGCAGGAGGCCATCGCCGACCTGCCGATGGGGCTTCTGGCGAAGATCGGGCTGCAGTTCGATGGTGCGCGCTTTGGCTTCGAGCCCACGCATTTTCTCGATTACGATGTGCCCGAGGTGGCGCCCTCCAAGGCTTGCTTCTTTCTTACATGGCCGTTCGGGTATAGGTATACGGTGGGGTTCGTCGGCGGGCAGTTCGGCTGGGAGCTGTCGCGCGCCGGCGAGGCCGCGGCGGTAGATTACGCTTTGGAGGAATTCGTGCGGATGGCAGGGAGCGACGCGCGCAAACATTTCCGCAAGGGGATGCTCACCGATTGGGCCATGAACCCTAACACGCTCGGGGCCTATGCCTCGGCGCGGCCCGGGCAGTATGCGGCGCGCGAGGTGCTGGCCGAGCCTTTGGGCGCGCGGCTCTTCTTCGCGGGCGAGGCGGCGGCGGGGCCCTATGCGGCGCTCTGCAGCGGGGCCTATTACAGCGGCGAGGCGGCGGCGCGCGCGGCGCGGGAGGCGTTGGCGACAGATGCATGACTCCCTCATCCGGGGCGACGTGGCGGCGATGCCCGAGATGTCGCTCTTTCTGGAGACCGAGCGGCTGAAGCTGCGGCCCTTCTGGCTGCAGGACAAGGATATCGCGGTGGAGCTTTTCACCGATCCGGCGGTGACGCGCTACGTTTACGGAAATGCTTTCTCCTACGACGAAATCCTCGAGCAACTGCCGCTGGAGACCCGGCGCGGCGCGGGAGGACGGCTGGGGATCTGGTGCGCGATGCGGCGCGACACGGGCGAGAAGGTTGGCACCGGCGTGCTGCTGCCGCTGCCGATCGACACGGATGACACGGACTGGTCGAGCCTCGTGCCGGATCGCTACCCGGAAGGCGAGGTGGAGGTTGGCTACATGCTGAAGCGCGAGGCCTGGGGCAATGGCTATGCCACCGAGATCTGCCGCGCGCTACTGCGCTTCGGCTTCGAGCAGACGGCGCTCGACGAGATCAAGGCCACCGTCGACCCGGACAACGTGGCCTCGCACAGGGTGCTGCGCAAATGCGGGATGGAGCATGAGGGGCTGCGCCGCGCCTATGCCACCACCTGCGACGGCTACGGCATCACGCGCCGCCAGTGGGAGCGGCTGGGCCGGACCTAGCGAAGCCGGTAGGACCGCGCGCCGATGTCGCCGCGCCAGACCCAGAGCGCCAGCATCGGCTCGGCCCGGGTGTGCATCGCGTGCATCACCGAGGGCGGGTGGTGGATGAAGTCGCCCGCGCCGCGCGGCTCGGGCGCGCCGCCGCCCATGCTCCAGAGCGCCGTGCCGGCGAGAACGTGGTAGATTTCCTCGGCGCGGTGGTTGTGCTCGGGATAGTCGTGGCCCGCCTGCTGGTGGAGCGCGCCGAAGCGGAGCGTGTCATGGGGCACCATGCCATCGGGCCCGAGGATCTCGGTGACGAGGATGGCGCCGGAGATGGCCTCGGGCAGTTGGCCGAAGCCCGGCCTGCGCCATGCCAGCCGGGGCGCGGCGGCGCGCAGGCAGTCGAGCGCGCTCTCGCCGGCCTCCGGGGGGCCGAGTTCGGGCGGGGCGAGCGCGCCTGACGGCAGGCAGGCAACCGTGCCGAGACGCGGCAGGGCGGCCATCAGCGCGCGGCTCAGGGCCGGATCGTGGCGGGCGAAGGCCAGGGCCGAGGCGCGCAGGAGGCGGCGCAGGGCGCGGGTTGCCTCGGCGGTGCCCGAGCTGGTGTTCATATCGCCGGCTTTCCCTTTGGTCATGGGGCGTGGCCCGGCGTGCAGAGCGCCTCGAACCTCGCGCAGATCCTGTCTTTCATCCGGGCCGCCGCGAGGCCGAGGGGCTGGCCCTCGCTGGTGATCAGCGCCAGTTCGTGATGCACCACGGGGCGGAACGGGCGCCAGATGACGCCGTCGCCCGAGGGCACGGTGCCGTTGACCGGGTCGATCAGCGAGATGTAGCTGCCGGCGGCCACGAGGTTGCGCGCGATGGCGTAGAAATAGCTTGAGGCAGTGTGCTTCAGCGGCACCCCGGCCTCCGACATGATCGCGGCGAGTTGCCGATCGACCATGTGATCGCCGGTGATGGCGATGAGCGCGCGCCCAACGAGATCCTGCGGGCGCACCACGTCGCGCGCGGCCAGCGGATCGTCGGCGCGCAGGATGCAGACGCATTCCATGTTGAAGAGCCGCGCATCCACCCCGGCGGCGGGCACCGGCGCGTCGATCAGGCCGATGTCGATCTGCCGGGCGCTCACCCAGGAGGCCACGCGGCGCGAGGAATGCACCCGGATCTCGACGAAGGTTTCGGGGTAGTCGCGCTGGAACTCGGCCACCACCCTCGGCAGGAAGTTGTAGGACATGGCCCCGTTGGTGGCGAGGCGCACGCTGCCGGTGGCGCCGGTGCGGATATCCTCAGCGCGGCGCGCCACGCGGTCGAGCCCGGCGATGCTCTGGCGCACCTCGTCATGCAGCAGGAGCGCCTCGCTGGTGGGGGCGAAGAAGGCGCGCTCGCGGTGGAAGAGCTTGAAGCCCAGATCGGCCTCGAGCTTGCCGAGCGCCACGCTGACGGCGGGCTGCGAGAGGTTGAGCCGCTCCGCCGCGCGCGAGACGGAGCCCGCCTCGAACAGCGCGTCGAAGACCTCGAGCTGGCGCAGAGTCAGACGGATGGGTTCTCTCCCTTTTGCATAAATCAATCGAATATAATCATTAATCATATTGAATTGATTTATCTTACTCCCCTTTCTATCGTCACACTTGGCGCGATCAACAGAAAATCGGGCGCCACGGGACAGAACGGGATTTGCTTTTTGGGAGGAGCGGTCTTGGCAGCAGGAACCGCGCAGGGCACGCGCCCCGCCGAGGGCAGCATCTGGGCGCCGGACTGGCGCGCGACGCCCTATTGGCACGAGGGGCTTGCGGAGGTGGAGACGCCGGAGGCGACCCTGCCGGCCGAGGTGGATGTGCTGGTGGTGGGCTCGGGCTATACCGGGCTCAACGCGGCGATCGAGACGGCGCGGGGCGGCCGCAGGACGCTGGTGATCGACGCGCTGGCACCGGGCGGCGGCTGCAGCACACGCAATGGCGGGCAGATCAGCACCAGCGTGAAGCCTTCGCTGGGCAAGCTCACGGCGAAATACGGCGAGGCGCGAGGCCGGGCCATTCGCGGCGAGGGCGAGGCGGCGCTGGCATGGATCGAGCGGCGCATCGCCGAGGAGGGGATAGAGTGCGGCTTCGCGCGGACCGGCCGGTTTCATGCCGCCCACAGCCCGGCCGCCTACGAGGCGCTCGCGCGTGACGCCGATGCGCTGGCGCGGCAGGAAGGCATCGACGTGCATGTGGTGCCGCGCGACGAGCAGCGAAGCGAACTGGGCACCGGGGCCTATCATGGCGGCGTGGTCTTCGCGCGCCATGCCGCGCTCGACCCGGCGCGCTACCATCGCGGGCTGCTCATGGCCGCGCAGCGGGCTGGGGCGCAGGTGGTAGGCCACTGCGCGGCCCTCGCGCTCGAGCGCCGCGCGGACGGGTTCGCGGTGCGCACCGAGAAGGGCGCGGTGCGCGCCCGTGACGTGGTGATTGCCACCAATGGCTATACCGGCGGGCTGGTGCCGTGGCTGCGGCGCCGGGTGATCCCGATCGGGAGCTATATCATCGCCACCGAGGAGCTGCCCGAGGCACTCATGCGGCGGCTCTTCCCGACCGGGCGGATCGCCAGCGACACGCGCAAGGTGGTGTATTATTACCGGCCCTCGCCGGATGGGCGGCGGGTGCTCTTCGGCGGGCGGGTCTCGGCCAACGAGACCGACCCGCAGGTGAGCGGGCCACGGCTTTACGACGACATGTGCCACCTCTTTCCGGAGTTGCGCGGCCACCGGATCTCGCATTCGTGGATGGGCACGGTGGCCTACAGCTTCGACGAGCTCGCCCATACCGGCGTGCATGACGGGGTGCATTACGCGATGGGCTATTGCGGCTCGGGCGTGTCGATGGCGAGCTATCTCGGCATGCGCACCGGCCAGAAGGTGCTGGGGCTGAAGGAGGGCGCCACCGCCTTCGACGCGCTGCCCTTTCCCACCCGACCGCTCTATTCGGGCACGCCGTGGTTTCTGCCGCCGATGGTGGCCTGGTATCGCTGGCGCGACCGCCAGCAGCACCAGAAGGCCCGCGAGCCCGCCTGACACACGAGAAGGAGGCCGCCCCGCACAAGGCGGCTGACGCGAAAGGCTGCCGCGGAAATGCAGCCGGCAACAGTGGAGGAGAAGACACCATGACATCCAAGTTCATAACGGCCGCGCTGGCCGGGCTGGTGGCCACGGCCGCCCATGCGGAAGGCCCGATCACCATCGCCTCTTGGGGCGGTTCCTACCAGGAGGCGCAGAGCAAGGCGCTGTTCGAGCCGGCCTCGGCCAATACCGGCATCGAGATCATCCAGGAAACCTATGGCGGCATGTCGGACGTGCGGCTGCAGGTCTCGTCGGGGCAGGTGACGCTCGACATCGTGGTGAGCGGCTCGGGCTCGGCCTCGCGCGCCGCCGCCGAAGGGCTGCTCGAGAAGCTCGATTACAGCGTGATCGACGTGTCGGAGTTCTACCCGGGCCTTTACGACGATTACTGCGTGGGCGGCGATGTCTTCTCTACCGTCTATGCGTGGAATACCGACAAGTTCGGCGAGGACGGGCCGCAGAGCTGGGCCGATTTCTGGGATGTGGAGGCGTTTCCCGGCACGCGGGCCTATCGCGGCAAGGTGGCCGGGGCGCTCGAGCCGGCGCTGATGGCCGACGGGGTGGCGCCGGAGGATGTGTATTCGGTGCTCGACTCCGAGGAAGGGATCGAACGGGCGATCGACAAGATCCGCGAGCTCAAGCCGAATATCGCGGTGTTCTGGAGTTCGGGCGCGCAGCAGGCGCAGCTGATGAAGGATGCCGAGGTGGACATGACCACCGGCTGGAACGGGCGGTTCGACAATGCCAAGGCCGATGGGGCGAAGGTGGCCTATTCGTTCAACCAGGCGCTGCTCGACTATGACTGCTTCGCGATCCCGAAAGGCGCGCCCAACAAGGATCTCGCGATGAAGTTCCTCGCCGAGATCTCCAAGCCGGAATACCAGGACGACCTGCCGAAATACATCACCTACGGCCCCACCAACAAGGCGGCCTATGCCACCGGCGAGATCGACGCGGCCACCGCGAAGGGCCTGCCCTCCTCGCCGGAGAACGCGGCCATGCAGCTGCCCGTCTCGCTCGAATGGTATGCCAAGTGGGAGACCATCGCGGCGGAGATGTATCAGGAGATGCTGACCGAGTAGGCGCTTCGGCGGAACGGAAAAACCCGGGGGGCGCACGCGCGGCCCCCGGCGCAGGACGAGGGGAGAGGGCCTTGCAGACAGGCAGAGGCGACGCGCTGCCGATCACGGCGCGCAACGTGACCAAGACCTATGGCAGCGTTCATGCGCTCGACGACGTCTCGCTCGACGTGAAGAGCGGGGAGTTCATGACGTTGCTCGGCCCCTCGGGCTCGGGGAAGACGACGCTGCTGATGGTGCTCGCGGGCTTCACGCGGCCCGACCGGGGCAGCCTGAAATTCGGCGATGCCGAGATGATCCGCAAGCCGCCGCACCTGCGCGACGTGGGCATGGTGTTTCAGAATTACGCGCTTTTTCCGCACATGACGGTGGCGGGCAACGTGGGCTACCCGCTGCGCCTGCGCCGCGTGGGCAAGGCGGAGATCGCGGAGCGGGTAGAGCGGGCGCTCGACACGGTGCAGCTCGGCGGCTACGGCGCGCGCCGGATCGACCAGCTTTCGGGCGGGCAGAAGCAGCGGGTGGCGCTGGCGCGCTCCATTGTGTTCGAGCCGCGCATCCTGCTGATGGACGAGCCGCTCTCGGCGCTCGACAAGAAGCTGCGCGACCGGATGCAGATCGAGCTGCGGCAGCTGCACGAGAAGCTCGGGATGACCACCGTTTACGTGACCCATGACCAGCGCGAGGCGCTCACCATGTCGGACCGGATCGCGGTGGTGAACCACGGGCGGATCATGCAGCTCGCCACGCCGCAGCGGCTCTATGACGAGCCGGAAAACAAGTTCGTGGCGGATTTCATCGGCGAGTCGACCTTTCTGGAGGTTGAGCGCCGGGGCGATGCCTTTTTCGCGGGGGGGCGGGAGCTGAAGACGCGCCGGCCGATCCCCGAGGCGGAGCGGCTCTCGCTGATGATCCGGCCCGAGCGCATCCACCTGATCGAGGGCGCGCCCTCACCGGAAGACAACGTCTTCGCCGCCACCGTCTCGGACGTGGTCTACCAGGGCGAGAGCTTTCTGCTTTACGCGCATGTCGAGCACGGGCCGGAGGTGGCGGTGCGCGGCGCGATCCGCAGCGACACGTTCGAGACGCTGCCGAAGCCGGGCCAGCCGGTGACGCTGGGGCTCGACAGCGCCGACACGGTGATCATCGCCGACGGAGAGCTCTGAGATGGCGGTGACCGACCTCAACGCCACCGGCCTCAGGCGCGACGAGTTCGTCGAGCGGCTCAAGCTCTTCGGCCTCGGCTCGCCCGCGATGATCCTCGTGCTGGTGATCCTCGTGATCCCGGTGGGTTGGCTCTTCTACGTGTCCTTCATCGGGGCGGACGGGAGCTTTTCGCTGGAGAATTACGAGCGCATGGTCGAGCGCAAATCCTACCGGCGGATCTTCTTCACCACCTTCCAGGTGAGCCTGCTCACCACCGCGCTCTGCGTGCTCATCGGCTACCCGCTGGCCTATTTCATGGCGCAGCTGCCCAGCCGGCTGGCCAACCTGTGCCTGATCACCGTGCTGCTGCCCTTCTGGACATCGCTTCTGGTGCGCACCTATGCGTGGCTGGTGCTCTTGCAGAAGAACGGGCTGGTGAACAACTGGGCGATCTCGCTGGGGCTCTGGGACGAGCCCATCAAGATCGTGCACAACCTCAACGGCACGCTGATCGGCATGGTGCATATCATGCTGCCCTTTCTGATCCTGCCCACCTATGGCGCGATGAAGGCCATCGACCGCGACTTGATCAAGGCCGCGGCGAACCTCGGCGCGAGCCCGCGCCGGGCGTTCTGGACGGTGTTCTTTCCGCTCTCCACGCCGGGGCTCTTTGCCGGCGCGCTCATGGTCTTCGTGCTTTGCCTCGGCTTCTTCGTGACGCCCGCGGTGCTGGGCGGGGGCAAGGTGATCATGGTGTCGATGAAGATCGTCTCGAATATCGAGCTCTTCGTGAACTGGGGGGCGGCGAGCGCGCTGGGCGTGGTGCTGCTGGTGCTGACCGCGCTCATCCTCTGGGTCGCCTCGCGTTTCGTCAATCTCGAGCGGGCCACGGGCGGGGGAGGGCACTGATGATCGGATGGTTGCGCAGCCCCGCCTCGGAGACGCAGGTGACCCATGGCCAGCGGCTGTGGCTCTACATCTTCGCGGGCATCACCATGATCCTGCTGGTGACGCCCACGCTGATCGTGATCCCGATGTCCTTCTCGGATTCGCAGTATCTGGAGTTTCCGCCGGAGGAATGGTCGTTGCGCTGGTATCGGCATTACTTCTCGTCCGACGAGTGGATGCTGGCCACGCGCACCTCGTTCACGGCGGCCTTTCTCACCATGCTGGTGGCCACGCCCATCGGGGTGCTCGCGGCCTACGGGCTGCATGCCTCGAAACTGCCGGCGGTGCGCGCGGCCTTCGTGATGCTCATCACGCCGATGATGGTGCCGCTGGTGCTCATCGCCATCGGCGCCTTCTACGCCTATGTGAAGCTGCAGATCCTCTACACGATGACGGGGCTGGTGCTTGCCCATGCGCTGCTCGCCATTCCGCTCGTGGTGATCGTGACCGGCTCGGCGCTCAAGAGCTACGACATGAACCTCGAGATGGCCGCGCGCTCGCTGGGTGCGGCGCGGTGGAAAGCGTTTCTGACCATCACCCTGCCGCAGATACGCTTCGCGGTGGTCACGAGCGCGCTGCTTTCCTTTTTGACATCGTTTGACGAAGTCGTCATTGCGATGTTCATATCCGGCGGAGACAACCCGACTCTGACCCGCAACATGTTCAACGCGCTCCGTGACCAGATCGACCCGACGATCGCCGCGATTTCGACGATCATGGTCATCGTCACGACGCTGATGATGGCGCTGGCCCAGATCTTCGGTCAGAAGAAAGACACCAGATAAAATGCAGGACTTCGACTACGTGATCGTCGGCGCCGGCTCGGCGGGCGCGGCCTTGGCCGCACGGCTGAGCGAGGGCGGCGCGGCGCAGGTGCTGCTGCTCGAGGCGGGCGGCTCGGGCCGCCACCCGTGGCTGCGCATCCCCATCGGCTACGGCAAGGTCTTCTACGATGCGCGCTTCAACTGGAAATACACCACCGAGCCCGAGCCCGCGCTGAACGACCGCCCGATCTACTGGCCACGCGGGAAGACGCTCGGCGGCTCCTCGGCGATCAACGCGATGGTCTGGGTGCGCGGGCATCCGGCCGATTTCGAGGAGTGGGAGCAGGTGGCGCCGGGCTGGGGCTGGGACGATGTGGCGCCGGTCTTCCGCCGGATCGAGGACTGGCAGGGCACGCGCGACCCCGCGCGGGGCCGGGGCGGGCCGGTAAGCGTGCGCGATGTCTCGGGGGCGATGCACCCGCTCGACCGCGCCTATGTGAAGGCGGCGGGCGAGGCGGGCATCCCCTTTAACCCCGATTACAACGCCGCCCGGATGGAGGGCGCGGGCTTCTACCAGATCAACACGCGGGGCGGGGTGCGCGCCTCGACCGCCGAGGCCTATCTCTGGCCCGCGCGCGAGCGGCGCAATCTCAAGATCCGCACCGGGTGCCTCGCCACGCGCATTCTCTTCGAGGGGCGCCGGGCGGTTGGCGTGGAATATCGCCATGGCAGCGGGCGTCACACGGCGCGCGCGCGGCGCGAGGTGATCCTCTGCGGCGGCGCGATCAATTCGCCCCAGCTTCTGCAGCTTTCGGGCGTGGGGCCGGGGGAGGTGCTCAAGGCGCAGGGCATCGAGCTGCGGCACGAGTTGCCCGCCGTGGGGCGCAACCTGATGGATCACCTCAGCGTCGACCTGCTCTTCGCCTCGACCCTGCCCAGCCTCAACCAGCTTCTGCGGCCCTTCCACGGCAAGCTGCGGGCGGCGCTGGCCTACGGGCTCGCGCGCAAGGGGCCGCTTGGCATGAGCCTCAACCATGGCGGCGGCTTCGTGCGGGTCTCCGAGGGCCACGGCCCGCCCGACCTGCAGCTCTATTTCTCGCCGCTGAGCTACAACCGCGCCCCCGCCGGCACCCGGCCGCTGATGAGCCCCGACCCGTTTCCGGCCTTCCGGCTGGGGTTCGGCACCTGCAAGCCCACCAGCCGGGGGTGGCTCGCGATCCGCGCGGCGGGCCCCGAGACCGCGCCCGAGATGCGCCCGGGCTATCTCGTCACCGAGGAAGACCGGCGGATGATGATCGAGGGGTTCCGCCTGATCCGCCGCATCGCCGGGGCGCCGGCACTGCGGGCGGTGACGGAACGCGAGATGGTGCCGGGGCCGGAAGTGGAGAGCGACGAGACGATCATGGAGTTCGTGCGCGCCGAGGCGGGCACGGTCTTTCACCAATGCGGCACCTGCCGGATGAGCCGTGCGCCGGAGAACGCGGTTGTCGATCACCGGCTGCGGGTGCACGGGCTCGACGGCCTGCGCGTGGCGGATGCCTCGATCTTTCCCGGCATCCCCTCGGGCAATACCAACGCGCCCTCCATCATGGTGGGCGAGAAAGCCTCCGACATCCTGCGCGAGGATGCCAAGCAACAAGGACTGGCAGCATGAAGATCACCCGGATCGAGAGTTTCTCCACCCCCTTCGTGGGGTTCGTGCGCGTCACCGCCGAGGATGGCGCGGAGGGCTGGGGGCAGGTTTCGACCTATCACTCCGACATCACCGCGCAGGTGCTGCACCGGCAGGTGGCGCCTTGGGTGCTGGGGCAGGACACGACCGACCTCGCCGATCTCATCGCGCGGGTCACCGAGCGCGAGCACAAGTTTCCCGGCTCCTACCTGCGGCGCGCGCTGGCGGGGTTCGACACGGCGATGTGGGATCTGCGCGGCAAGCGGGCGGGCAAGCCGGTGGCGGAGCTTCTGGGCGGCACGGCGGGCCGGGTGCGCGCCTATGCCAGCTCGATGAAGCGCGACATCACGCCGGCAGACGAAGCCCGCCGCCTCAAGCGGCTGCGCGACACGCAGGGCTTTACCGCCTTCAAGGTGCGCGCGGGCGCGGAGGTGGGCCGGGGGCAGGATGAGTGGCCGGGCCGCACCGAGGAGATCATCCCCACCATGCGCCGCGAGATGGGCGACGAGGCGGAGCTGCTGATCGACGCCAACAGCTGCTACGCGCCCGCCCGCGCCATCGAGGTGGGGCGGATGCTGGAGGATCACGGCTTCTGCCATTTCGAGGAGCCCTGCCCCTATTGGGAACTGGAGCAGACCAAGGAGGTGACCGAGGCGCTCGAGATCGACGTGACCGGCGGCGAGCAGGATTGCGACCTGCCCACATGGCGGCGGATGATCGACATGCGCGCGGTGGATATCGTGCAGCCCGACATCCTCTATCTCGGCGGCATCTGCCGCACGCTCGAGGTGTGCCGGATGGCCGGTGAGGCGGGGCTGCCGGTGACCCCGCATTGCGCCAATCTCTCGCTGGTGACGCTCTTCACCATGCACCTGCTGCGCGCCATCCCCAACGCGGGCAAGTATCTCGAGTTTTCCATCGAAGGCCCGGATTACTACCCGTGGCAGGAGGGGCTCTTCGTGGAGAGCCCCTATACGATCGAGGATGGCCACGCCACGGTGAGCGACGCGCCGGGCTGGGGCGTGGAGGTGAGCGCCGAATGGCTCGCGCGCTCGGATTACCGGGTGAGCGAGGCGGGCTGAGGGCGCCAGGCCGAGGGCTGCGGTCTAGGGCAGGGTTTCGGCGCGGAACCTTGGGCTGATGGGGCCTTCGGTGAGGGCGTGGACCTTGGCGACGATGGAGGCGGCGTCGAGCCCGTAGTGGCGGTAGAGGTCGCCGATGGTGCCGGTCTGGCCGAAGTGTTCGACGCCGAGCGGGATGGTGCGGTGCCCGGCCACGGCGCCGAGCCAGGCGAGCGTGGCGGGGTGGCCGTCATGCACCGTGACGATCCGGCAGGTGGGGGGCAGAGCGGCCAGCAGCCGCTCGATATGGGCCGCGGCCCCGGCCTGCCCACGGGCGCGGGCGCGCTGCGCCGCCGTCCATCCGGCATTGAGCCGGTCGGCGGAGGTGACAGCGAGCACGCCGATGTCGCGCCGGTCTTCGCCCAGCATCCCGGCGGCCTTGATCGCCTCGGGCGCCACCACGCCCTGGTAGGCGATCACCACCTCGCAATTGGGCCCCGGCGCGCGCAGCCAGTAGCCGCCGTCGATCGCGCCTTGCCGGAAGGCGTCGTCGTGCCGCTTGCCGGGCTGCTCGACGGGGTTGGTGCTGAGCCTGAGATAGACCGAGCCGCCGGTCTCGTCGCGCAGCCATGTGCGCTCGTCGGGGTCGCCCGCGCCGTCGCGCTGGAGGTAGTCGAAGGCCCATTCCATGATCACCGCCAGCTCGTCGGCGAAGGCCGGCTCGAAGGCCGCGAGCCCATCCTGGCTGAGGCCGATGAGCGGCGTGCCGATGGATTGATGCGCCCCGCCCTCGGGCGCAAGCGTGATGCCCGAGGGCGTGCCCACGAGCAGGAAGCGCGCATCCTGGTAGCAGGCGTAGTTGAGCGCATCGAGGCCGCGGCTCACGAAGGGGTCGTAGACCGTGCCGATGGGCAGCAGCCGCTTGCCGAAGAGGCTGTGCGAGAGGCCCGCCGCGCCGAGGAGCAGCATCAGGTTCATCTCGGCGATGCCCAGCTCGATATGCTGGCCCTCGGGGGCGAACTCCCACTTGGCGGTGGAAGGGATGCGGTGCTCGATGAATGCATCGGCCTGCGCGGTGCGGGCGAAGAGCTTGCGGCGGTTGACCCAGGGGCCGAGGCTGGTGGTGCCGGTCACGTCGGGCGACATGGTGAGCACCCGCTCGGCCAATGGCCCGCCGCCCTTGGCGAGCGCGTCGAGGATCTTGCCGAAGGCGGCCTGGGTGGAGATCTCGCGGTCGCTCTCGAGGGCGATGGCGGGCACCGGCAGGCGCGCATCGTCATGGCGCCGCGTGCCGCGCGCGAAGAAGGGCACCTGCGAGAGGAAGGCGCGCAGGCTCTCGGGGTCTTCGACCGCTGCCATCGGCTCCCATTCGGCGCCCTCGGGCACGCCCATATGGGCCTGCCACGCGGCGAATTGCGCGCCGGTCATCAGCCCGCCGTGATTGTCCTTGTGCCCGGCGATGGGCGTGCCCCAGCCCTTGATGGTGTAGGCCAGAAAGCAGGTGGGCTTGTCGTGGTCGATGGCGGCGAAGACATCGGCCATGGTCTCGACGCAGTTGCCGCCGAGGTTCTCCATGAGCGCGGCCAGCTCCGCGTCGCTGCGGCGCTCGAGAAGCGCCGTCACGTCGCCCTGATCGCCGAGATCGTCCATCAGCCGCTTGCGCCAGACCGCGCCGCCCATGAAGGTGAGCGCCGCGTAATGCTGGTTGGGGCAGGCGTCGATCCAGGCGCGCAGCTTCTCGCCGCCGGGCTCGGCGAAGGCCGCGCGCTGGAGGGCGCCATACTTGACGCGCACCACCTCCCAGCCGAAGGCGTCGAAGATCTTCTCCACCCGCTCGAAGAGCCCCTCGCGCACCACCCCGTCGAGCGACTGGCGGTTGTAGTCGATGATCCACCAGCAGTTGCGCAGGTCGTTCTTCCAGCCTTCCTGCAGGGTCTCGTAGATGTTGCCCTCGTCGAGCTCGGCATCGCCCACGAGGGCCACCATCCGGCCCATCGGCGCACCCTCGCCCCAGTGCTTGGCGGCGATGTAATCCTGCACCAGCGAGGCCATGGCGGTGATCGCCACGCCGAGGCCCACGGAGCCGGTGGAGAAATCGACATCGTCCACATCCTTGGTGCGGCTGGGGTAGCTCTGCACCCCGCCCATGCCGCGGAAGGCCTCCATCCGCGCGCGGCTCTGGTTGCCCATGAGATACTGGATGGCATGGAAGACCGGGCTCGCATGGGGCTTCACCGCCACCCTGTCCTCGGGGCGGAGCGCGGAGAAGTAGAGCGCGGTCATGATCGACACCATCGAGGCGCTGCTCGCCTGATGCCCGCCCACCTTGATGCCATCCACCTTGGGCCGGACATGGTTGGCGTGGTGGATCATCCAGTGCGACAGCCACAGAAGGCGCTGCTCGATCGTCTTCAGGTGATGGGTGTCGTCGCGCATGGGGCTCTCCTCGGGGTGGGCGGCGTGCTCTCTCAGGCTGCGGCCTGTTCTACATGACGCGGCAGGGCCTGTTCCAGATCTGCGAGAATGTCTTCCACCTCTTCCAGCCCGGCGGAGAGGCGGATGAGGCCATCGCCGATGCCATGCGCGGCGCGCTCCTCGGGCGTGTAGGTGGAATGGGTCATCGAGGCGGGGTGCTGGATGAGGGTTTCGGCATCGCCCAGCGACACGGCGCGCCCGATCATGCCGAGCCGGTTCATCATGCTCTTGCCCGCCTCCATGCCGCCCGCGAGTTCGAAGGCGATCATGCCGCCGGGCAGGGCCATCTGGCGCCGGGCCAGCGCGTGCTGCGGGAAGCTCTCGAGCCCCGGATAATGCACGCGGCGCACGGCGGGATGCGCCTCGAGCCAGTCCGCGATGACGGCCGCGCTCGCGCAATGCCGCTCCATACGGAGGGCCAGCGTTTTAAGCCCGCGCAGGATGAGCATGGCGTTGAAGGGGGCCATGACCGCGCCGGTCATGTCCTTCATGCCGACGAGGCGGATCTCGCCGATCTGCTCTGCGCGGCCCAGCACGAGGCCCGCCACGAGGTCGCCATGCCCTCCGAGATACTTGGTGGCCGAATGCACCACCAGATCGGCGCCAAGCTCGATGGGGCGAGTGAGATAGGGCGTGGCGTAGGTGTTGTCGACGATCACCTCGGCGCCCGCGCGATGGGCGATCTCGGCCACGGCGGCGATATCCACGAGCCGCATGTTGGGGTTGGCCGGGGTTTCGAAATAGACGACGCGGGTCTTGTCGCCGATGGCGTCTTGCAGGTTTTCGGGCGCGGTGAGATCGACATGGGTGACGGTGACGCCCCATTTGGCGAGCCCGTGCCGCATGAAGGCGAAGGTGCAGCCATAGAGCGTTTCGTCGACGATGAGCTCGTCGCCGGGGCTCAGGAGCGTCCAGAGCGTGGCGGTGATCGCGCCCATGCCGGAGGCAAGCGCCAGCCCGGCCTCGGCGCCCTCGAGCGTGGCGACGCGGCGCTCGACGAGGTCGAGCGTGGGGTTGGAAATGCGCGAATAGATGTGGCCCTGACGCTCGCCCGCGAACATCTCGCCGCCCGCCTCTGCACTCTCGAAGGCGAAGGTGGAGGTGAGATGCAGCGGCGGGGTGAGCGCGCCCTCGTTCTCGAGCGGGTCATAGGCGTGGTGGATGGCGCGGGTGGCGAAGCCCTTGGAACGGTCGGTCATGCTCTCTCTCCTTGGTCGGGGTTGGGCGCATCATGCCATTTGCCTGCGCGTGAGAAATTGCAAATGATGCCAAGATGAGGCATGAAATTGGCAGAATATGCCAAGGAGCCCCGAAATGGATAGCAAGGATCGCCAGATCATCCGCGCCCTGCAGCGCAACGGGCGCATCACCAACCAGGATCTCGCGGAGGAGGTGAATCTCTCGCCCTCGCCCTGCCTGCGCCGGGTGCGCAACCTCGAGGCCAGCGGCGCCATCCAGGGCTATGCGGCCAGCGCCGATGCCGCGCGCTACGGCCTGCCGGTGACGGTGTTCGTGCGCATCAAGCTCGAGCGCCACAACGAGACGGATGTGCGCCATTTCGAGGCGCGGGTGAAGGCGATGGAGGAGGTGCTCGAATGCCACGTCCTGACCGGGCAGACGGATTACCAGCTGCGTGTCCTGGTGGCCGATCTCGACGATTACGAAAGCTTCATCCGCACCCGCATTCACCCGATCGGATGTATCGCCTCGATCGACACGAGCTTCGTCTACGGCACGGTGAAGAAGACGGCGGTGTTTCCGCACTGGGCTGAGGCGGCCTCTCCCTCTCGCCAAGCGGATTTGGTTGCTCTAGGCTCCCGGCAAGACGGCCGGGCGCGCTGCGCAGGGCCGCCCTCTCCGAAAGGCTGCCAATGACGGAAACGACGCCCGGCCCCGCGATTGCCCAGGAACACCGGCATGGTGTGCTCTTCGTATTCATGGCGGGCGTTCTGTGGTCTACCGTCGGGCTCGGCATCCGCCTGATCGAGGATGCGGTCGTGTGGCAGATCCTGCTCTACCGCTCGTTCAGCCTCTCGGTGCTGCTTTACGTGGTGGTTTGGCTGCGCTCGGGCGAGAGCCCTTTCGCGCATCTGCGCCGCTCGGGGCTGCCCTCGGTCATCGCGGGGCTGTCGCTGGTCGCGGCCTATGCGGGTGGCATCTACGCGATACAGGCCACCTCGGTGGCCAATGCCATGCTGCTCTTCGCGACCGCGCCCTTCATGGCGGCAGTGCTCGGCTGGGTGGTGCTGCGCGAGAAGGTGCGCGTGGCGACGTGGATTTCCATCGTGGTGGCGATCGGCGGTATCGCGATCATGGTGGCCGACAAATCCGGCGGGGTGGCGCTGAAGGGCAGCCTCGCGGCACTGGGCTCGGCTTTCGGCTTCGCGGTCTTCACGGTGGCGCTGCGCTGGGGGAAATCCTCGGAGATGCTGCCCTGCGTCTTTCTCTCCGGTATCTTCGGCATGCTCATCACGATTGTCATCTGCCTTGGCCTCGGCCTGCCGCTGGTGCTTTCGGTGCAGGATGGCGGGGTCGCGCTGGGCATGGGCGTGTTCCAGGTGGGGGCGGGGCTCATCCTCTACACGATCGGCTCCCGCAGCCTTCCGGCCGCCGAACTCACGCTGCTCTCGCTTGCGGAGGTGCTGCTCGGGCCGCTCTGGGTGTGGCTTCTCCTGGGCGAAGTGGCGAGCGCCAACACGCTCCTGGGCGGGGCGGTGCTGCTGGCGGCCATCGCGGGCAACGCGCTCTCGGGCAAGCGGCGCAAGCCTCCGCCGATCACGACGCCCTAGCCTAGCCGGGCGAGAAACGCCTCGATCGCGGAGGCGATCTCGCCGGCCGCGCGGGGCTCCATGTGAAAGTGATGATCTCCGGCTATCTCGAGGCTGGTGTAATCGGCGACGAGAGCGTGGCCAAGCTGTGCCGGGTCGCCCGGCATGCGCCGCGAGTGGCGCACGCCTTCGCTGGCCCAGATGTTGAGCACCGGGCAGCGGAGCGCGCGCAGAACCGCCTCGACCTGCCCTCGGGTGAGCTTGACCGCCGAGCTTGCGAAATGGCGCGCGTCGCCGCGCAGGCGGAAGCCGCCGGGGGAGGGCTCGAGCGCGCGCTCCGAGAGCGCCTCGGCCACGGCGCGCGCATTGCCCTGCCGCATCCGGCGGGCGATGTAGCCCTCGGGCGCGTCGTAGACGCGGGGACTGGCCGCTTGCCGGGCGCGGCCCTCCTCGATGAAGGCGCGCAGGGTCTCGATCACGGCCTCCTCCGGCACGGGCTCCGGCACCAGCGAATCGAGCGCCACGAGCGCGCGCACCCGGTGGGGCTGGGCCGCAGCGAAGAGCCCCGCGATATTGGCGCCGCGCGAATGGCCGAGGAGCACGCAATCGGGCCAGCCGAGCACATCGAGCAGCCCCGCGATCTGGGGGAGGTCATCCCAGATGTTGTAGCTCGCATGGGCAGCGCGGTGCCCGCTCAGGCCCTGACCGCTCAGATCGAGCGCCACCACGCGGCAGCCGGTGAGGCGCGGGGCGAGCTCGGCGAAGCTCGCCGCGTGATCCATCCAGCCATGCAGGGCGAGCACCGGCGTGCCGCTCTCGGGGCCCCAAGCGAGGCCGGCGAGGCTGAGCCCGTCTATCTCCCAGCGCATCTCGCGGGGGCTGGCTTCGCTGCCGCGGGTCATGCCCGCACGGCGCCGTGGCGGCCGATGGGGGCGCGGATCGCATCGTGGGTGACGGCGTTCATGGGTCTGTCTCCGGGTCTGTGCCCCTGCCATCCCTGCCCGGCGCGGGGGCGGAAACCCCCTTCGCCGCGCCGCGCGGGCGTTCACTCCGGGCGGGAGGCGTTTCGCGGAAAGCCCCGCAAGCCGGTGCCGAACTGCGCCTTGAGGCTTTGCGAGAGGGTTGTCGCGCTGGCAAAGCCGCAGCGCAGCGCGATCTCGCCGGGGGCGAGCGCGCTCTGGCGCAGCAGCTCGCGCGCCCGGGCGAGGCGCAGGAGCAGGTAGTAGCGCCCCGGGGTAAGCCCGAGCTCGGCGCGGAAGAGCCGGTGCAGCCCGCGCTCGGAAATGCTGGCCCGCCGGGCCAGCGCCGGCAGGGTGAGCGGCGCCTCGAGCGCGCCCGACATCAGCCCGATCACCTGCTTGAGCTTCGGCGAGACCGCATGATCGAGCGCCTGCGCGGGGTAGGAGGCGCCGTGCCGGCGGGCGTTGTCGTGCAGGAACATCGCGCCCGCGTCGAAGGCCGCCGCCGCGCCGAACTCGCGGCGGATATAGACGAGCATGAGATCGAGCGCCGCTGCCGCGCTGCCGCATGTCCAGAAGCGGCCATCCTGCACGTAGCGCTCGGCGCTGACCTCCACCTCGGGAAACTCCTCGGCGAATTCCTCGAGCACCTGCCAGTGGAGCGTGGCGCGGCGCCCCTGCAGGAATCCCGCCTGCGCCAGCGTCCATGCGCCGGTATCGGCCGCGATGACGGTGGCGTTGCGCATGAGCAGCTCGAGCGCCCGGCGCGCGGCCGGGGGCTTGCGCGCGCGGAAGCTGTCGCCGCCCACGACGAGCACCAGATCGGCCTGCCCCATGTCGCGCGCGGCCGCCTCGGGGGTCACGGTGAGCCCGCTCGAACTGGTGATCGTGCGGTCGCCTTCGGTGAGGATCGTCCAGCGGATGGGCGCGCCGCTCTGGTCGCGAACCACGCGCAGCGGCTCGAGCAGGCAGGCGAGCACCATGTTGGAGAAGGTATCGTAGAGCAGGACAGAAATCTCGACGGGGCGCATTGGCAGGATCACGCATGTTTTTGGCAGGATGACTATGAATGCTCCGGGCCGCGCTTTCTAGAGTGCTTGTCGTCAGACACCTCGCCCGAAAGGCTGCGCCCCATGCCAGACCGTCCGCTTTCTCATATTCGCGTGCTCGATTTCGGGCAGTATCTCGCCGGCCCGCTGGTGGGCATGATGCTGGCGGACATGGGCGCCGAAGTGATCCGCATCGACCCGCCCGGCGGGCCGCGCTGGAAGACCCCCGCCTTCGACATGCTCTCGCGCGGCAAGCGGGCGCTCACGCTCGACCTCAAGTCGCCCGAGGGGCGCGAGACGGCGCTGCAGCTCGTGGCGCGCGCGGATGTGGTGCTGGAGAATTTCCGCCCCGGTGTCATGGCGCGGCTGGGGCTCGGCGCCGACGATCTGCGGAAGGTCAACCCCGCGATCGTCAGCCTCTCGCTGCCCGGCTTCGCCTCTGCCGATCCCGAGTTCGAGGGGCTGCCGGCCTGGGAGGCGCTGATTGCCGCGCGCACCGGGCAATTCACCGACATGGGGCTCAACCGGCGGCTCATGGGCATCAACCCCTCCTTCACGCCGCTGGGGCTCGCCTCGGCCTATGGCGCGGCTTTCGGCGCGATGTCGGTGCTCTTCGCGCTCGGGGCACGCGGGCGGATGGGCGGCGCGCATGTGGAGGTGCCGCTCGCCTCGGCGCTCTTCGAGGGGCTCGTCTACAATTGCGAGCAGATCGAGAATTACCCGGAGCGCTACAAGTCTCCCCGCGAGGTGGAGCTCGAGCGGCGCGCGCGGCTGGGCCTGCCCAACGATCTCGGCTACGCGCAGCTTTCGGAGTTTCTCGACCCGTTCTACCGCACCTATACCTGCGCCGACGGGCGGGGCTTCTACGTGGTGGCGGGTTCGATCGCCACGCATCCGGCGCGGGTGCTCAAGGTGCTGGGGCTCGACGCGCTGCTGGTGGAGCTGCCCGATTTCGACGCCTATCTCGATTGCGCCGACTGGCCCGACGAATGGTCGCTGCGCAACTACCCGGTGGGCGCGCGCGACAGGGCGCGGGTATCGGAGGCGATGAAGGCGGCGTTTCTCGCCCGGCCCTCTTGGGAATGGGAGGCGCTTTTCGGAGCGGCAAAGGCGCCTGCCACGGCGCAGCGCAGCACCGCCGAGTGGCTCGCCGACCCCCATGCGCTGGCCTCCGGGCTGGTGCTCGAACTGGACGACCCGCGCCATGGGCGGATGCGGCAGATGGGCAATGTGGCGTGGCTCGCCGAGGATGCGGGCGCGATGGAAAAGCGCGCGGGGCCGGACGCGGACGACCTGCTCCCCGATCTGCCCGCGCTTCTGGCCGAGGCGCCGCGCGCGGCGCCGGCTGGCACCGGCGGCGCGGGCGGTGGCTGGCTCGACGGGCTGAAGGTGCTCGACCTCACCAACGTGATCGCCGGGCCCACCATCGGCTCGACGCTCGCGCGCTTCGGCGCGACGGTGACGCTGGTGCAGCCGGTGCGCCCCTCGGTCGACCCGTGGAACGCGGTGGTTTTCGGGCTGCACGCGCAGCGCGGCAAGGAGAACATCCTGCTCGATCTGCGCAGCGCGGCGGGGCAGGAGGTGTTCTGGCGGCTGGTGGGCGAGGCGGATGTGATCACCATGAACGGCACCGACGCACAGCGCGAGGCGCTGGGCCTCACCGAGGCGCGACTGAAGGCGGCCAACCCGCGCCTCATCCTCGTGCAGCTCGATGCCTTCGGCGGGCCGCGCCGGGGGCCGAAATCGGATCATCTTGGATATGACGACCTCGCGCAGGCGGCCACCGGCGTGATGACGCGCTTCGGCGGCGGGCCGGAGACGCCGGAGGAACACGCGCATTTCGGCACGATCGACGTGCTGACGGGCTATTGCGCCTGCGTCGCGCTGGGCGCCGCGATGGAGCGGCTCGGGCGCACCGGCGAGGGCGGTATCGCCCGCGCGGCGCTGGCGGCGGCGGGCGAGATGATTCAGGCGCAGTTCATGTATGACCATCCGGGCCGCGCGCCCTTCGACGAGCCCTCGGGCCGGCAGGCGCGGGGCTGGGGGCCGTTCTACCAATGTTACGAGGCCGCCGATGGCTGGATGTTCTTTGCCGCGCCCACCGAGCGGGGGGCGGCGCTGGCGCGGGTGCCGGAACTGGCCGATCTGGCAGGGCTCGAGGAGGCGGCGCTCACCGAGGCCCTGGCCGGGCGTTTTGCCCTGAAGCCCGTGGCGGAATGGGCGCGCGCCTTCGCGGGTGGCTCGGCGGGCATCGTCCCGCTCGGTTCGCTGCACGGCACGCGAGAGGCGGCGCTGCACCTCGAAAGCGACGGCGCCCCCGATCTGACGCGCGCCACCTATCGCGCCCTTCGCCACGACGCCCACCCTATGGGCCGCTGGGTGGATCTGGTGGCGCCCAACGCGGTGCGCCCCGACAGGGCGCGCATCACCCTGCCGGGCCCCGCGCCGAAATACGGGCAGGATACGCGGGCGATCCTGTCGCGGCTGGGCTATCACCAGGGCGAGATCCAGTCCATGATCTCGGCGGGCGCGGCCGGCGAGAGCTGGTCGGAGCGCTACCTGCCGGAGTAAGACGATGACAGAGGACGGCCCAGGTCCCGCCATCACGCCCCGCACCCGCGCCCGGGCGCGCCATATCCTCGACCATTACTACATCGGCCCCGCGCGCGATGACGCGGTGCTCGAGATCTGGGGCTACACCCCGCGCATGAGCTACGCGCCGGGCGAGCGGGTGGCGCTGCACGTCTCCACCACCGCGCCGGAATGGGAGCTCGAGATCGGGCGGGACGGGCTCTGCTACGAGCCGCTTCTGCGCGAGACCGGCCTCGCGGGCCGCCACCACGACACGCCGCGCGACTGCTCTGTCGCGGGCTGCGGCTGGCCCGAGGCCCATGCCTTCACCATCCCGGCAGACTGGCGGCCGGGCGGCTACCGCGTGACCTTCCGGGCGCGGCGCGGGGAGGACGTGGTGGAGGAGCATCACCTCTTCCTCCTGCGCAGCGCGCCGGGCGCCGAGCGGCCCTACGTGCTGGTCTGCGCCACGGGCACGTGGCTGGCCTATAACTGCTGGGGCGGGTCGAACCATTACGAGGGGATCGCGGGGCCCGGGGGCGATGCGTTTTCGCCCGTGCTCTCCACCCAGCGGCCGTGGAGCCGGGGCTTCTGCCGGCTGCCAGAGGGCGCGCCCCGGGCGCTGCCGGAGCGGTCGCCGAGGCCCGGCGAGATGGTGCGCTACCCCTACATGGAATGGGCCTATGCCTACGGCTATTCGAAGAAATACGCCTCCGCCGGATGGGCCAGCTACGAGCGCCCTTTCGCGCGATGGGCCGAGCGCGAGGGCTATGCCTTCGACATCGTGGCCCAGCACGACCTGCAGAACCACCCGGAGCTGCTCGCGCGCCATGCCTGCGCTGTTTTCGTGGGGCATGACGAATACTGGAGCGCCGAGATGCGGGATGCCGTGGAGCGCTACGTGGAGGGTGGCGGCAGGGTGGCGCGCTTCGCGGGCAACTTCATGTGGCAGACGCGGATAGAGGACGAGGGGCGGCGGCAGGTGTGCCACAAGTATCGCGCCACCACCGACGACCCGCTGATGGGCACCGAGGCCGAACATCTCGTGACCGGGGCGATGGAGCTCGCGCCGGTGAACCGGCCCGGGGCGCTCACCTTCGGGGTGAACGCGCTGCGCGGCATCTATGCGGGGCTCGGCCATTGCGCGGGGGCGGGCGCTGGGGGCTTCACCGTCTACCGGCCCGGGCATTGGGCCTTCGCGGGGGCGGGGCTTGGCTATGGCGACCTGCTGGGCGCGGGCGCGCGGATCTTCGGCTACGAGGTGGACGGGCTCGACTATCGCATCGAGGACGGCCTGCCATTTCCCGCCTGTACCGATGGCGCGGTGCCCGAGATCGAGATTCTCGCGATGGGGCTCGCCACCAGCGCCGAGGCGGATCACGGGGTCTGGGGGCAGACGCTCTATATCGGCGAGGCCGATGCCGCCTTCACGGCGGAGGGGCTGCATTGCGCGGTGACGCCGGAGACGCTTGCCTCGAGCAGCCGGGGTTCGGGGATGATCGTGTCTTGGCGGCGGGGCGCGGGCGAGATCTTTACGGCCGCCACCTGCGAATGGGTGGCGGGGCTTGTGCGGGGCGATGCGCAGGTGGAGCGGGTCACCCGCAACGTGCTCGACAGGTTCGGCGCGCGCGAGGGTCGGGTGGAGTAGGGCGCGGGCCGGGCGGCATGGCCCCGACCGCGCCGTGCCGGCCGCTCAGGCGGCGCTGCTGATCTCGGGCAGGGCGGTTTCGAGCCCGCGGGGAATCTTCTTTTCCTCGTCATACATCGGCAGGCTCACCAGCCGCGCCGAATGCAGCGCGCCGTCGCGCCCGTGCACCTGAACATCGGTGCGCGCGGCATGGCCGCCCTCGGTGAGCCGCACGATCGCGACACCCTCGCCGAGGAACGGGCTCCACGATGCCGCGGTGACATGGCCGATCCGGCTGCCGCCCGCCATGAGATCGGCGCCGATGAGGGGCTCGGCGGTGGCGCAGCGCAGGCCCGAAAGCAGCGGCTGCCTGTCTTGCTCGGAGAGCGCCATCAGAGCATCGCGTCCGATGAAATCCGGCCCGTCGAGCTTGATGAAGCTGCCGAGCCCGGCCTGGTAGGGGTTCATCGTGTCGTCCATGTCGGAGATGTTGTTGAGGATGCCCGCCTCGATCCGTCGCGCGTCGAGCGAATCGAGGCCGATCACCTCCATGCCGAACTCGCGGCCCGCCTCTTGCAGGTAGGTCCACATCGCGGCGCCATCGAAGCTGTCGTAATCGGGCGTGTAGAACTCGAAGCCGAGCTCCGCCGTGTAGCCGGTGCGCGAGAGAATCATGGGCACGCCGTTGATGGTGGCCTCGGCACAGGCGTAGTAGCCGAAGGGTTCGGGCGCGCCGCCCTCGCAGATCTTGGCGAGCATCTCGAGCGCGCGCGGCCCCTGGATCTGGGTGACCCATGATTTCGGGTCGCTAAGGGTGACATCCATGCCCTCCGAATGGGCGATCATCCAGGCCACCACCGGGCCATCGGCCTGCACGTACCAGAAGCGATCTGCGGCAAGGCGCATCAGCACGCCGTCGCAGAGGAAGGTCCCGTTGGGATAGAGCAGCAGCCCGTAGGTGCAGCGACCCACCTTCAGCTTGGAGATGTCGCGGGCGAAGAGCTTGTTGCAGAAGGCCTCCGCATCTGGGCCGGAGATTTCGGTGGGCCGCTCGCCGGTGTCGAGGATGGTGAGCCCGGTGCGCAGGGCGCGGTAGCCCTCGTGGCGGTCGATCTTCTGGCTCACCGGCATCAGCCGTGCGTTATACACGGTGTAATGCGCGCCGTTTGCCTTGTGGAATGCATGGAAGGGCGATTTGATCAGCCCGTAATCCCAGCCCGGCTCCTCGAAATCGGCAACAACTACTCGTGAAGGCGTGGTCATCGGGTTTGCTCCCTTGCTGTGGCCGGATTGGAGAGTGTTCTTTATAAAGAACATTTGAGGATCGGAATCCGGCAATTACCCCTACTAAGACCGAAAAAATATCTTACGTAAAGGATATTCAGTCTGAATTTTGCTTGAAATCGCTCCTGCGCATACAAACCGGGTTCTCAAAAGGCAAAGTGTTCTTTACAGTGAACATTGCGACCCCGCTGTTGTCTTGTTTGGGTTCAGCCTGTCGATGACAACGCAGCCGAAGAGAGGGCTTCTCTCATTTACTGCGATGCCGTTCGATATGTGCGTGTTTCAAGTGATCTGGATTACCGGCAGGGCGGGCCGCATGGCCTTGGAAACGCACCCTCGGATGTCTTTCTGCACGGAGGTTGCCACGGCGCCCGAGGCGCAAAATGAAATCGCGGCCCGAACCGCGGAACTCGATAGGGAGATTTGAAATGAGATTGTTGACAACAGCGGTGATCGCGGGGGCGCTGGCGCTTCCGGCCTTCGCCGAAACCAAGACCGACTCGCAGGAGCCGATCGTCATTCCGCTGCACAACTGGTCGAGCCAGATCGTGATGAGCCACGCGGTGGGCCAGATGTTCGAGATGATGGGCAACAACGTGGAGTTCGTCACCACCGACAGCCAGGCGGTTTACGAATCGGTGCGGCTGGGCGACGTGGCGCTGGAGCTCGAGGTGTGGGAAGGCGCGTTTGGCGCCTCGTTCCGCGCCGCGCTGGAGAAGGGCGGTCTGCACGATGCCGGCGATCATGACGCGGTGACGCGCGAGGACTGGTGGTATCCGATGTGGACGAAGGATGCCTGCCCGGGCCTGCCCTCGTGGGAGGCGCTCAACGACTGCGCGCATCTCTTCGCCACGCCAGAGACCGGCGACAAGGGGCTCTTTCTCGATGGCCCGGTGGACTGGCTCAAGCACGGCAAGGAACGCGCCGAGGCGCTCGGGCTGAACTACGTGGTCAAGAACGCGGGCTCCGCCGCCGCCCTCTGGGCGCATATCGGCGCGGCCGAGGCCGACAAGACGCCCGTGCTGGTGTTCAACTGGACGCCCAACTTCGCCGAGGCGGTCTGGCCGGGCGAGTTTGTCGAATTCCCGACATGGGAAGATGGCTGCGACAAGGATCCGGCGGTTGGCCCGGTCAAGGATGCGCTCTACGAGTGCGGCAATCCGGCGGATGGCTACCTGAAGAAGGCGGCATGGGACGGAATGCCCGACAAGTGGCCGAACGCCTATGAGCTTCTGACGCGGATCTCCTTCACCAACGCGCAGATCGCCGAGATGGCGAAGCTCGTGGATATCGAGGAATACGAGCCCGAGGTGGCCGCCGAGATCTGGCTCGAAGACAACGAGGATGTGTGGCGCGGCTGGATGCCCAACGCCTCCAACTAAGGGCCACGCCCCTTTGCCCGCCCGGCCGCATCTGTGCGTCGGGCGGGTTTCACACCAGGCGAGAAGACGGCGCGCGCGCCCTTCGGACATGACGGCGCAGACGCCGGAACAGCGATCATGCCCGCAGCGGATGCCCCGCCCAAAAAGCGAAAGTCGGCCCATATGAGCACCGAAGCCCCCGTCATTTCCTGCCGGAACGCCTGGAAGCTCTTCGGCCCGAACCCGAGGCAGTATCTGCGGCAGATGCCCGAGGGCCACGGCTATGACGACATTCGCGCCGATGGCTATATCGCCGGGGTGAAGGATGTCTCGCTCGACGTGGCGCGGGGCGAGATGCTGGTGATCATGGGGCTTTCGGGCTCCGGCAAGTCGACGCTGGTGCGATGCTTCTCTCGGCTGCACGACATCACCGGCGGCACCATCGAGATCGAGGGGCAGGATATCATGGCGCTGCCCGAGCGCGAGCTGATCGAGCTGCGCCGCTCGAAGATGGGGATGGTCTTCCAGTCCTTCGGCCTGCTGCCGCACCGCACCGTGCTGCAGAATGTGGCCTTCCCGCTCGAGATGCGCGGGCAGGATCCGCACGCCCGGCGCAAGCGCGCGCTCGAGGTGATCGAACTGGTGGGGCTCAGCGGGCGCGAGGATTACTTTCCGCGCGAGCTTTCGGGCGGGCAGCAGCAACGCGTGGGCATCGCCCGTTCGCTTGCCATCGAACCCGACATCTGGTTTCTCGACGAGCCTTTCTCGGCGCTCGACCCGCTCATCCGCCGCGAGATGCAGGACGAGTTCCTGCGGCTTCAGGAGATGCTGGGCAAGACCATCGTGTTCATCACCCACGATTTCGACGAGGCCCTCCGGCTGGCCGACCGCATTGCAATCATGAAGGACGGCGCGGTGGAGCAATGCGACACGCCCGACCGGATCGTGCTTGACCCGCAGACGGAATATGTGCGCAAGTTCACCGAGGACGTGGACAAGGCCCGCGTGGTGCATGCGGGCTCGCTCGCCGGGCCGGTCAATGGCGCGGCTCTCGAGGGCACGCCAGTGGCCGCCAGCGCCACGATCCTGCAACTTGCGCGCAACCTCGTGAACGACCCGCGCGAGCACCTGCCGGTGGCCGATGCCTCGGGCAAGGTGGTGGGCGTGCTGCACAGGCGAAAGGCGCTCGACGTGCTGCTGGGGTCAGAGTGAGATGGCCGATGTCGCGCTGAATACCGTCCACCGCGAACCCGGCGTGGCGCGCGACCGCGTTCTGCGCATCCTGCTGGCTTTGGCCGTGCTGCTTTGCGTGGCCAAGCCCGTTCTGCCCGATTTCCTGATCCGGCTGCCCGAGGCATGGATTCCGCCCGCCGCGGATTGGCTCGATTATTTCTTCAACGTGATCGTCATCGACACGCTGCATATCAACCAGATCACCCGCTGGTTCGCGGAGGTGCCGCTCGAATTCATGCTGGGCTTCACCGCCAACCTGCTCGAGGGCAAGCACCGCTGGCCCTATCTGAGCGACCCGCTGCCGTGGTCTTCCATCACCGCCGTCGCTGTGGTGACGGGCTATT